>JBCDIQ010000377.1:0-5546 GCA_039024295.1 Bacteroidota bacterium | reverse complement strand
CTTGCGGAAACCCTGCCAGGGCCATCCTGTTAACAGAAAAAGTTGGAAATTTTATTTTTTAGAAAAAAGATTTTTGCACAACTGTACAAGCAACTTAGGCGTTATCTTGATGAACAATAAGATTCCTACTATCTTTGTTTGAGTAGAAATGAGAAAACACCTCCTAAATATTGTTCTTCTGTTATCCTGTCTGATGTGGGCAACTTCTTCTTATGGGCAAGCGGTTGAGTTATACAGCCTTACTGCCTCTCCTGAAGGTGCCAGTGTATGGATAAGGTGGGAAATGGAGGAAGAAACCGGTATTTCTGAGTATCGACTATATCGTCAGATAGACGTAAATAGTCGTTTTGAGCAGATTTGCACCATGCACGCCACAAATGCCGGTAAATATCAGTTCTTGGATGATGATTTGTTCAAAGATGACTCTCAGGTCATCACTTACGAGTTGCAAGTCATTAAGAACGGTAGGACGCATAAGTTCTACGCTACCCTTTCTCATAACCCTACTGCTATCCAGCGCACCTGGGGCAGCATAAAGTCCATGTTCCAATAGGTAGTTTTACTCAAGGCAGCGGAGGCTCTCCGGGTTTCCGTAGGATGCTTTTTACTCCACCTGTAGGGTCTTCCACATCCCCCTCAAAACGCGGTATCACATGAATATGTGGATGCGGAACAGACTGCCCAGCTGCGATACCCTCATTTATGCCAATGGTGTATCCATCGGGTTGGTACTGACGGTCAAGTATCTGTTTAACCTTGTTTAGGATATGCCACATATTTGCCTGGACCTCAGTAGGCAGATCAAAATAGTGGCGGGCATGCCGCTTGGATGCAATGATGACATGTCCTTTACTTACTGGACGCTTGTCATAAATGGCAAAAGCCAGTTCCGTTTCTACAATAGCGGGTCCATCTGGTTTACAAAAGGGACAATAACGAACGATACGCGGTCTAAATGCGGAGGATTCGGATAAAATGGTCATTGGGTAATAGAGTCTGCAATATTTCTAAATCGACTTCCCTTTTTGTATATGCAAAGATAAATATATAGCTATGTAAATATAACTCATAATTTCCCAAAAAAGTTCCCCGACTATTACACTTTTCTTTCATGGATGGGAGAATAATTTTCAACTTGCCATATGGTTAACATTCTTTGGGTAGCAGCAACCATAGCGGAAAGTGAACCTGTCAGACAGCACCTAAACTTTGCCGCCACCTCAAATGGCTTGTTTACAGTAAGATGGCAGGAGTGCGAGGTTCATTTGGTACATACGGGAATTGGTATGGTGAATACTGCTTATAGCTTGGGAAAATACCTTGCTTTGCACCAGCCTGACCACGCCCTTCAGTTTGGTATTGCCGGAAGCTTTGACCGCTCTTTCCCGTTAGGAGCAGTAGTTGAGGTCGTTGAAGATACTTTTTCAGAGTTGGGAGCGGAAAACCGAGGGGAGTTTCTGAACCTGGAAGAAATGGGGTTTGCGCTTATGAACCTGCCTGGTGGGAAAACCTATTACAACACCCTTAGCAATCCCTTACCTTCTTCATTAGGCCTGCCAAAGGTGACAGGCATTACCGTTAATACAGTTCATGGCACTGCTAACACCATTAAAATGGCTTCCCAACAATGGAATAAGCAGGTAGAAACCATGGAAGGTGCCGCCTTCTTTCATGCAATGCTCACAGAAGGCATTCCATTTACCGCCTTAAGGGGCATTTCCAATTATGTAGAACCCAGAAATCGGGCTTTCTGGCAAATTGAGCCAGCTGTGAAGCAGGTAAATGAGGCAGCCATGGAATGGCTGACGAGCCTTTCATAAGTGGGCTAATAAAAAATGCCCCTCCAACAGGAAAGGCACATATTCTTGATGGGGCATTTTTTACAATCCCATTGCGGCAGAAATGCCTTTGATGCGGTCCTGCAAAGATGCTGATACTGCATCAAATTGTCCCTCGTCTGCAAGAGGGGCATTGACGCTGATGTAAAACTTGATTTTAGGCTCAGTACCTGAAGGACGAGCGGAAATCTTGGAGCCATCTTCTGTAAAAAACTGAAGTACATTAGAAGAAGGCAAATCAACCGCCTGTGTTTCTCCGGTTACCAGGTTCTTCTCCACACTTGATTTGTAATCAATCATGCGTACGACCTTGGATCCGTTGATTTCAGCTGGAGGATTTTTCCGGAGATTTTTCATCATGGCTTGGATCTCTTCAGCACCACTTTTCCCCTTTTTGGTCATAGAAACCAATGATTCCAGGTACATGCCGAATTGGGTGTACATCTCCATCAACAGGCCAAATACGCTTTTTCCATGTGCTTTGGCGTAGGCAACCATTTCAGCGATGGCTGCGCAGGAGATAATCGCATCTTTGTCGCGCACAAAGTCATTTACGAGGTATCCGTAGCTTTCCTCACCGCCACCGATGAATTCTTTTTTTCCTTCAAACTTGCCCAACAGGTCAGCGATCCACTTAAATCCGGTGAGGGTGTTGTAGGCTTCCACGCCAAAGTGAGCAGCGATTTTATCAATGAGGTCGGTGGTGACAATGGTGCTTACCACGTATTGGTTTCCATTGAGCTTCCCGTTTTCCTTCCATTTCCGGAGGAGGTAATAGATCAGCAAAGAACCTGTTTGGTTACCATTGACCAATTGCCATTCCCCATGGTGGTTTTTTACCGCAATGCCCACACGGTCAGAGTCGGGATCGGTAGCCATGACCAGATCCGCATCCAAGGCTTGGGCCTTTTTCAGGGCAATGCTCATGGCTTCTCTTTCCTCTGGATTGGGGTATACCACGGTAGGAAAATTGCCATCAGGGGTTGCCTGCTCCTCCACCACGGTGACATCGGTAAACCCAATTCGCTTGAGGATTTTGGGGACCATGGTAATCCCTGTTCCGTGGATGGGGGAGAACACTATTTTGAGGTCATGCTGCTGTTTGATCTCTTCAGGTGCCAATACATTCTTTTCAATGGCTGAGAGGTAGGTATCGTCCATTTCGTCCCCCAGGTATTCCACCAGGGCATCATTTTTCTCAAAATTTACCGCTTCGATCCCAGCAATAGCCTTTACCTCTGCAATTACATTCTTGTCATGGGGCGGCACCAGCTGTGCACCGTCTCCCCAATATGCTTTGAACCCGTTGTATTCCTTGGGGTTATGTGAGGCGGTCAATACCACACCTGCGTGGCAACCGAGCTCCCGCACCGTAAAAGAAAGCTGAGGCGTAGGGCGAAGTTCTTTGAACAAAAACACCTTGATGCCATTGGCAGAAAATACAGAAGCAGTTACTTCCCCAAATAATGGGCTGTTATTTCTACTGTCGTATGCGATAGCGACTTTGATTTCCTCGTTTGGATAGGTCTTTTTGAGGTAGTTGGCGAGGCCCTGGGTTGCCATACCGATGGTGTATGTATTCATGCGGTTGGAACCAATCCCCATGATCCCACGGAGGCCACCTGTCCCGAACTCCAGGTCTTTGTAAAATGAGTCCACCAGTTCGTCGGGAGCTTCTTGCTCCATCATGCGTCGGATTTCAGCCTTTTCGGCTTCCTCGATGGGGCTGTCAAGCCAGGTTTGAGCTTTGGAAAGAATGCTGTTGTCTACTGCAACCATGTTGTTTGTTTGTTTCGGATGCTAATCTATTGATGCGTTCCTAATCTAAGGTTTGTGTGGATAAATGTCACATTTAATTTCAGGAACAAAAAACATTCCACCACAGGAAAATGAAGGGGGGTGTGAAAAAGATTTCTATTGTCGGGGAGGCATCCTTCATTTCTTCTGGAAATGCTTTACCTTTCTCTTAATTCTGTAACCGATATTTTTCAACCAACATGTCCGTTCTCTCACACATCTGGATATACCCCATTAAATCCTTTGACGGGGTAAAAGTGTCCCGTATTTCATCCAGTCCGGATGGCCAGGCCCTTGCCGGTGACCGGGAATTTGTATTTATAGATGCCAGTGGTGGATTCGTGAATGGAAAACGACATCCCAGAATCATGGAGGTCCGTGCCCGGTATGATTTGGCTGCGCGAAGCATTCATCTTACCTACCAGGACCGGGAAGGCTTATTTCACCTGGATAATGACCGTTTTGCAATGGAGGGATGGATGAGCGGGGTGGTGGGGACGCAGGTGGTGCTGGCGCACTATCCCGAAAGAGGCATCCCTGATGATACCGAACGTCCCGGGCCCACGCTGGTCAGTGAAGCGACCCTGAAGGCAGTTCAGCAAGCATTTTCGGAGCTTTCCTACGAAGAGGTATTACGCCGCTTTCGGCCAAATCTGATTTTCTCGGAGGCCCAGCCTGCTTTCTGGGAGGAAGGGTTAGTTGGAAAAACCCTTGCGGTGGGATCGTGGCAAATATCAGTGCTCAAGCCCTGTGCGAGGTGTTCGGTCCCTTCGCGAGATACCCGTACCGGAGAACGCAATGCCAGTTTTGCCCGAAGGTTTACCCAATTTCGGGAAGAATACCTGCCTGAATTTGTGGATCGGGGGTTGTTCGACCACTTCTATTATTTAAGCGTGAATACACGGTTGGCATCTGCTCCCCAAGGGCAGCATCTGGAGGTAGGAATGAAGGTAGAAGGGGAATAAAGTATAGGGGTTCAAATGGACTTCACAGGTAGCTACGGGCAGGGGTGCATGGCAACTCGTGCCAGGAGCCAACCTAATGGTTTTTACTCCCATTTTTCAAGCAGGTCCTCCAAGGCATATCTGGTGCTTCTTGGGAATCTGGTGCAAACTCTTGGATCCATTAGGTTTCCGCTGAATCCTGAAGGTGTATCCGACATGGTTTTTAGAATTTCTTCTAACCTGGTTTTGTATTCCCTTGCGTCCTGGAAATCCAGGTACTGCATGCCAATAACTCGGGGAAATCCTTCTTTCGTTGAATCTTGGATAAAATTAACTATCATCTCCAGGGCATCCGGTTCTGGATTTTCCCATATAGCTCTTATCCCAGATATCTGGGCATGAGGATTATCAGAGCTTAAAAAGGGGGTAATCCTCTCTAGTTCGATTTTGGTACCAGTGTGATAAGCCATTTCCAGTGCAACATGCTGTTTAAAAAACTCATCAATTTCATCCCCTTCAAATCCAGCAACGGAATTCTTCACTTGATTATTGATATATTCTTTTACCCAAAGCGTGTCGTATTCCAGCTTATGATAGTTATTGAAAATGGCCGTCATACTTTTTTCATATAGCTTTTGCGGTACTAATGCCATATGATAGCTGTGACGATAGGTAGCGTATACTTTACCTTCCTTTATTTTTGCATACCCTGAAGTCGGCGTTGATATCCTATAACCTTTATTCTTTTTGATAAACAGGTACAGACTATCTGCATCCCCAAATTCAAACTCAACTCCATGTCCTCCAGAAATGCTGCATAAGTCTAGCAGGTAAAAGTAGGATAGCTTTATTTTTTTAGGGAGTCGTTTACCACATAGATTTTTCAATACTGAAACCTTTACCTCGCCCTTTTTGGTGTATCCCTCAATTTGTGCAAGTACAAGTGATTCAGATTGTTTGATAATTT
>JBCDIQ010000376.1:0-5552 GCA_039024295.1 Bacteroidota bacterium | reverse complement strand
TACAAACAGACCTTTAAAGACTTCCGAACCTTCTCCTCTCCAAAATGAATGGCAAATAAGTCCATCAGGATTCAAAATATCGTGCTGCCTGCTGATGGAAGCTTTAAGTTCATCGTTTTTTAAATGATGCATGACTTTGTAGGAGTAGATGGCATCAAATTTTTCGTCTGTATGCAGGGTGACGGCATCTAACTCAAGGAACTTACCTGAAGGATTCTGCTGAATAAGGTGGTTTAGAAATTCCTGAGAATTATCAGAACCCACGACTTCATAGCCTTTGCTTAGGAGGTTCCAATCTGTTCCCGGGCCGGAGCCAATTTCAAGTACAGTTGAACCGGATGGCAAGAATCTGTTGAGCTTTTTGATCAGCTCGCCTCCATTTACGTCCTTTGCCAGCTCTATGTATTCTTCAACTGACGCTTTATTTTGATAATAATTCATGGACATTTCTGCTTGCGAGGGTGAGTGACTGATCTAACCTTTTTGCCAATCCAGTAGCCTTGGCAGGATAGGGGATGTTGGGTAAGGTGCCTTTTTTATCATTAACTCTGCAAGGGAAGATCATAAAAAATCTTCATTTATGGGCATGATTGCTGCTATTTTGAGGGTAGCATATAAATGTATCATTGATAACCAGGACAATGAGCTGGACATATTTCATTGATTTATTCGGAACCTCCGTTTTTGCTATCTCAGGAGTGTTAACTGCCATTCAGAAGAAGTTTGACTTGGTGGGCT
Organism: Bacteroidota bacterium; assembly: GCA_039024295.1. Taxonomy (GTDB): domain Bacteria; phylum Bacteroidota; class Bacteroidia; order J057; family J057; genus JBCDIQ01. Next base: position 4,814 of record JBCDIQ010000376.1, on the reverse strand, counting down.
CTTTGGTGATTGGGTTTGTAACTGCTGTTGGGGGCGGAACGATTCGGGATATCCTGATTGGCAGGACTCCGGTAGGGTGGTTAAATGATCATAATTATCTGATTGTGATCGTGCTAGGATACCTCATTGCGTATTTATTCAAAAGCAGGATTCTCCGGTTAAAGAAGAGCATGTTTTTATTTGACACGATTGGTATTGGCCTGTTTACTATCCTAGGCATCCAGACTTCCTTGCAGTACGGCATTAGCATTGGGCATAGCCTGTTGCTCGGGGTGATTACCGCCTGTTTTGGCGGCGTTATCCGGGATGTACTAACCAACGAGGTGCCGTTGATTTTCAGGAAAGAAATCTACGCCTCCGCCTGTTTGATGGGAGGAGTGGTCTACCTGGTATCCGATACGTTTAGTCCTTATGAAAATGTGAACATCATCGTTTCCATGACCGTTGTGATGATCATTCGGTACCTGGCCATACGGTATCATTGGTCCCTTAATTTTCATGATGCTTCTGAAGGAGAACAGTAAGACCCTCCACGCGATAGACAGTTGTTGGAAGCTAGCGGTTTGTACCAGATGAGATAATATGCCGAAAAGAAGCAACGCGATATGCCTCTTGTATCCACGGTTCACTCCACAAAATACATGTCCAATTCCCCTTTTCCCTTCGCAAAGATTTTTCCACGAGATAAACACGGGAAGTTGTTCTTGACCAATTCATGGGTGGAGTCCGAAATATTGATTTTACCTGCCTCCCCGGCAGATTCAATTCTGCTAGCCGTATTTATCGTGTCCCCAAAAAGGTCGTATGCAAACTTCTTTTTGCCCACAACCCCGGCAACGATAGTTCCCGAATGTATCCCAACCCGCATCCTCCATGTAATTTCATGGTGCTTATTTCTTTCCTCAAGGTAGGCCAACATCTTTTGTGCTGCGGTAATACAGTTAACCGCATGATTGGTGGTTTCTTCTTCAAGGCCACAAGCTGCCATATAGGCATCACCAATGGTTTCAATTTTTTCGACTTCCGTCTCCTCCATAATTTCGTCGAATCGCCCAAAAATATCATTGAGCTCATTGACCAACGTGATGGCCGAGATAGAGGCTACCAATTCCGTGAATCCCTCAAAATCAGTAAACAAAATGGATACATTCTTGTGCCTTTTAGGAATCGTCTTCCCCGTTTCTTTCAGGTCCCTGATAATGTTTGCCGGTAGAATATTATGCAGGAGGTCATCCGACTTCTTCTGTTCTTCTATTAAGGATTCCTCCGACTGATCAATCAACATGGACAAACTCCATATCAGTACGAGGCAAATGAATCCCGTTATACTAAAGTTGATCACTTGTGATAAGTAGGCATCCATTTCGCCAAAATGAGCCTTGATATCTGATTGAAGTAACACTGCGCTAATCAATGTCAAGCAGGTAAGCAAGCTGAATCCATGCGCCAATTTCCTCGCTTTGCGGGGAAAAGTCATATAGGGGAGGATAATGATCAGAAAACAAATGACCGCAACGCCAGACTCATATCCCAACAGATAGAGAAAGCAAAGAACCGACAAATACGCTGAGATCGTCAGCCAGGTGGCAGCCAGCACCCGCCAACCTTGCTTGTTAAACATTAGCACAGCCAGAAACATCAATCCCATCACTGCATTGGTGCCATAAATTATCGGGGAGTTGGTCAGAGGAATGGAAATTAGCATCCAGATTGCATTAAACATCGCTCCCAGAACGGCGGCGATGTTCGATACACGTAGGTACCGTATTTCAGTGATGGAAAATTCCTGATCAGCCCCAATGTCAACCACTCCCTGAAAGAATCGAGGTTTGTCTTTTGCGTCAATGGACATTTTGCTCTACTTATTTTCCTTAAGGTAGTGATTCTTTTAATGGGAGCTAGAGTCCGTACAATGATGTGCAGGCTTTTTCTTCTCTCTGCGCTTGCGCCCATATATACCCCAGTTGGCACAGAATGATTATTTTAACTTACGCTCCTGTGACTTCTTTACATTTAAACCCAATCCTGCTCCTAATTTAAGGGAAACGTATAGGAGCAGGTACCTGAAAAAAATAATTGTGAACCTCAGCCTAATTTCAACGCTCCTGGTCAATAAACCGAACAGCCTCGATGATATTTTTATCCTGCAGAAGATGTTCTAAATCGGCCTCCTTCACCACCTTCACATCCGGTTCGATACTATTGGTGAACACAGCACTTCTATCGGTACCATAGCTGAGGGTGATCGCCATGGTGGTGTTAAAGGGTAACTCAAACAGATCGTTTGAGGTGGTTAAGCCATAGCTTTCTTCCCCAATTATAAGGGTATTTTTTCGCCCCCTAAAGCCCAGTGCGACAAATTCACCGGCACTGGCCGTCATGAGGCCTGTGATGATTGCAACGGGTACTTCAGGGTTGGGCGCCAGGGTAGGGGATATGTGAATGATCTCCTGATGGTTGTCATACAAGGTTCCCTCAAGTAGTCCTTTTCTTGAGGTTACATGTTTATTTGCATCCAGTTCCAGGTAGGTGGTCCCGTTGCCCAGCAGGTGATACAGCCCGGTAAGCATTACATTGGCATTGCCCCCTATATTTAAGCGCAGGTCGATGATCCACCCCTTGATTTGGTGTTGGCTATCCGCTGCTACAATTGCCCGGTACATTTCCTGGGCCTTGGCATCCAGCTCCTCCTGGGGGGCGTTGAGCAGGAGCATGCCTGGGATGAAAATGTATCCGCATTGATCTCCTAAAACTTCTACGCTGAAACCTGGATTGGCAGCATATTCAACCAATAGATTTCTATGGAATTGTTCCTGGCTCAGCTCTTTTTTCAGGGTACTCTGGTACAGTTTTCTCTCTGTGAATAATAGGGTGTGGTCGCCCTTAATAGAATCAAAAAGAACCGGGCACATTTCCAACGCCTCATAAAATGAATTCGCTTCCAAGGCTTTGCTGAGGATGTGTGGTTGTAACTCCTGCCAGTCTACCGATTCTGTATACAGGTAGTTTTGTTCCAACTGGTTGAATAATTCCGAATAGAAAACCTGAATGCTGTCCTGGACTGATGCTGGGTTATTTTGGCCCAAAAGTGTACTGGTGAGGAACGAAAAGCAGAGAATTAGTTGAATAAATTTCATTGTGATGTTGATTGATTGTACCCTGCAATAGTACGTTCCATGTTCCATACAAAGCATTGTAAATCAGCCTGCAGATGTCCAGAAAATAAATATTGGACAAATCATCGTTCAAGGGTTTTTCTGTATTGGGTGGGCGTCAGACCGGTAAGTTTCTTAAACACAGCATAAAAGGACGATTTGGAGCTAAACCCAGCTTGATCTGCAATTGCTACCAGGGTAAACCTGTTCTGTTCGGAGGATGCCAGTAAGGCTTTTACCTTTTCCACCCGGTGATAATTCAGGTAATCAGAGAAAGACAAATGATAGGTCTCGTGGATGAAGGTTGAAAGTTCTTTTTCAGATACTTCAAGCATGAGCGCCAGATCAGAGACTTTTAAATGTTGGTTAACATAAATTTCTTCATCATGGATCATCTGCTCCAGCTTTTGCTTTAGCGGATGCAAATGGGTCTTGGCGTCTTTAAGGTGATAAGTATTGAACAGCAGGTTAGATTTTGTGAATCCTACATACCCAATCCAGTAAATGTAAACAGAATTCAGAATCAGGATGAGGGAGTAAAACTGCCCGCTATGTTCCAGATCGAGTGCATTGGCAAGGACCAGGTGGAGCAAATTCAGCACAATGATGAGGGCATGCGCCCCGGAAAACCGATAGAGCCAATCCCAGTTTTTTCGTTTGGAGATGCTTCCTTTTATGCTTGTGTTTTTAATTTTGACAAATCGAAGCACCGCAATCATTACCATCAGGCTAAAGGTCAGATAGGCAAAATCGTTATAAATAAAAAAGCCCGTCTTATAGACGTTCCAAAAGAGGTCTTTCTCCAGCCCAATGTGAATCCTGTAATACCAATATCCGCGTAACAACCCATACAAAATGGCAGGAACAAACAGCAGGTACTCATACCTGGCAATGACCTTGTGTTGTGGCGCGATTTGGTGCTTGACATAAAAATAGAACCCAACGGCCATCAAATACTTATACGGAAACGGAAATGAGGTGACGGGTACGAAGCCAACGTCATGGATACCCATATAAATCAGCGCATAGGTCAGGTTGTAAAAGGCCAGTGAAAATAAAAACAGCAGGTAATGCTTACCTGCTCGTGGGTTTTCCCGGTACTTAGGAAGCAGGTACAAACAAAGCGTAAATCCCTGAACGGCTCCCAAAAGCACAATGATATGTAAGGCGAGGTGGTCTATTGGAAATTAGCTTGCTGATGGATGGAGAATATGGGTTGTAACTGTTAACCAATCCTTTGTGCAGATGCAGGAGGTTTAGAGGATAGAAAATCTTGGGAAAGGGGGAGGATTCCTTAGAAAACCAGGGTTAATACTTCGTGAATTTCTTCCTCCCAAAGTTTTGCCCCTCTGTAATTGTTAACAAGTATGTTCCAGGTACTAACCTTGATACATCGATATGCCTGGTAATAGCTCCATGTAACATCAGCTTTCCCATAGCATCATAAATTGAATAATTGCCGATACTTTTTGTGGCCGGCCAATTTACACTCAATACATTTTTACACGGGTTAGGGTGAATGTCAACACCAATCACGCGTATCTCGTCAACAGAAGTCAGGTTCGTTTGACCAGCGGTAATTCCCTCCCCTGCAGTGGTGTTATAGCCTATATCGCGTAAGATAATGGTATCATTACTAGCCGCCACTTCCAGGGAAAT
>JBCDIQ010000375.1:0-5561 GCA_039024295.1 Bacteroidota bacterium | reverse complement strand
CTTACAACGCGCCCTATCCCGATATCCGCTACAAAGCCGGTGTTCGGCGTTTCCCCGAGATGGTGATGGTTGGTTTGAGTAAAAATAATAAAATAAATGTGCAAATCAAACTATCTAGATACTTATATATGTCCAAGAAAAAAAAGTGCCTCCACAGGATTCCTGTGGAGTTGAGCCACTTATTTTTTGCTGCAGAGGAATACAAAATCAGGCATAAGTTTGAATGTATTCAGCACAATGTGGGTTCCTAATGGAAGGTCACATTAGTAAACGTGCTGGCCTCCGTTGATGGCGTAGTTGGCCCCAGTGATGAATCCCGCTTGCTTAGAAGCAAGGAAGGATACCAAATGAGCAATCTCTTCTGTACCACCAAGGCGTCCTACGGGAATATTGGCTACGATTTTGTTACGGACTTCTTCTTTGACCGCCATTACCATGTCAGTGCCAATGTACCCAGGAGAAATGGTGTTCACTGTAATGCCTTTACGTGCTACTTCAATGGCAAGGGTCTTGGTAAAACCATGAATCCCAGCTTTGGCAGCGGAATAGTTTGCTTGTCCAAACTGTGCACGCTGCCCATTTACAGAAGAAATGTTGATGATTCGGCCATAATTCTGGTCAATCATGGGATTGATTACCTGACGGGTACAATTGAAAACAGAGTATAGGTTGGTTTTTAATACAGCGTCCCAGTTTTCAGCACTCATTTTCCTGAAAGAACCATCACGGGTAATGCCGGCATTGTTTACCAGTACATCAACAGTTCCAGTTTCTTCCTGAATTTTGGCGACCATTTCTCCTACACTGTCAAAGTCAGAAACGTCTGCCTGCGCCATATCAAAGTCGTAACCTTGCTCCTTCATTTTGGTGGCCCAAGCCTCGGCTTTCTGAGGGTTGCGGTAATTGGCAATCACATGGTAGCCATCATCTGCCAATTTTTTGCACATATCAGTACCGAGGCCTCCTGTGGCTCCAGTTACAAGGGCAATGTATTTTCCTGCAGCAGTCATATAATATTGATTTAAAAGTAGATATTGAATCAGTACCCAAATTATAGGCGCATAGAAAAAGCCCCAATGACAAAACTCACCGGGGCTTGGGGCTTTTGGAGATTTTTTAAGAAAAATGTTGGTTTCCCTTCAATTTTCTTAAGATTTGTTACTTATCACGTTTAATTAACCACTTGGCGACTGCAGGTGCCAGGTCTCGCTGTGACCGGCTTCCTACGAATACTCCAATGTGACCACCTGGAAATTCGTACAACTCTTTGTCTTTTGCACCTACAAGATCGTTCAGGATCGTGGTTGTTTCAGGAGGCACAATATGGTCATCCTTTGCATAGATGGTAAGCACTGGCATCTTGATATCCTTCAGGTTCAATTTCTTGCCAGCAATTTCAAATTCGCCCTTGATGAGCTTATTCTGCTTATAAAAGTCCTTGATGAACTGGCGGTAAGTCTCGCCTGCCTGTGCCGGGCAGTCAGCAACCCATTTTTCCATACGGAGAAAGTTCATCAGGCTGCTTTCCTTTTCCAGGATGCGGGGCAGTCCCATGTACTTGCGAACTTTGCTCATAGGCTTGAGTAAGTCAAAAGCTATGTTCAAAAACTCTCCAGGTACTACACCATTGTATCCGTCAACTATCGCGTCTACGTCCACATCCTTTGACCAACGGAAGAGAAGGCCTTCGTTGTTGTCAAAATCAATAGGGGTAACCATTGTAATAAGGTTTTTAACCTTCTCAGGATGCAAAGCAGTGTAAACCACACTGAACGTTCCCCCCTGACATACGCCAAGCAGGTTTACCTTATTGATGCCATGAGATTCACAGATATAATCAACACAATCATTGAGGTTTCCATCGATGTAATCCTCCATGGTCTTGTAACGCTCAACAGCAGAGGCATATCCCCAATCAATCACATATACTTCAAGGCCTTGGTCTAGCAAACGACGGATCAGGCTACGGTCAGGCTGTAGGTCCATCATTTCCCAACGATTCACCAGTGCATAGCAAATCAATACCGGAGTTTTCGCCTTGATCTTGTTTTCATTTGTAAAGCGATAAAGCTTTACTTTTCCGTCAGACCATACCGTCTCACGTGGGGCGGTGGCGATGTCTACTTCCTTGATATTTTTCAGGTTTTGGAACCAAGTATACATGGTGTCCATTTGCTCTGCGGCCTGGGCAAAGTTTTCTGCTGCCTGGGTGGCTATCGTATTCATAGTGCGAATTAGTCAAAAACGAAAAGAAAAAAAGGTGTAAGGGGAGGTAAAGGTTACCTCACCCTTACGGCTGCAACAAACTACTTCTTCGTGGTGGTAGTCTTTCTGCGGGTGGTGGTACGAGCTGGCTTTGCAGCAGCAGTTTCACCTTTTGCCAGGCTATTCAGCTTCCGCTCAACCGAGCGAAGCTTCTGCCGAAGCGCATGTACTTCACCTGCCAATTCATCAGTTGTGTTTTGAAGCGTGAATGGCGTATTCTCAAACATCATTGCTGAGATATTGTCCATGCGGGATTTTACAGAAAGCCCTACAGACGCTACAGATGCCTGAAGCTTGGTGTACTCGTCAGTTTTGAACGTTTCTGTCATGCTGTCTTCCAACTTACCGATGTAAGTCTTGAAGAATGCATCGTAATCCAATACCTGGTCTCCATTTTGAGTAGCTTCATACAGTGCTTCTACTGTTTCAGGAAGCGCATTTTTACCGGACTCATACACCATGGACTGGAGTTCAGCAGCCTTAACAGTGAAGTTGATGTAATCAAACTGGAGGTCCTTCATTTCCTTAAACATCTCTGTTTCCTTGCCTTGGTTCATCATGGCAGTAAACGGAGCGTATGTTTGCTGGATACGGGAATTTACCTCTTGGGTAAGGTGCATCCAGGGGCTCATGTCCATAGAAGGCATGGTGCCCATTTTTTCCATCATAGACTTACTGAACTCTTCCCCACGTCCCATGGTGGTTTCGTAGTAGTCGGAGAACAGCTTCTGGGCCTGCTCTGTACTGGACTTGATGCTTTCCATGGGGCTGAACCCCATCATGGTGTCCACAACTTGCTTGTAAGCATCGTCTGGAAACCAAACTTTCAATGCTTCAGGATTGGAGATGCCAGACTGTATGGCCTTAGAAAGCGGCTCCCAATACTTGGCCATATCGTTATAGGAGGCGGTAAAATTTTGCAGGTAAGGTACCATGTTAGCGGGCATGAGGGGCGTAAGACCGCCTTGCATCATTTTAGTGCTGTTGGCCATCCAATCCTGCATTTGCTGGTATGAGCTTTTCATGCCAGTCAGCATATCGGTAAAATCATTACGTGGGGCCATTCCCATTTTCTTTGCAGACTGCTGGTACAGTTCTGACCATTTTTCTGCGAAGTCGATCTGGGCTTCCATCATTTTACGATACGTCTCAGGAGCCTGGCTCAGGGCCTCTTCAGGCTTCATGCTTGCAGTAGATTCGATCAGGTCCTTTTGGGTATCGTACCAGTTGCTAAAAAGGTCTTTTGCAGAAGTTTGTTCTTCTTGACCTGAAAAAACGTTCATCATCTTCTGGGAAGATTCCATCCAAGACTCCATCATTTTATTCTGAGTCTCCAGAAGCTTTTCAAATTGATTAGTGGTAGTTGCCATCTTATTCGGTTAATTCGATGTAATACTTCTTACGTGATAGAGCCAAATGTATAGGGATTGTGTCCTGACGACAATTGGCTTATCGGAAAAGAACGGTCTGACTTTTTTACACTTAGTGTGAGCTAAAAAAAATGAACTCACTGAAAGTCAGGTCTATATATGATGAAAAATGCATGTAGACCGGAATTATTCCAGTACGAATACATCTAATTTTTATGTGGAGGTGGGAGGAGGAATTTCATTGAAAAATGAAATTTCAGAGGATGAATTATTGAAATTAATCTCTTTTAACAAGGAGTTAAGTCATTGCAGGCCGTTTTTCTGTAGAAAAATTGAGCATTGAGGAAGAATATTTTCATACACAAACGTACATACCATTTATAATGGCACTAGCTCGTTCAGCATTTAGCTCCCGGGAAAATGTAAATTCAAGGAAAAATATACCTACTTCACATCCATCCTTTCGACGCCCTTCCAGTTTTCTGCTGCGCCCGGCTGCTGAAGCTGCTGCACCCGGTAGAGGAAATATCCTGCGGTGAGGTCTTCTGGGTTCTGGGCGACTACCTGTTGGAAAGCTTGCTCTGCGGGTGTGAATTCACCAGTAAGGTAGCTTTGTATGCCTGCATTGAAGGTGGTGAGGTTCACAAGCTTCTTATCTCTGAGATTTTCGGGTTCTCCATCGAGGCATTCGTAGACCTTCATCGGTTCATTTTTGCCTTTGAGCTGAACCTGGCCGAGGTATCGGCAATGAGCTTGTAGCTCTGGCAGCAGCTCTTGGTAGCTGAATCCGCTCATGAGGATAGAGGCCCGGTAGTATTTTGTGAGCCCCTCCATTCGTGCGGCAGTGTTCACGGTGTCTGAGATAATCGCTGGGTCTGATCGCTGCTGGTCGCCGATGATGCCCATGATGAGCGAACCGGTGTGGAAGCCCATGCCCACGCTGATCGGGAGGCGGTTTTGGGAAACGCGTTTTTCGTTGTAAAGTCTTATTTCCGCCTGCATCATGATAGTGGCCTTTAATGCATCAGACGGACTTTGCTGAAAGAGGGCCATGATGCCATCTCCGAGGAACTGGTTCACAAACCCCTGGTTGGCATTGATGATCGGGGCCATGCGCTGGGCGTAGGCGTTGACAAAGCCGAAGTTTTCATCTGGGGTCATCTGCTCGGCCATGGTGGTGTAGCTCCTGATGTCGGTAAACAGCACCGTCACATCTCGTTCGATGTTATCGCCCAACTGTACCTCTGTGATCTGTTCGCGGCCCAGGGTTTTGATGAATTCGGTTGGCACAAACCTGCTGGTAGCTTCATTGATTCGATGCAAGGTCAAATGGGTATTCATTCGGGCGAGGAATTCTTCCTTGCTAAACGGCTTGGCCATGTAGTCATTGGCTCCTGTATTGAGGCCCTGAACAAGGTCCGCTACTTGGTTCTTGGCCGTCACCATGATGATGGGTAGCTCAGAGGGCAGGTATTGCTTTCGTATCTGCTGGCAGACTTCGTAGCCACTCATCCGAGGCATCATGACATCGAGGAAAACCAAATCGTAGGTATTTCCAGCACGAACCAGTTCCAATGCTTCTTCTCCATTCATGGCTGAGGTAACCTGATAATAGTCTTCTCGCAGGTGGTTTTTAAGTACCTGATGGTTGATCGGCTCATCGTCCACCACCAGAATTTGAATGGCGTAATCATTGGTGGCTATTGTAGCAGTTTTGTCTGCTGTGGCATCTGGCATGGTCAAGGGGGTCAATCGAGCGGCAGTGCCCACTTCGGTGGTTACCTGAGCAGTTTCCTTGCTCAAGGGCAGGGTAAAGTAGAAGGTAGAGCCTTTGCCGAGTTCTGATTCCACCCACATGGAGCCGCCATGTTTTTCGACCAATACTTTGGAGATACTTAGCCCCAATCCTGTCCCTGCAAACTGACG
>JBCDIQ010000374.1:0-5563 GCA_039024295.1 Bacteroidota bacterium | reverse complement strand
GGGCGAAAGCTGGCCAGATTTGGTCACTTATGCTTTGTCTCACGACTGGGGAGGCTTGGAAAACCTTTCCATGATTCCCGGTTCTGTTGGGGCAGCACCGATCCAAAACATCGGGGCCTATGGAGTTGAGCTCAAAAATTGCTTTGAGTCCCTGCGTGCAGTCCATTTGAAAACGGGAGAGGCCCATGAATTCGACAAAGAGGATTGTGCCTTCGGGTATCGGGAAAGTTGTTTCAAAAACATTCATAAGGGGGCATACCTGATCACAGAAGTTCGTCTTCGGTTAACCAAGGCAGGCTTTCATCAGGTGAACCTATCTTATGGAACGATAGAGGAGGAACTGGAGAAAATGGGCGTATCCACTCCAACTATTCATGCAGTCAGTCAGGCGGTATGCCGAATTCGTACGGCAAAACTTCCCGATCCTGCTGTAGTCGGTAATGCAGGCAGTTTTTTTAAAAACCCCGTTATTCCATCTGGACAGTTTGAGCAGCTTCAGGCAAAGTATTCCCAGGTCCCTTACTACCCGGCTGAATCTGGTAAAATAAAGGTGCCAGCTGCATGGTTAATAGACCAATTAGGATGGAAAGGCCGACACATAGGAGGTGCTGGGGTTCACGAACGGCAGGCATTGGTGCTGGTCAATGTGGGCGATGCCACTGGAAGCGACCTGCAGGAATTGGCAGGAGCTATTCAAAAAGACGTTTTTGAAAACTTCGGCATTTCTTTAACCCCGGAAGTGAACCTGATTCCCAATGATTTAGCATAACCAGTGTAAGTTAAGGGCGATGGGTACGACTTTTATTGAAAGTCTGAAAAACCCATGTATAACAACCTTTCCCTATTCCTAGCTATACTGTTTCCCATTGCTGGATTTTCCCAATCCATTAGCATAGACAGTGTCTTATCCCACTACGATAAATCCGGCCAGTTAATGGCATCGGTGGCTGTGATGGAGGCCGGTAGGCTCACCTACCAGCGATCTTTAGGATATCGGGCCGATGTATCAGATCAAAAAGTACCCTCGGACTCTGAAACTGCCTACGGAATCGGCTCAATCAGCAAGGTGTTCACCAGTACGATGGTGCTTCAACGAGTGGAGCAAGGGAAACTTAGCTTGGATGATACCTTAGAACAGTTTTTTCCTGGCCTGCCAAAAGGAGACAGCATCACCATTCGACAGTTGCTCAACCACAGCAGTGGCCTGCACAATTTCACGGCTGACCCTGTGTTCCAGCTCTATTACACCCAGCCCCGGTCCCAAGCGGAATTTCTCAAGACCTTTTCTACCTACCAAGCGGAATTTTCTCCGGGAACTCAGCATAAATACAGCAACACCAACTACGTATTATTGAGCTATATCCTCGAAAAGGTGACAGGTGAGGAATATTCAGAACTCTTGGATGAGCGGATTGCACAACCGCTTGGGCTTTCCCGTACCCAGATAGGTCTCACTGGGAGCGTCGAGGAAAACCGAGCGTTCTCTTTTAAGTTAAATGACACCACTTGGCAGCAACATCCCGAAACCCATCCTTCCATTGCATTAGGGGCTGGCTCGGTATTTTCTACGCCCGCTGATTTATGCCGATTTGCAGAAGGGGTGTTTGATGGAAAAATGCTTTCTTCCAAAAGTCTTGAAACCATGCAGACCTTTGAAGAAGGCTATGGATTAGGGCTGTTTCAATACATCTATAAAGGAGATACCGCAATTGGGCATACCGGAGGGATAGATGGATTCCAGGCAATGCTCGTTCATTTTCCAGAAAAAAAGCTGACCATTGCCTTTTGCGGAAATGGAGTGGCAACTGGCATGACAGAAATAGTCAACAACCTCGTAGCTGCCAAATTGGGACAGCCCGTTAACCTACCAGCTTTTGAACCGATTTCCCTTCCGGTTTCACAACTGGAAGCTTTTGTTGGCACTTTTACAGCAGATGCCTTGCCATTCGATTTGGTGTTCACTGTCGAAGATGGCCAGCTAATGCTTGAACCTACCGGCCAAGGCAAGGTCGCCTTGAAAGCGTATGGAGACCGACTTTTTCGCTATGACCGTGTAGCATTAGTGCTCGAGTTTGGTTCGGTTGAAGTGGGAAAGCCAGCCCAAACCGTCGAGCTACGCCAAGGGGGAAACTTCGTATTTACCCGGAAAGAGTAGCCTACCAGCCCCAGCTTCCAGGCACCCCTTTGAACGGACCCACGACATCCGAAGTGACCCATCCTCCATAAAATCCGCCTGGTTGAGGGGTGACTTGTTCATCTCCCACATAGCAAGCATCCAATTTCTGGGCGTAGAATGCCAGGTAGTTTCGGATGTTGTTAAATGCAGGGGTTGGAGTTTCATATGCCCAGGCGAGGTCTTCAATGGTGGTGCCATTAGGTAGCACCAGCCGGTAGTAATGTGCCATGCCTTTCCATTCGCAAAAGGATTGCTTAGCAGGGACCCGTTGGAGCCATTCCATCTTTAGGTCTTCGGGTGGCAAATAGTATACAGGCGGATGGCTGGTTTCCAGCACCCGGTAGGCACGATTGGTGTCAGCGATCAGGTGTCCCTGGTGTTCAATCCGGATATGACGGCTCACGGGTTGAAGCAGTGGAGGGCGCGGATAATCCCAAACTGACTCCTGTCCAGGGCCGGGTTTGATTGGTTTTATAGACATATGTAGATTTTTTCATAAAAAACTGGCCTGATAGCAATTGGTTAGTTGCCTTTGAAAAAAATTGTTTGGTAAATTGGTAGCAATACTCATTTTTCAAAAACCTCAGCTATGTACCAACGATATATTGCACAGCAAATCAAAGCTCATTATCCAAAAGCACTCGACAGCAAGGATCTTTCGATCAAGTACCTTGGTAAGATGCAGAATGACTACGACATCGATATTTCCAAGATGCTACTTGCCACTTCGCTGTGCTCAGATGACATCAATATTCCTTCAACTTCCTTTTTCAATGTTCTGTTTGGACCTTTTATTATGGGAGGTCTCGGTGGGCTGCCGTTCGCTGGCATGACCGGTATGGGTGCCTATGCCAGCCACATCCCCGATGGAGGTTCTGCCTTTATTTTTTACGGCCCCCATATTGGAATTACCATGGACGGCGAACTCGGGAAGATGTATCGCCCAAGACAGGACAAAGCAACCAGTTCTTGTGGGGCATTGATGCTGGCCATGCGTCGTTTTCAGGAAAATCCTAAATACGAACCTACCGTTACGGATGCGGATTACCAGCAAATGAAATTGGAAGAAAGCCTCGTTCCCTACAAGGAGGAAATTTTAGCTTCTAAAGAACCTGCAAAGGAAATCACCTCAGCAACTTATGAAGTGATTCACAAGCAAATTTATGATTTGGTGGAGGCTTCAAAAGGGAGTTTCAAAGTTGATAAAATCGCCATGCTAGGCGGTATCATCATCAATACCAGTGCAGGCTTAGATGACTTTTTTGATGTCCGGAATTTTGAGGTAGTGGAAATTTAGGTCTTAGGTGTAAAGTTTTAGGCGATAGGTTTCAGTTACGGTAAACTGCTCCTTTTAGACTTACTGGTCAACCCGATAACACCTAATAGCCAATACCTAACACCTACCAGCTAACACCTAAAAGCTATTCCCTCAATCCCTCATTGTCTTCGAGCACTTCCCACGTATGATCTGCCATGAGGCGTGCAGTAGCCACGTATGACTCAAAAGGCATAGACCTTCCCCATTCCTGGGGGGCGACCATGGAAAGGGTCATTTCGCCGCTTTTTCGGCGGTAGACGTGGTACACATGGTTGATGAGGGGTTCGAATCCCATATCAGCCAGGTAAATTTGGGCGGATAGTTCCTTCCGGCGCTGGAGCTTGTGGGCCTGATCGGCGAGCAACTGAATCTGCTCTTTGATCTGGTCCATTTGCATTTCTGTCTGCCCTTCCATAGCGGCAAGGGCACGTCCTTTGATTTTGCCTTTGTCCTCAGGCTTTACGATGGCTCCTCCTGCCGTGTGGGCATAAGGGAGCAAGCCGGGGTTCTCGGCTACTTTATCTTTGTCTATTGGATTTACAAAGGGCTGCTCTTCCTGTGTTTCTTTCTTCACCATTTCGCTATTTGGACATTTAACCCCAAATGGGGGCCTTTGTTTGAAGCAATTTCGTTGCCAACATACAACAAATCCCCAAAAAGCCTTAAAGGATTCCGGATGGATTCTTACGCTGGGCCATTAGGATTAGCGAGGAACTTCTACACTGGCAACGATCTGTCGGATCACTTCTTCTGCTGTTCCACCCTCCATTTCCTTTTCTGGAGTCAGCACCACCCGGTGCTCAAGGATAGGGCCGGATACATATTGTACGTCCTCAGGCGTCACAAAATCACGTCCTCGCATGGCTGCAATGGCTTTGGCACCAGACATCAGGTTGATAGATGCCCTGGGGGAGGCCCCCAGGTACAAGTCGCGGTTATTTCGCGTACTGTTTACCAACTCTACGATGTAGGAGATAATACCGGGAGAAATGTGGAGTTTCCTCACCTGGTCCTGGAAAGCAGACACCTCTTCTGCCGAAAGAACAGGCTGAATCAGGCTCAGGTCATTTTTCCCCTCACGTGCATGAAAGCCGGTAAGCATATTGATTTCATCCTCCTGGCTGGGATAATGCACATTGATTTTGAACAAAAATCGGTCTAGCTGAGCTTCTGGCAGCCGATAGGTACCTTCCTGCTCAATGGGATTCTGGGTAGCTACTACTAGAAAAGGGGGATTCAATGGATAGCTGGTGCCGTCAATGGTGACCTGCCGTTCTTCCATGGATTCAAACAAGGCGGCTTGTGTCTTTGCCGGTGCCCGGTTGATTTCATCTATAAGGACGAGGTTAGCAAAAATAGGTCCCTTGCGAAATTCAAACTCTGTCGTTTTGGCATTGAAAACTGATGTCCCTAAGACATCTGATGGCATCAGGTCTGGGGTAAATTGTAAGCGGGAGAAGGAGACGGAAAGGCTTCTAGCCAGCAGTTTTGCTGCCAGGGTTTTGGCCACTCCCGGTACCCCTTCAATTAAAATATGGCCATCTGATAGGATCGCTGCCAATAGCAGGTCAATCATTTTTGATTGCCCGACAATGATTTTACCAATTTCTGAGCGAACTCTTTGTGTGGCTTCATTGAGAGCTGTCAGGTTTTGTCGTGGCTCAAAAGAAGCAGAGGGAGTGGAGGAAGGTTGTTCAATGTCCATAAATCAGATGGGTAGAGGTCAGCTGTTTTTTTCGTGAACCCGCTGGTGGAACCGTTCAATTTCGGCATTAAGTTCTATCAGGTCAGACTCACCAAAGTTTCTGCTGTTTCTCACGCGGGTAATTAAATGAACCAAGGCTTTAAGCCGTCCTTTTTCCATTGCCGTCTTTTTGGACAGAGCCTGCAGGAAATCTTCATCCAAATGTTGGGTGTCAAGGAAATAGTGCGAACGAATGTATTCCAGGAATACCTTTATCTTCTTCTCAGCCAGATTTTTATGGTTCTTTTTGTCAAAGTATAACCTGCCAATGGTTTCGGTAAATTCGAGGGTGGTGTTCGGCTTTGGAGGGACAATAGGCACCAAG
>JBCDIQ010000373.1:0-5564 GCA_039024295.1 Bacteroidota bacterium | reverse complement strand
GAATCAGGGAAACTATCCAAAAGCAATGGAATATTATTCTAAATGCCTGAAAGTCAACGAAGAAATGGGAGATAAATTCAGAATAGCTACTTCCTTGAATAACATTGGATTTATTTATGAAAAGCAAAGGACATATGATAAAGCATTGGAATATTATTCCGAAAGCCTAAAAGTAAAAGAGGAACTAGGAAAGCAATCAGGAATAGCTACTTCCCTAAATAACATTGGGGCTCTTTATTATAAGAAAGGTAATTATGATACTGCATTGGAATACTATTTCAAGAGCCTGAAAATCAATGAAACACTTGGAGACAAACCGGGCATTACCCTCTCACTTCACAATATCGGCCACACATACAATAAAATACGGACCTATAAAAAGGGGATTGAATACGGGGAGAAGGCCTATATTTTGGCACAAGAAACCGGTAATTTAGTTCAACTCCAGAAAGTCTCAAATACCCTTTTCCAAAGCTACAAGGCAATCGGCCAGTATCAAAAGGCTCTAAGGATGCACGAAGAATACGTTAATGCCCGTGACAGCCTGGAAAGTGAAGCCAACCAAAAAGCAACATTACAATTCGAATATGACCGAAAAGCCCTTTCCGATTCATTGGCCTACGTAAAAGAAAAGGCCGAAACAGAAGCTGCTTACCAGTCGGAGATTCGGCAACGGAACTACGGCATCTTTGTCGCTATTGGCCTGGGGCTGATTGGCTTCTTCTTCTACCGCGATCAACAGCAGCGCAAGGCCCGTGCCCAGGAAGTGGCCCTGGAGCGCGAGCGCGCCGAACGGCTGGAGCAGATCGACAAGCTCAAGGACCAATTCCTGGCCAATACCTCCCACGAGCTTCGAACGCCCTTGAATGGCATCATCGGCATTACCGAAGGGCTTTTTGACCAGGCTGAGGATGAGGAGATGAAGCAAAACCTCGGCATGGTCGTGGCTTCAGGAAAACGACTTGCCTCTTTAGTGAACGACTTGCTCGATTTCTCCCGCATCAAGAATGCAGACATTTTGCTCTACCAGCGGCCCATTGATCTGAAATCTGTGGTGGATGTGGTGCTGCAAGTCTCTGCTCCCTTAACTCAGGGCAAAGATTTGAAGCTAGAGAACAACATCAAAGACGAACTCCCCGCAGCCTTCGTGGATGAAAATAGGTTAAGTCAAATCTTGTACAATTTGGTGGGCAACTCGGTCAAATTCACTGAAACGGGTTTTGTTAGCGTGGCAGCAGAAGAGAAGCAAGGCATGCTGCAAGTAGCAGTTTCTGATACGGGTACAGGCATCCCTGAGGATAAAAAAGAGGCCATCTTCGAAGCCTTCGAACAGGCCGATGGCTCAGCTGAACGTCAGTTTGCCGGAACAGGCTTGGGACTGAGTATTTCCAAAGTCCTGATTGAAAAGCATGGCGGCTCCATGTGGGTAGAATCTGAACTCGGCAAAGGCTCGACTTTCTTCTTTACCCTTCCATTGAGCAAGGAAGCTGCGCAGGTCACCACCGAGGTGGGTACCGCTGCTCGACTGACACCCCTTAGCATGCCAGATGCAACAGCAGTTAAATCTGCCGCTGTAGTTACAAATAACCAGGCCATTCAGATACTGGTCGTGGATGATGAACCCATCAACCATCAGGTGCTCAAAAACCACCTTCGGGAGGAGTATTACCAGGTCACCTCTGCCATGAATGGGGAAGAAGCCCTGGACTTAGTTCGTGCGGGAAATACGTATGATTTGGTATTCCTCGATGTCATGATGCCTCGGATGAGTGGGTACGAAGTCTGCCAAAAGATTCGTCAGCAGTATTTGCCATCTGAATTGCCCATCATCATGGTGACAGCCAAGAATCAGGTGGCGGACCTTGTTCAGGGCCTCAATACCGGTGCCAATGATTACATGGCCAAGCCGTTTAGCAAGGAAGAATTCCTCGCAAGGATGAATACCCATTTGACCTTGCATCGAATCAATGAAGCCACCAGTCGGTTTGTGCCAACCGAATTCATCAAAACACTCGGGAGGGAGCAAATCACAGAGGTACAGTTGGGCGACAACATCGAACGAGATGTGACGGTGCTGTTTACCGATATCCGAAGCTACACCACCATGGCCGAGCAAATGACCCCAGATGAGAACTTCGGCTTTGTAAATGCCTATGCACAGCGGATGGCCCCTATCATCAATGCGAACCAGGGGTTTGTGAACCAGTTCCTCGGCGATGGCATCATGGCCCTCTTCCAGCAAAGCCCTTCTGACGCCCTAAAGGCCACCATCATGATGCAGGCAGAAATCAGGCGGTACAATGAGACCAGAGTTTCCCAAAATCGTCTACCGATCAGCGTGGGCATGGGCTTCCACACAGGTTCGCTCATCATGGGCATCATCGGAGACCAGCAGCGATCAGACCCAGCGATTATCTCAGACACGGTAAATACCGCCGCACGGATGGAAGGGCTCACGAAATACTACCGAGCCTCTATCCTCATGAGCGGATTCAGCTACCAAGAGCTGCTGCCAGAGCTGCAAGCTCATTGCCGATACCTCGGCCAGGTGCAGCTCAAAGGGAAAAAGGAGCCAATGAAAGTCTACGAATGCCTCGATGGTGAACCTAAACCTTTGCGAGACAAAAAACTCGCAAACCTCATTACCTTCAATGAAGGCATTCAGGCGTACCTTACAGGAGACTTCACACTCGCAGAGCAAGCATTCCAACAAGTCGTCGCCCGAAACCCGGAAGACCTCACCGCAGGGTACTTCCTTTACCGGGTACAGCAACTACAACAACCTAGCGCAGCCGAAAACTGGACTGGCGTTGAAAGAATGGAGGCGAAGTAGCGAACCCGCTTATTTTGGCAGAAATATGACAGCCTGAGAATATTTTCCATATCTTGGAGAACTAATCAGCTAGCATTCCTGCGAGATGAGCTTACTTCCTTCTATTAATAATCTGACAGGTTTCATCCGGTTTTGGTTGTTAATAGTGCTTATGGCAGTCCCCACCTCAGCTTTTCCCCAACTGACTCAGGAGGAGAAAAGTCAGGTTGACTCCTTGAAGCAAGCCATAAAACTAGCGCGTAACGATACCACCATCATTACCGCACAACTTATATGGGGGGATATTATTTATCAGGTGGATTGGGATTCCAGCATCGTCATCAACAAAAGGATAGAACAGGCATGTCTAGCGTATTTACAGAATAACAATGCTGCTGCCAACAGTAAAAAGGCCAAGTTCTATCGCAAATCACTCGGGAGGGCTTACCAAAACCTGGGCATGATTTACACCCGGTATCGAGACCATAAACGGGCCTTGAACTACAACCAGCGATGTTTGTCTCTGAAAGAAGCTTTAGGGGACACCCTGGGTGCAGCCTATGCATTCGCCAGCATTGGATGGAACCATTTTAACCTCAACAATTACGATGAGGCCTTATCCCATTACCTCAAAAGCATAGATGTACATGAAAAATTAGCAAGAACCAGCAATGTCGCCAGGGTGTTGACCAACATTGGACGACTTTACGAGGAAAAGGGAGAATATGAAAAGGCTCTCGAATACTTTACCCAGAGTAAGTCCATATGGGAAGCCTTGGGAAATAAATTAGCGGTTGGAGATACCTACCTTCACATTGGCAGTGTATTTGAGATCCAGGATGACCTCTCACAAGCATTGGGGTATTATAAAAAAAGCCGAGAGATATATGAGGACAACAAGGATACAGCCATGCTTGCTTCAACCCTGAGTTCCATCGGGGCAATTTTCAATTCCAAGGGTGATTATACGCGAGCCATGGAGTATTATACCAAAATTTTGGAAATTTCAGAAGGAAGCAAGGTCAAGGCTCGCATATATGCATTTGCCAAAATAGGGGGAATCTACGGCGAGTTGGGAGAGCACGAGAAGGCACTGGAATACTTTTTTGAAAGCCTCAGGATGTACGAAGAGCTAAAAGATACTTCCTCAATTGGGTGGGTGTACAATGTGATAGGCACCAATTACGAGGCACAGGGAGAAATGGAACAGGCATTGGCCTACTACGAGAAAAGCCTCGCTATTCGACAAAAACTGGACGAAAAAGCAGGAATTGCCTGGTCACTCAGCAACATTGGTGGCATATATAAAGAACGAGGAGACTACGACACGGCCTTGCTTGGGTATACCGAAAGCCTTCGATTATTTGAGGAGTTAGGTTCCAAGCGGGGGATCGCCTGGGTGCTTCACAACATTGGCAGGATAAGCCTGGAGCGTGGTAATTACCAGGAAGCAATCGCATACTGCGAACGATCGTATTCGCTAGCGAAAGCGTCTTATGATATTGAAAGCATGAAGTTTGCGGCCAATTCTCTTCATGAAGCATATGAAGCGATTGGAGCGCACCAAAAGTCACTGACCATGTACAAGGCTTTCATCGCCGCGCGTGACAGCATCGAAAGCGAAGCCAACCAGAAAGCTACGTTTGAGTTTGAATACGACCGTAAAGCTTTGGCTGATTCTCTTTCTTATGTCAGGAAAAAAGCTGAAACAAAAGCTGCATTTGAGTCAGAAATTCGTCAGCGCAACTACAGTATTTTTGTGGGAATTGGCCTTGCCCTGCTGGCATTCTTCCTGTATCGGGATCGCCAACAACGTAAAGAACGCGCTCGTGAAGTAGATTTGGAACGCCAGCAGGTCGCCCTCGAACGTGAACGTGCAGAACGGTTGGAACAAATTGATAAGCTCAAGGACCAGTTCCTGGCCAATACCTCCCATGAGCTTCGTACGCCCCTGAATGGGATCATTGGCATTACTGAAGGGCTGTTTGACCAAGCAGAAGACGATGAAGTCAAGCTAAATCTGGGGATGGTTGTGGCTTCTGGAAAACGCCTGGCCTCACTGGTGAACGACTTGCTCGACTTCTCCCGGATCAAGAATGCAGACATCCTTTTGTACCAACGTCCCATAGACCTCAAATCTGTCGTTGATGTTGTCTTACAAGTGTCTGCTCCCCTTACCCAAGGCAAAGATTTGAAGCTGGAAAATAACATCGGAGAAGACCTTCCTGCAGCTTTTGTCGACGAAAATCGACTGACCCAGGTGCTGTATAACCTTGTAGGAAATTCTGTAAAGTTTACCGAAACAGGGTTTGTTCGTGTCTCAGCAAAAGAGCACGACGGCATGCTCCAAGTGGCCGTCTCAGACACAGGGACCGGCATTCCTGAAGACAAGAAATCGGCGATTTTCGAGGCGTTTGAACAAGTAGATGGTTCTACCGAACGTAAGTTTGCGGGTACAGGATTGGGCCTCAGTATTTCCAAGGTATTGGTTGAAAAACATGGAGGGTCGATGTGGGTAGAATCAACCCTTGGCAAAGGCTCCACTTTTTTCTTCACCTTGCCATTGAGTACGCAACCTGCTCAAATTAGCACAGATATTGGCACAACTACAAGGCTTACGCCATTGGTACTTCCAGAGACACCTCAAACGGAAGAAACGGTGGTGCCTAATCGGGACGAAGCCATCCAAATTTTGGTGGTAGATGATGAGCCGATCAACCATCAGGTACTCAAAAATCACCTCCGAGAAGAG
>JBCDIQ010000372.1:0-5585 GCA_039024295.1 Bacteroidota bacterium | reverse complement strand
GGTTTTTGAGCCAGGACAGTAGCGGTAATGAATTCATTGTTCACAGACCAAAGGCTTCGAACAGTAATGGGTAACGTTATGGGTGTCAGTCCAGACGATTGAATGGCCCAGATGACTTTCTCTGTATTTGGGGGTAATGGAGTTATCTAAGAGGAACTTCCCTGATACTTCTAACCTTATCCTTTTCATGGAACCTGATTAGATCCCAAAAACGGCCAATGGTTATTTAACATAATAAAACCTCCGAGCAGGGGTTTAGGCTCACCCCTTTTTATCGTTTTTCCGATTGAGCAGGAATTTTTTCACCACCCCCACTACCACCAATGCCAGTCCCAATCCGATCAACCCATACACCCAGCCTTCCCAATCCAGTGGCACTTCCGGTTGAAACAGTACTGCCTGCCCAATGGTGCGGTCGTAATTTCCGATAAGCTTAAAGGGCTTTTCCCAGGGAGCTACATCGCTCAGGGCAAAAAGGGCATCTTCGTACTGTTGCTGTTGGGCCAGGAGGTCTTCGCGTGCTTGATGGCGAGAGAGTTCCTCTGAAATGGATTGGTCAATTTTCTCCAGAGAGGCTGCCGTTTGCTGGCTCGCGCCAGAGAGCACTTTCACATATTGGGCATAGTAGGGAGGAAATTGCGCTAAGCCTATTGCCAGCACGATACAAAAGATGCGATCAATCACCGGAAATAGCCATCGGAGGAGTTTCATGAAGTAAAGATACACACACCTCGAAGGTTTCGAAAACCTACGAGCCGTTTAAACATTGAACTGGTGGACCCCTTACCCTTCCCCACAGAATTCCCCCATCCAATTGAATTTCATCCAGGTGTTTTGTAATTTCGTATGCATGCATAACATTTTTCTCCGGCTGTAGGTTAGCGTTTGAGGAAAGCCGGAGCAGTTGTCAAGCCATTTTTTCCATTGTTTAAATTCAAAAATTAAAGATTTGCTGAGGGTAAAAGCGGATAAGCGCGCCATAGGATTCGACATCAAAATGGCTTGGTTAGCTATATCAAGGATGTACAACCAGAAAGCAGCCCGGGGGGGCATCAGTACCAATACCGGTTTTGTGCTGCTACACATAGACGAGAAAAACGGCACTCCAGCCACGAAGATTGCCCCGCTTATGGGGATGGAACCTCGTAGCCTTTCGCGCATCCTTGCCCGCATGGAGCAGGAAGGGCTTATCAGGCGTGAGCCTGATGCCAATGATCGACGCATGGTTCGGATATTTCCCACTGACATGGGGCTGGAAATAAAGGCTGCCGTCAAAGAGGAAGTAATCGCATTCAACAAAGAGTTGTACGGCCGGATTCCAGCCCACAAGCTCGACACCTTTTTCGAAGTATTAGACAACATTCAACACATAATCAAAACCACATCCAATGCTAATAGCAGAGAGACCGTCAAATGAAACCGCCCTCCTTGCCAGCAGAAGCATCCGTAAGGTAGCCGTGCTGGGATCGGGCGTGATGGGCTCGCGCATTGCATGCCACTTCGCCAACATCGGCGTAGAGGTGCTGCTACTGGACATTGTGCCACGCGAACTCACCCCAAAAGAACAAGCTAAGGGTCTCACCCTGGAGCATCCTGCCGTACGCAACCGAATCGTAAATGACGCGCTGAAAACCGCAACCAAGTCCAAGCCCGCCCCGCTATATACTTCTAGCGGTGCCAAGCGAATCAAGACTGGTAACTTCGATGATGATTTAGCCAAAATCGCCGAATGTGACTGGATACTGGAAGCTGTCGTGGAGCGATTGGACATCAAGCAAAAAGTATTCACTGAGGTTGAGAAATACCGAAAAGCGGGTACCCTCGTGACCACCAACACTTCTGGTATTCCTATTCACATGATTGCCGAAGGCAGGTCTGATGATTTCCGCCGTCATTTCTTTGGGACCCACTTTTTCAACCCGCCGCGCTATTTACGTTTGTTGGAAGTGATTCCTGGCCCAGAAACTGATCCAGAGCTGGTTTCCTTTATGATGCGCTATGGGGATGTATTCCTCGGAAAATCCACTGTACTGTGTAAGGATACCCCTGCCTTTATCGCTAACCGGATTGGGGTCTATGCCATTGCAGGTATATTCAATCTGGTTAAAGAAATGGGGCTCACCATCGAAGAAGTGGACAAGCTCACAGGACCTGCAACAGGTAAGCCTAAAACAGGTACCTTCCGCTTGAGTGACTTGGTAGGATTAGATACCACGGTCAATGTAATGAAAGGGATTCGCCACAATTGCCCCAATGATGAAGCCCTCGACAGCTTTGAGATACCTGCATTTGTTCAGCAATTGGTGGAGAAGAAATGGCTGGGAGACAAAACCCGCCAAGGCTTCTACAAAAAGACCAAAGACGCTGAAGGGAATAAACAAATTCTCTCACTGGACCTGAACACGCTAGAGTACCGCGAAAACCAACGTGCGAAGCTCCCCAGCCTGGGTGCCATCAAGAGCATTGAAGACCTCCCGAGCAGAATGAAGTATTTCTTCTTCAAGGCCGATGATAAGGGCGGAGAGTTCGTACGCCGTTCCAATCTGGGGCTATTTGCCTATGTAAGCAACCGAATTCCAGAGATTGCGGACGAGCTGTACCAGATTGATGATGCCGTACGTGCCGGATTCAACTGGGAAAAAGGTCCGTTCGAGTTTTGGGACATGGTGGGGCTACCGAAGACCGTAGAAATGTTTGAAGCTCACGGACTAAAGGTTGCAGACTGGGTGCATGAAATGCTGGAAGCCGGACACGAGACTTTCTACAAGGTAGAAGGCGGCGTGAAGCAGTATTACAGTCATACGGACAAGGCCTACAAGCCCCTTCCAGGTGCAGATTCATTCATCATTCTGGAAGACATCAAGTCTCAAAAGACGGTTTGGTCCAACAATGATTGTTCTGTCATTGACCTGGGCGATGGGGTGCTCAACATTGAGTTTCACTCCAAGATGAACTCCTTGGGAGAAGGCGTACTCCGCGGCATTCACCAGGGATTGGATTATGCTGAGAAGCACAACTACAATGGAGTTGTGATCGCCAATGAAGGCACGAACTTCTCCGTAGGTGCAAATCTGGTGTTGATTTCCATGATGGCCTATGAGCAGGAATGGGAAGAATTGGAACTGGCGGTACGTTTCTTCCAGGATACCTCCATGCGCCTTCGTCTTTCACCAGTTCCAGTGGTGATTGCGCCCCATGCCATGTGCCTGGGGGGCGGATGCGAATTCAGCATGCACGCGGATAAAGTCGTAGCTGCTGCAGAAACCTACATCGGCTTGGTAGAAGTTGGAGTCGGTCTAATTCCGGGCGGCGGGGGTACCAAAGAATTTGCCATGCGTGCCGCAGACCTGTATAGCAAGCCCGGTGGGGTAGGCAACTCTATTCTGGAAAAGTACCTCATGAACATTGCCATGGCCAAAGTAGCTACCTCGGCTCAAGAGGCGATTGACATGGATATTTTCAGAGATACGGATCAGGTGGTGATTAACCAGTCTCGCCGGGTGAAAGAAGCCAAGGATGCTGTTCTCGCCATTGCCGAGCAGGGATATACCCCGCCCGCTATGCGAACCGATGTGAAAGTATTGGGCCGCAATACCCTGAGTACTTTCTACGCAGGAATCGCTGGCCTTCAATACGGACATTACGCTTCTGAGCACGATGCAACCATCGCTAAAAAAGTGGCGTATGTCCTCTGCGGTGGAGACCTTTCAGGTGAAAACAACGTGGTTTCTGAGCAGTACCTGCTGGACATTGAGCGGGAAGCCTTCCTGAGCCTCCTTGGGGAAATGAAAACCCTCAAGCGCATTGAGCACATGTTGAAAACCGGCAAACCTTTAAGAAACTAATATGTAGTTCGCAGTTGTCAGTTCTCTGTTTTCAGTATAGGGCAGCAATGCCACTGACTGTAAACTGAGAACCGTTAACTGTTGAGCGAAGCGAAATCCCGCATAGCGGGAAAAACTTAAGAAAAATATGAAAGAAGCATATATCGTTGCCGGACGGCGTACCGCCGTAGGCAAAGCCAACCGAGGCGGCTTCAAGAATTATCGCCCAGATGACCTGGGTGCCGCTGTGATCAAGCAGTTGCGGGAAGACCTTCCTCAGCTGGATGCTGACCGTGTGGATGACCTCATTGTGGGATGTGCAGTGCCTGAAGCAGAACAGGGCATGCAAATGGCCCGCTGGATTTCCCTCTTGTCCTTGCCGATGAGCGTTTCAGGGGTAACCGTGAACCGCTACTGTGGTTCCGGTTTGGAGACCATTGCAATGGGCGTTGCCAAGATCAAAGCTGGCATGGCAGATTGCATCATTGCGGGTGGAGTAGAAAGCATGTCCATGGTACCCATCATGGGACATAAAACTTCTCTGAACTACCGCATTGCTTCCGAGCATCCCGACTGGTACCTCGGTATGGGACTGACTGCAGAGGAGGTAGCTACAGATTACCAGATCAAGCGGGAAGACATGGACGAATTTTCCTACAACTCCCACATGAAGGCCATTGCTGCGATTGAATCAGGGAAATTCAATAGCCAAATTGTTCCCATTGAGGTAGAAGATGTGTTCGTTACCCCAGATGGCAAGAGAAGTGCTCGCACCTTTACCGTAGATACGGATGAAGGCCCACGTCGTGACACCAACCTGGAAGCGTTAGCGAAGCTGCGTCCGGTATTCCGCAACAACGGAACGGTAACCGCTGGTAACTCTTCCCAAACTTCTGATGGAGCTGCATTTGTGGTCATCATGTCAGAAGATATGGTCAAGGAATTGGGACTTACCCCAATTGCCCGGATGGCGGGTTATGCGACAGAAGGCGTTGACCCCCGTATCATGGGAATGGGACCGATCAAAGCTGTGCCCAAAGTGCTCAAGCAAACCGGTTTGGTGTTAAATGACATTGACCAGATTGAACTGAACGAGGCGTTTGCAGCCCAGTCTTTGGCAGTGATGCAGGAACTCAACCTCGACCCAGCACGTGTAAATGTAAATGGCGGTGCCATTGCCCTGGGGCATCCATTGGGATGTTCCGGATGTAAATTAAGCGTTCAGCTCTTTCACGAGATGGCGGCACGCGAGCAGCGTTACGGTATGGTGACTGCCTGCGTAGGGGGTGGCCAGGGCGTAGCGGGTGTATTCGAAAGAATGTACTAATTCGCCATTCAAAATAGATCAGACAAAGAGGTCGGCTCGTCTATGAGCTGACCTCTTTTTTATGTTGCATGCTTATGGAAAACCGTTTTCTCCAAGAACAGGAAAAGCTACTGCCCCTTCAACGAATTTTGCCGGAGGGATCGCTGATTGGCCTAGAAAGCAATGCCTTGATGGTGACCTTGGATATCCAATATTCGGAGGGAGCTGGTTACGTAGGAATGGATATATTGAATTGGGGGGCCAAGACCTCTCAAATTGCTGTGGGGAAATGGCCCGTGAATGTTGAATACCAACCTGGCTTCTTTGCTTTCCGGGAAGGTCCAATTCTTATTGATGCCATTCAGGGCCTACACCTTCAACATGGCCTTGCTCCGTCCTTACTAATCATCGATGGTCATGGAACTGCGCATCCCAGGAAAATGGGCGTGGCCAGC
>JBCDIQ010000371.1:0-5592 GCA_039024295.1 Bacteroidota bacterium | reverse complement strand
CAGTGGCAGGCAACACAAGCGCGGTTGTAGATGGCATGCACGGTGATGTTTTGGATCGGGTGCGACCAGGATCCCTGCGAAAATGAAGACTGCGGCTTCGGAACCTGTATTGCAGTAGATGACGATGCCGAATGTCGTTGTGATGAGGGGTTTGAAAAAGACGCCAACGGCTCTTGCACGATCCCTGCAATTGACAAATTCGAGGGAGAATATACCGCCTCGGAAGTATGTACAGGTGACCTGATCCGAGATTCAAGCCTGGTTTACGATATGACCATCGCCATTTTTGGCAGCCGCCTGCGCGTGCGCAACCTAGGTGCATGGGATTGTCCTTCCAGTAGTGGTACACTGGATGTGTTTGCTGAAGTTGATGGTAATAATTTTGCTATAGAAAGTGGAAACTACTGCGATGACCCCTCTGTAAATGGCATTATCCGCCTTTCTGATGGCTTCGGATCTTTTGAAGATTCCCTGATCCTTGTGAGGTACAAGGTCATTTACGAAGAAGGTATACAGGCCTTTTTTAACCAGACTTGTGAAGTCCGTCTTCGTCCCAAATGAGGTTAAGTATTCCCAATAGTGTCTGAGGTGACCTTCGGTGGAGGGTCATTTGACGGCTTTTGATCTGTTTTAGGTGCTTGGATTGGTGATTGCACCTCTTTTGGGCCAACTGCTTCGTCTTTGGTTGTGGGGGACTCTTCCTGCTCCGGTTGCGGATCAGGCTCCTGAAGATCAATGGCAGGAATACTCACCGGTAAAGAAGGAGGCTTGAGGGTGTCCTTTTTTGGTCTAGGGGTACTTCTCTTTGAATTATTCGTTATTATTGATTGAGAATACCCACTTTTTGAAGGAGGTTTTGTAATTTTACTATTCGCATTTTTAAGAGAGTCTTTCAATACGGTAGAATCCAATACCCCTGCTTTATTCGCTGGCTCAAAATGCGTTTCTAACAACACACGCGCAGCCAGGGTGTCCATTCTATAAAGGGAATCCTGTAGGTTGCGTCCTGAAATGTTTGCTGCTCCATCAGGGCTACATCCGACAGCAGCAAAGCACAGCCACACACTGAACAACATGCCCCAATTTTTCATCCTATTGGAAAACGGGGGCAACTGCTGCTGATTGTTTCTTTCCGGAACGCTTAGCATGTGTTCTTTGAGTCTGGTGTTCAGGTAACAAATAACGGCATTAACCTATCTCTATGGTAGCAATGCATCGTTATTTTTTATTGTGATCCTGAAGGATAAGTTAAAAGTGCAGCTAAATGCTTATTTTGCTTGCTGTAAAAGTTCGATTAGCAATCCATTAACACCTGAATTTTTCTTTTTTACTCACTCGTTGTAAGTTTAGTGTGTAACTCTATCATCTGTTGGCAAACATGAAAAACTCAATTACGCTTCTGATCGCCGGTTTTTTGGTGGCATTGGTGGCCCTTGTAGGGTGCGATCGGGAATTTGATACCCGTCCGATTCCGTCGGATGAAAATCCAGCTATTGCAATCGAACCCCCATCCTCTGGCCGATTTAAGTCTCGCCTGGGTGAGCAAGTGGTAGTGAACCTGCGAATGGCAGATAATGAAGCTTTGCGATTATTACGGGTAATGCGAACCATTTTTGATGAAACTGGGGTCCCTGTGATTTCAGATGATTTTTACCAGGACATTGACATATCTGGACAAGTTGTCACCCAAGACTTTAGCTATAATGTTGCCCCCATTGCAAATACGTCAACTGGTCCCGTTACAGTTGAAAATTTCTTTAAAGTCCGCCTGAGCTTTTTCGCCATTGATACAAAAGGAGCCTCAGACTCCATATCTGTATTGATAGATATAGTCCCACCAGATGACAATAGCATTCCTTTATACAAGCTTGACTCCTATGAAGGGATCATTATGAATAATCCTGATAAGGTTAATATTCCCAATTTCCCGTGTCCTGATGAAAAATCCGGGCCCAAAGGAGAAGCTAACTATAGTTTAAGTTTAAATCGTCATTTGGGGGTTTCTCCGAATGAATTAGACACAGAATTAGCCATTGTTTCTCGCAGTCCATTTAACAGCCGCTTTTCTGCTATATTCACTTCTCCTGCAAATGACGTTCGCGGGATAGATTCCGTGTTTGCTTACACCGATGAAACACGCTTCAATTACGATGCGGCTACTTACACCACGCTTTCCGAAGCATTCAAATCTTCCGCCGCATATTATTCCCTTACTGATTCTCTCACTCCTGGCCGCATTGTCCTGATGCGTTTGCCCCGTCCAACGGGTATTCCTGATGTGTACCACCTGGCAGCTCTTCGAATCAAGGCGGTTCGTGACAGTTTAGGAGGGGAATGTGATTTTCTGGAGTTTGACTACAAAGTCAGTTTTGAACGCTAGAAATCATACTTAATGAAATGCTGAAGGAAAGTCCACGAGGCTTTCCTTTTTTCTTTGACTCAAGGTGCTTAAATTGAAGTTAACCTAACATTTCTTACGAGTAACATGAAAAAGACTACCTTTATTTCAATTACAATACTTTTGGTGGCGGGTCTGGTGCTTAGCAGTTGTGACCGTCAGTATGACAATGGATTTATTCCCGTTGATGATAATCCGGCCATTACTGTAGAACCGCCCTCTTCTGGTACGTATAAATCCCAGATAGGCGATCAGGTAGTGGTAAACCTTCGAATGGCGGATAATGAATCGCTTCGACTTCTTCGCGTTATGCGGACCATCTACAACCAAGCGGACCAGCCCATTGTGTCATTGGATTTCTTCCAGGACGTAGACCTCGAAGGTCAGGTAGTTCCCGAAGACTTTCTCTACGACATAGCTCCGGTTGCCAATACCTCGGCAGGGCCTATCAACATCGAAGAATTTTTCAAGGTCCGGCTGACCTTTTTTGTGATTGATACCAAAGGAGCCTCAGATTCTGTGTCAGTATGGATTGATATTGTTTCCAAAGATGATATTCAGCAAGAGTTGTTTAAACTGGATAGCTACGAAGGAGTAACCATGAACAATCCGGATAAGATCTCTATTGCACCCACTCCATGTCCAGATGACAAGTCTGGTCCCGTGGGAGAATCCAATTACAGCCTTTCATTGAACAAGCATTTAGGAACCAATCCGAATGTACTGGACCTGGAGCTGGCAATTAAATCAGAGGCTCCCTTTAACGCCCGTTTTTCTGCTGCTTTTACCTCTCCCGCCAATGATGCTCGTGGAATCCAGGAAGTATTTGCTTACACAGATGAGACTCGATTTAACTTTGAAAAGGCTACTTATACAACTTTGTCTGAAGCTTTTAATTCCGCAAATGCCTATTTCGCTGAAACCGATCCCTTGGTTCCAGGACAAATCTTACTGGTTAGGTTGCCAAGGCCTACGGGTATCCCCAATACGTATCACTTAGCGGCACTACGGATCACAGAAGTTAGAGATTCTTTGGGGGGAAATTGTGACTATCTACAATTTGATTATCTGGTCAGCTTCGAACAGTAGATATATTTACCGAAAAATGATGAAAGGAAAGTCATTATGGTTTTCCTTTTCTGTTTTTATCCCTTGCTTTGCACCTGCATGCACCGAATCATTTCCTTTTTCCGGTATCTCAGCCAGGTTCCATCCCCCCAACAGGCGCATTCGCCTTTTGTAACGGAGCTGTTACAAGAGGTCATCCGAAAGCCTGCACCAGAAGTCGTCCGGAAGGTCGAAGCTATTCGCAAACCCCTATTGGCAGATAAGCGGACCCTTGTGTTGATGGATTATGGAGCAGGGCCAGGAGGAAAAGGAGGAGGAAGCAGGCGAGCAAAGGTTTCACAAATTGCCCGCTCATCAGGCTGTTCCCCCAAAAAGGGCCAGCTGTTGTTTCAGCTCTGTACCTACCTTCAGCCGAAATTGGCTGTGGAGTTAGGCACAAATCTGGGAATGTCAGCGCTATACCAGTTGCAAGGAATGCCTATGGAAGGCGAGTTTATCACCATTGAGGGAGATCCAGGGCTGTCAGGATTGGCCAGGGAAAATATACGGCGAGCAGGCTACGAGGCAGATTTTCAGATTGGTCCATTTGAAATGGTATTGCCTTCTTTAGGATTTGCTGAACATAGCATTGATCTGGTGTTCATTGATGGAGATCACAGTCACAGTCCAACGCTGGCATATTTTCATTTCTTCTTGCCCCTAATCCGAGATGGAGGCTGTATCATCTTTGACGACATTCACTGGTCCCGGGGCATGACTCATGCCTGGAAGACCATCATCAAACATGCGGAGGTGTCTGTAAGTGTCGATCTGTTCCAGAGCGGGTTAGCCTTCATACGGAGGGATCAGCCGAAGGAGGAGGTCAGCTTATGGTGGTAAGCGACGAAATACTATCTGTTAAAGAGAGGTCCGCTTTGGAAATCCACTTGCCCCTACCTAATTTTCAGTTAGCGAATCCAAATGGAAAAATCTTGGATTGGATGTAGCAATCAACCCTCTTTTCAATTCATCTCCTATGAAGAATGCTTTTTATTTAGCACTGGCCTTTACGCTAATTTACGGCACAGCTTGTGCCCCAAGAGAACTCACCAAGCCCTACAAGGAAGAAAAAATCAGTCTCCTGTACAGTGAATCCGTAGGAGATGCGGCAAAACCACAACCATGGGAAATCTATAACGATTTGATCACCATCAAGAAAGGTACGCCCCATCTCATTTGGAAGGAGATTGACAATAAAACCTATGTCCTGGTTTCCACCTGGCAAAGCGATACAGTATACTACAAGAATAATCTCCAAACGGGCACTTACAATACAGGGGAACACGCTCTTTGGATCACTACCGCACCGGAGCTACAGACATTATGCAGCCAGAAAAGCTTTGGCCGAAAAGAGGGGTTGAATTTGCGGTTAGAGCAGCTATTGGGATTGCCTCCCAATGCGGGGAAAAAGTTTTTCATTGAATTTTGGGTGCAGCCCCAAGATTTGTTTCGCCCTTGTCTGGACAGCGAAGTGTCTGAAGCAAATTGTACCCTGGCATTTCCTGATGATGAATCCCTGGCACATAAAAAATGGATCAATTACCTGCGATTGGCATCGTACTATAACCCAGAGTGGAATAAAAATTATCCCTGGACTCAACTGGGATATACTTACGATTGGCATCCCAAAAATAAATCCCATATCGGCTTAAGCGAGTTTGTCATTGGGAAGAACAAGGAGATCATTGTACACCGGGTTTACACAACTGATCAATATTGTGAGGTGGCCAGTGAGAGGTAGGGGCGATGAGACCTTTTGCGTTTTGGTCTGGTCGGTATCCAGGGAAGGAATTGAGTATGGGCTTTTTGTACAGGCTGGAGAGGGTTTATTGGGCTGTAGCTGTCAAAAACGGCACATATTTTTGGGTAAATAACCCAAAGATCAGACTGAAAAAGCATGGTGTTAAAGAAAGTGGGATTCTGACAAATTCCGCGGGCGAAATAGTCTCTGTCAGGTCGAGCTTGTTGAGACATCTAATAAGTGGCAGAAAATCAATTTTCTATATCTTTTTGGATTGCTAAAACTTGATCCAAATGACACGCTGATTAAGAGAATTCGTGAAAATTGTCAAAGAACCAAGAAAGTT
>JBCDIQ010000370.1:0-5594 GCA_039024295.1 Bacteroidota bacterium | reverse complement strand
CGGCGTTTCTCCTGGCTTGAGGATACCCAATAGCTTCCAGGTAGCACCAAAGCTTTGCTGAATATCCTTCAATGAGCCCAGTTCTTCTCGCCGTGGAGCATCAAAATTACGCAATAACCCAATGTAACGCAGGGGGGCATCGTCTCTGTTGCATTTCAAAGAGAGAAACGGCACCTCAATTTCCTCAAGGATTGCCTTTCCAAAGGAATCAAACAGCAACCCTTCCCATCGGCTCATCAATTCGGTATCCGCAAGGATCAAGTCTGGTTGCAATACCTGTTGTTTGTGCTTCAGTAACGCTAGCGGGTCTCCGATGTTGACTTCGAATGAGGTCCACTCTTCTTTTTTAGGCCAATAGACATATTTAGCCCTCACATCTTTAGCTTGGGCTTCAAACTCGGACAAGTCGAATTCTGTACAGTTGTCCAATACGACCCCATTTTCTTGTACCGGAATGTATCCAGGGGTTGGGATGAAGGCAGCAACGTGTACCTCAGCAGACGTTTTTTGTCGAATTAGCTCAGCATAACTTAGGATATTCCCTTGTTGGGGGATGGCTGCTATGATAACCAACAGTTTCATATCGATGATGATTGATTACCACAAATGTAGCTTTACAAATCCAGGGAGGGTGTAACAATGGTTACACAGATGCGGCCGAAAAATCAGGCAGGATGATTTTGTTCCGGCGCATCTGGAGTTTCTCTGCTTTCTCCAATTTTTTCAGCAGGCGAGACACCACCACACGAGAGGTGTGTAAATCGGTCGCAATCTCCTGGTGGGTCACCTGAAGCTCTATTTCCTTATTGATGAGCGCTTTATTGTTCAGGTATTTTAACAAACGCTCTTCCATGTTGAGAAATGCCAGGCTGTCGATGGATTCCAGCATTTCATTCAGGCGTATGTGGTAGCTGTCAAACACGTAGCTCCGCCAGGTGGCGTATTTCACCATCCATTCCTCCATTTTGCCAATCGGCACCACCAATAAATCGGTATCCTGCTCGGTTATGGCCCGAATGGGGCTTTTTGCCTTGCGCAGGCAACAGTTCAACGTCATCGCACAGGTGTCTCCAAATTCCAGATAGTACAGCAATAGATCATTGTTATCCGCATCTTCCCGCATGATTTTGATAGAACCCTCCAGGACGAGGGGCATAAACGCTATCTCGTCCCCAATATCTAAGATAATCCGGTCCTTTTTGACATGTTTAAACCTGCTCACCTGGGCGATTTCCTTCAGCAATGCTGGCTCGAAAAAGTGCCCATATTTGGTAGAAAGGAGGTTATGATGTGCAGCATCAAGCATTTGGAGAGGTTTTAGGTTCTAGCGAAGCAGAAGTTATCTCTAAATATACTGAAAACTGTAGACTGTAAACAGACCACCTAACGAATTAAGACTTTACATACTTTTTGAGAATTGACATGACCGAATTACGATAAGAGCTTCCAAAAAGATTCAAATGCACCAACAGGTAATACAATTGGTACCAATCATTCCTTGCGTTCATGCCTGGGGCCGCTGGAATAATTTCATGATACACGTCATAAAAAGCTTGGCCGAAGCCCCCAAAAAGACGGCTCATGGCGAGATCAACTTCATGGTGGCCCACGTACACCGCCGGGTCAATCAAATAAGGCGTGCCATCGGTAGCGATGAGGTAATTGCCACTCCACAAATCTCCATGGAGCAAGGCAGGCTGCACCTCTGAAAATAGCTGCTGACAACCGGTCGCCAATTTCTCAGGGGAAGGAACTTCGGCCTTGTTTAACAACTGCTTATCCCGGGACATTCGTAATTGAGGCAGAAGCCTTTCCTGGACATAAAAGGAAGCCCAATTTGGATGAGGGGTATTGGACTGTGGAAGGCTACCAATGTAGTTATCCCGTCTCCAGCCAAATTCATGTTGCGGATGCAGGTGCAGGTGTGCCAGGTTTTGGCCCAATCCTTCAAAATCGCGCTGATCCGGTCGTTTTGGAGCGACATATTCCATGAGCAATACCGCTCCTTCTGGGGTTTCCTGGCAGGCAAAGATATCCGGTGTCCGAATTGCATTGACTGCTGCCAGCCCTTCCAAGCCATCTTTTTCTGCCTCAAATAAGGATACATCAGGATGAATCTTCGCCACAACTTTTCGACTGGGAGTCTCCAACATCAACACTCGAGAAATATCTCCTCCTCCCAATGAACGTGTTTGGAGAATGGGTTCCTGTAAAATATCAGCGAGAATGTCCGGATTCATGTGCCAAAGTTAGCCGCCCGCTAACTTGCCTCCAACCACCGAAGAAAATCTCCTGTGTTCGATTTACTCACAATCAACGGTTCGGGATATTCGATTACCGGGTGCACGAGGAGCTTCCTGCCGAAGTATTGCGAAGCCTGAACCACCGCTTTACGACAAATAAGGTGTTGCCGATTCAGACGATAAAAACTGGACCCCAGTATTTGGAGCAAGCGTTCCATGCTGTAGTTCACCAGGAACCTTTGCTTGTTGAAGGTATGGAGGTGGACCACGCCCCGCTGCAAAGATGCCAAGGCCACCTCTTCAATGGGAAGCGGGATGATCTTATCTTTCCGATGGATCAAAATGGAGGTTTGCCGAACCTCATTGGTGGGGACAAGCATTTTCAGCAAGGCTGAATAGTCAAGCTCCCGACTCGCATCTTTGGCTACCAGGGTTTGGTATTTTTGAAGGGCAGCCTTGATGTCCGCCCCTTCAAAAGGCTTCAGGATATAATCGATTCCAAAAACGCGAAATGCCTCCAGCGCATAGTGGTTGTAGGCCGTACAAAACACGACGGGTGTGGTGCTTTGGGTCTTTTGAAAAATTTCGAAACTGAGGCCATCAGAAAGCTCGATATCGGAAAAAAATAGATCTGGAAATCCATTTGACTCTAGATAGGCAATTCCTTGCTGAATGCTGCCGATTTGCGCCACCACCTCAACCGCTTCACCTGATTGTAACAATTCCTCTTTGAGCGCATCAGACATTAGTGGCTCGTCTTCGATGATCACAACCTTCATATACCCAAAACTTTTAATCTAACGGTAAACGCTGCATCTGTGGATTCTATTTTGGGAAGCACCTCACTAAAATGTTGGTACCGTTCCTGTAGATTTTTGAGCCCAATCCCGCTGGAAATGTCTTTCGCATATTTGGGAGACGTATTATTGGTCACTGCTATTAGATGATCATCCCTGGAATAGTCAATATTTAACTTGAGTGGGTTATCCACGGAAAAGGCATTGTGCTTGATGGCATTCTCAGCCAGGATTTGAAGCGAAAAGACTGGCAACATCCCTTTTTGGTTGATGTGGTCTGGCAGGTGGATATCATATTGAATCCCCTCAGCAAATCGCATTTGTTGAAGCTGAATATAGTTTTCCAAAAAGGCCAACTCTTCCTTTACCGTGATGACATCATACTGAGCCAAATACAGAGAATCCCGAAGGAATTTTGCCAACATCAACACATATTCATTGGCTTTGGACGAATTTTTCTGAATCAGGATTTGCAGGGTTCCCAGTGCATTGAACAGGAAGTGCGGATGGATCTGCTGCTTGAGCTGTTCCTGCTGTGCCAGAAGCTGAGCAATTTCCAGTTCTGCTTTTTCTAGTTCCAGCTCGGACTTTTCTGCTTGTGAGACGGTTAGTTCGATCAAGGTCAGAATGAAACTCGTCGCCATAAAACTGGCAAGGTATGGAAAATATTGAACCCCTGGAGGAGGCTCAGTATCTCTCATTTCTCGAGCGAAAAAGCCTAAAATCATGGTGATAAAAAAGCCAACGCAAAAGCCGAGCACATACCGCAAGTAGGCTGAGGGAATTTTTCCGAAGTGTTGCGCACCTGGAATGAGAAACAGAAGCCTGATGTTGACTCCCCAATGGATAAAGAAGTTCACGGTAATTAGCCCAAATATTCCGACAAACCTTGAAAAGCTAAACTCGGGTACAGGCGTTGCAGAATGCTCACGAAAAAACTGCATCAAAATAATCGCCGTGGTAATCGTGAAGAGGCTGATCAACGGAGAAGAGATGAGTGCTGTTTGCAATAAGCGAGACCGGTATTTTAGACAAGATTTCAGGTGGCTATGCAGGTTATTGATTTTGGGGACGAATATCTAAAGGTAAATATACGAGCCATGATTCGTTTTACAGAAATGAAGTTGGCAGCTACTCTTTCAACCTGATGTATTGATAGCGGGTAGTCTTCCTGCCGATGAATTTAAAGGTCAGACCTACATTGAAGGACACCACAGACAAGGGTATAGAAGGCTCGGTCCTTCTGGAGTTTGAGGGAGAGCTTTCAGAGGTAAATGGACTGAACGTGGCACTTGCATCAAACAGCCACCTGGGACCTAAGTTTTTCTGGACACCAACGACTGCCATCCAATTGGGACCCCCGAAAATGGACCGATCAACTTCCCCTTGATCCGTATCTGGACGTGCGCTTCCGCCCAGGCCACCACTTATGTCATCTGGATCAATGACGACGGTGGTATCAATATTCCCATTAATGCTGATAAGTTGATTCAACGACAGTCCCAGACCAGCGTAAGGAAACCATTTTCCCCGATTCAGAAGAAAATACCTCACATCTGCTGTGAAACGAGTATAGACGTGTCCTTTCAGTTGCAAGCTGATATCAACTTCCTGTTCCTCCCCATCTAGAATTGAATTAACGTCAATTTGGTCCATCACCTGTGCCTGCACTTCATCCTGGGGATTGGGAAAATTAAGACCTCCTCCCAAAGACACATTCAGTTGGGTCCGCTTCCCCAGGTTTTTGTACAAGTTGATCCCATAATGCATGGCAGAACCCGGAACATAGCCATCGGTTTCTTTTGGGGTAAAAAATGACCGTCCCATGGAAAGCCCTACCCCAAAAGAACCCCTTTTACTGTATTTGTGGATCGCATGTTGGGCTTCGATTTGGTCAATGGTCAACTGAAAACGGTAATTCTTTTTGAGGTGATCTATGACCTTATCCAAATTGAAGCCTTGTCCTTCTTGAACGGTCTCTGTCGCCACCATAGGAGTAAAAATATCTTCCCTTAGGTGATACGCTTTACCGATAAAATCTTCCTGAAAGAGATTGTATTCGTTAAAAAACACATCATTTCCCGCAACCACCAAGTAGACATATTGCTTGGCGATGTGTGGGACAGTATTCAGGTAATGGTTCAATGAATCGGCCACTTGAGCAGGATTTGATGCACTGCCATTTATCAAGACGAAACAAGCCTTTCTCCCGCCTTCATACCCTTGTAGCACAGGTCTTAGGTCTACTAGGAGATTTTCCTGTGCCACCACGAATACGCATGGCTTACCATATCCAGGCCTGTGAATGCGTTCAAGCTGCTGGGCAACTCCTTCCAGGCCAGCTAGCAAAACAAACAGTAAAAGTATCAGTGGTATTTTTCCAGCCATTACGATGAGTTTTGGAGTATAAAAGCAGGAGCTATGAAAAGGCTCATAGCTCCTTACCTTCAAGAAAAAAATTGAAGGACCATACATGAAAAAGAAACACCTCAGGCAGGCAAAATGGGCCGCGAACTTACCAAATTGCCTACCTCAGGGTATCACCACTTCTTTT
>JBCDIQ010000369.1:0-5614 GCA_039024295.1 Bacteroidota bacterium | reverse complement strand
GGCACGTTTCAGCTCGACGCGATTACTCACTTAAGGGACATGAACAGTGCTACGCATCGGTGGATGTTGCAGCACCTTTGTGAGACGAGCCAGGCGGCACTAGCCAATTCTTCTATGAATGGTTGGAAGACCATTATGTCAATTTGCTAAAGAAAGCCCTGCATGCTACGCTGGGACCAGAGGGAAGACTGGAGTATTCCATCGTCATAGAAAAAGATGAAGGAAGCACCCACGGTACTTCAATTAAATTGCCTAATACTTCACAGGCCCCCGGAAGCAATAGAAGTAATACCATTAACCCTCATTACCTAAATGCCGACCGGCCCATACCCAATCCGTTTGTCATCCCTGGCATTCGCAAGTTCGAGATAGATTCTAACCTAAATCCAGGCCATACCTTTCAAACCTTTATTGAAGGAGACTGTAATCGTTTGGGCCGATCTGCAGGCTATGCGGTTGCTAACAAGCCTGGAGCTACTGCTTACAACCCGCTATTTGTATACGGGGGAACCGGACTGGGCAAAACCCATCTTCTCCAAGCCATTGGTAACGAAATAAAATCACATTCTCCTAACAAGGCTGTGTTATACCTCTCTTCGGAGCGTTTCATTAACCAGTTTATTGATGCTGTAAGGAACAATACCGTAAATGACTTTATGAATTTCTACCAGATGATTGATGTTTTGCT
The DNA here is from genome assembly GCA_039024295.1 of Bacteroidota bacterium. GTDB lineage: Bacteria > Bacteroidota > Bacteroidia > J057 > J057 > JBCDIQ01. Next base: position 4,926 of record JBCDIQ010000369.1, on the reverse strand, counting down.
GGTAGATGATGTTCAGTTCCTATCTGGGAAATCGAAGACCCAGGATAATTTCTTCCATGTATTTAACCATCTCCGCCAGTCAGGGAAACAAATCGTCCTGGCATCAGATTGTTCCCCCAATGAGATGGAAGGAATGGAAGAAAGATTATTGTCCAGATTTAAGTGGGGATTAAACGCAAGCCTTCAGCAACCTTCATATGAGACTCGAAAATCCATCCTCCAAAATAAAATGTACAAAGATGGAATTGAACTGCCCGATGAGGTTGTTGAATATATAGCACATAACATTAATTCTAACATTCGAGAGCTTGAAGGAGCACTTATAAGTCTTTTGGCACAAAGTTCGCTTAACAGAGTTGAAGTCAACTTAGAACTGACTCGCTCAATGTTATCAAATTTTGTGGACAAAGTGAGTAGAGAAATTACAATAGAATCAATCCAGCGCGTGGTAAGCGACCATTTTTCAGTGGAAATAGACCTCATGAAGGCTAAAACTCGTAAGCGCGAAATTGTACAAGCCCGCCAAATTGCTATGTACTTTGCAAAAGACCTTACCAAGCATTCATTAAAGTCTATAGGTCTCCACTTTGGTGGAAGGGATCACTCAACTGTCATCCACGCCCTGCAAACCGTGAGTGACCTCATGACCACCGATAAACACTTTAAAAGAAGTGTTGAAGAAATCTCGAAACGTCTGAGAATGCAGTATCAATAAAGAAGCCCTACTGTAAGAATTTTCCGTAGATGCAACAGGAGAAAAGATAAAGCGCAGGTATTTTTACCTGCGTTTTTTGCTGTTAGGCGTGATTTTTGATGTAAATTTGAGATAGCCCAACGCCTAAACTTTTTCCTAGGAACGCTGCTGAAATAAATCTTCAGAGCTTGCTTTGGAATTTTGTGCGAACCGAAGCGTCCGATAATCGGATGACCAAGAAATAAAGCCGAGTTTGGTGGCCCCAATGAGGTTTTTCTGATGCAGGATTTGTGCGAAAGGCCAAGTAAAAATAAAGTTATTTTTGATGCGTTCCTTATGTCTTCGTCGTTTCCATATGATTTTATAAATGCTTCGAAACATTGCTATCTTAACGTTAATCCTTCTTTGGGGGATCATGGGGGTTAGTCCCCAACACCTTTCCGCTCAAAAAACTGTTCAGCTTTCTACTGGCTCTGTCTCATTAGCCTCTTTAGATAAAAATAGCCCCTGGCACCAGGGCAACAGTGAGCCGTCTTTCCATGTCCGCATCATAGGGTTTTCTACCTACCCTAATTTTGAGGAGCGAAAAATACTTACCGAGGCAGGGATTCTGCTTCACGTTTCTCTACCGCCTAATGCCTATCTAGCGTCCATCCCTTCCCACCTGTCTTCCCCAGATCTTTGGGAAATGGGAGTCTCTTTTTTAGGACAGTTGCCACCATCCAAAAAAATTGCCAGTGAGTTGGCTGCCAACATTGAGGGTACAGAAACCCTCGAACTCAGGGTGCAACTTCTACCCGGGGCTAACTCAGAGGTTGTTCGCTCCCACCTCGTCGGCCTGGGAGGGGAATGGGTATACACCGAAGAGGACCTACACGTTGGAGCTGTTTTATTAGCCAGAGAGCAACTTGGTAAACTGGCTGAGGTAGATGAAGTGCTTTATATTGAGGAGGCACCACCTGCTCCAGAACCAGATGACCTGAGGGGACAAAGTTTGCATCGTGCCAACAGCTTGAATGTAGGTGGATTGAACCTGGAACTAGACGGCAGTGGGGTAAAAGTACTCGTAAGAGACGATGGAGACATTGGTCCGCACATCGACTTCTTTGGGCGCTTGGACCAGCAGTTTGCTACGCCTAATACCGCCAATCTTGCAGGCAACACCCAGCACGGAGATCAAGTAGCAGGCATCATGGCAGGGGCAGGAAACCTGGACCCCACTCAGCAGGGGATGGCCCCCAAAGCAGAAATGTACGTGATGGACTACAGTGGAGGGTTTACCGATCAGACCCTGGACTTACACCAAAATGAAGGGGTAAACATTACCAACTCTTCCTACAGCCAGGGGTGTAACCTGGGATACACCACTGTCACCCAGCGGGTAGACCGCCAAATGCTCCAGAATCCCTCACTGCTACACGTATTCTCAGGAGGGAACTCCAACAATAATGACTGTGGGTACGGTGCGGGTGACCAGTGGGGAAATATCACCGGAGGTCATAAACAAGGAAAACTGGTGTTGACAGTGGCCAATGTAACGGATGATGACCGGCTTGCAAACAGCAGCAGCCGTGGTCCTGCCAGTGATGGCCGCCTTAAACCGGATGTTGCTGCATATGGAAACGGTCAGGTTTCAACATTTCCTGATAACAGGTACCGGAATTTTGGTGGAACTTCTGCTGCTGCTCCAGGCGTAGCAGGTGTTTCAGCTTTGCTGTATCAGGCCTTTTCCATAGTAAATCCAGGTAGTACAGTTCCAGCTGGCCTAGTAAAGGCGTGTTTACTAAACAGTGCAGATGACTTGGGTAATATGGGGCCCGACTACCTATTTGGGTGGGGGCGAGTCAACACCAAAAGAGCATTGCAGCCCATTGTGGAAGAGTCCTGGCAGACCGGAACAGTAGATCAGGGAGATACTGCTATTTTCCAAATGGTAATCGGGCCAGACGTACGAAAGGCACGGTTCATGATCTACTGGAACGATCCAGATGTAAGTCCATTAGCAGCACGTGCCCTTGTAAATGACCTGGACATAACCGTAACAGGGCCAAATGGAATTGTCCATTTACCCTGGCAATTGGATCCAACGCCAAGAACCAACAATCTCTCCTCTCCTGCATTTAAGGGACGGGATACGCTAAATAATATGGAACAGGTTGAAATCACCTCTCTCATTCCTGGGCCGTACACCATTGAAGTTAGGGGAAGGTCCTTGGGACAAGGGCCCCAACCATTTTATCTTGTGCCTGTCTATTACAGGAGCGCGATAGAGCTTACCTATCCCTCCGGCGGAGAAGGGTTGGTACCATTTGAAAACGAACGCATACGATGGGACGCCATTGGAAACCAAGGAACTTTTGCCCTGGAATACTCCGATGATGGAGGGGCCACATGGAACCTGATCCAAAATAACATTGCTGCGACCAGGAGATTTTATGATTGGAATGTACCCTCCACCGTTTCAGGAAGTGTCCTCGTAGCAGTAAGGAGAGGAGGAGATTCTGATACCTCAGAGACATTTTTGTCTATAATTAGTCAAACCCCCCAAATCCGTGCGACCAGGGTTTGCCAGGATTCCCTTGTTTTACAGTGGATTCCAGTTCCTGGGGCAACATCTTATGAGGTATATCAACTGGGGCAGCGGTTTATGGAGATCGTAGATACGGTAACTACTAATCGGATCGATATCAGAACCCGCTTTAACCGTGAAAATAATTGGTTTGCAATAAAGCCCTTAGGACCAAATGGCCTCACAGGAAGGAGAAGTAATGCTATTTTTGTTCAACCCCAACTGGTGAATTGTCAGGCTTCAGCACCGGTCTCAGACTTTAATTTTCCCGATCTCATCTGCCTGGGAGATACCGTTGCCTTTACGGATGTAAGCCTAGGAGCCCCTGAAACCTGGGGGTGGAGGGTATCTCCTGCAAGCAGTGCAAGCTTCATATTGGGTACAGGAGTAAATGATGAAACGCCCATACTTACGTTCAGTCAACCTGGAGTTTACAGGGTGAGCTTATCAGTAGTAAATGCCTTGGGAGTTGATACCAAAACCCAAACCATCACGGTGAGTCCTACTCCACAGGCAATCTTTCAGGCAAATGCCAATGGAACCAATGTTCTCTTTCAAAATCTCTCCATAGATGGAGATACCTATCAATGGAAATTCGGAGATGGACAGCAGAGCTTTGATCAAACGCCCAATCATACCTACGATTCTGCAGGCTTGTACGAGGTTACCCTCATCGTAACCAATCGGTGTGGGCTTATTGACTCAGCTACCCAGGTAGTAGAAGTCCTTGCAACTTCGATAAGTGAGGAGTTCATGGCCTACAAGATGAATTGGGATCAAAACCAGGGAATCTTGTCGTTCACAACAGAGAACCCAGAAAGGTTTACCCTTGAATTGTGGGATGTGCAAGGACGGGTGCTATGGAAGAAGTCCCAACCAGTTTCTAGTGGAGAGCAGCAAGTAAAGCTCAATCTGCCTCAGGTAGCTACAGGCTTGGTCTTATTGAGGGTTGTGACTGAGAAAGGACAGCAGGTTTTTCGCTGGGTTGAATAAGCCTCACAGCGTTGAAAAGGTAAAGCCTTTTCAACGCTGTGAAAAAGTGCTGCAAAAATGGTATGTTCATGCCTATGAAAGTATTGAAATACTGGATCATGGCGGTGGGCATAAGCTGCATGGTTTGGGCCGGGTGTGGCCAGGATGATGAGCCTGCACCTTTGGTGGAGGTTTTTTTTGAGGAGGAAGTCACTTTTACCCTTCCTCCCCTTGGGGCCAGCAATGGAGAATTGCGTGGAGCCATTTCTGAAGTAATTTCTGAGGAGGCTTGGGGTCAAGCTGCTCAAGGAGCAGGACTAAATCCAGAAAACCTCCAAAATGCAAGATTGGATAGCATTTCTATCGAAGTGCTCGAAGGAGGAAATTCCATAAATGCGCTGGGAGAAATCGAGCTTTCCGTGCTTTCTGAAGATGAAACCTCCAACTCGAGTATGTGGAGTTTTTCTTTGGCAGATGTGTCTGGAATGCCCATGGAGGTCGGCAACACGCTGCCCCCGCTACTTGGGAGCCCCCACAAGTATCAGGTGAGTTTCTCAGTTGAGCAGGCATATTTTGACCTAATTAGGGTTCGAATTCGGCTTTTTTACACGGGAACTGGCAACTGATCATGGGTTCAGGTTTACAGTTACTAACCGATCATCTGGGGAGAGAAGTATGGGTTCCGAATAGC
>JBCDIQ010000368.1:0-5655 GCA_039024295.1 Bacteroidota bacterium | reverse complement strand
TACGAACAGCGGGTGTTAGGAGCCTACGCAACAGGCGCATATGAAGTAGCCAAATGGGGCATCAAAGCAGGCATGCGGGTAGAAAATACCATCCTCAATACGTTTCTGGTCAACACCCGGGAATCTAACCGGCTGAATTTCACCAACCTGTTCCCCTCTTTTCATTCGTCTTACAAATTCTCAGAGACCTTTTCCGTACAAGCAGGGTATTCCAGAAGAATCCGTCGACCTCGACTGTGGGACCTTAACCCATTTTTTAACATCCGGAACAATTTCAGCATACGAACGGGGAATCCAGACCTGCTGCCAGAGTTTACAGACTCCTATGAGATCAACAGCATTTTTGCCATTAAAAAGGGATCCTTTAACCTGGGTTTGTACCACCGGTACACCACAGATGTGATCGAGCGGGTGACCACCTTTGAGGATGATGTGGCTTTCACCCAGCCCCGGAACATTGGCACCAACAAAACCTATGGGATAGAGGTAAATGGGAAATACCGGTTGACAGAATGGTTTAGCGTCAGGGGTGACGCCAACTTCCTATTTTTCTACCGAGAAGGCAGCTTGGATGCCCAAAGTTTTGATTTCGAAGGGGACCAATGGACCGCTCGAATGACCACAAAATTCAAATTGCCAGCTTCCATCGATTTTGAATTGACAGGAAATTACGAATCAGCCTATCGCACCGTTCAGGGAGAGGTTGCCCAGGTACCATTCCTAGACCTGGGGCTGCGTAAAAAGATTCTCAAAGGGAAATTGGTTACCAGCTTCAGTATACGGGATGTATTTGCTTCGCGAATTCAGGAAACCGAGGCTTTTCAACCCAATTTTTACTTTTTCAATCGCCGGTTCAGGGGCAGATTCATCACATTGGGAGTCAGCTATGGATTTGGCAAAGGGGAAGCAATGGAATATTCAGGACGAAGGCGATAAGGGAGATCGCTCCAGGTCCGACAATACAATGGCCAAGGAAATTAGTAGCTTGAGGAACCATGCGATTTGCGCTTTGTTGGGATGCGACATTCTGTAGCATGATTGCCTCCTGAACCGCAACCCTCAACCTAAAAACCTGTGTCAACCCTCCCTTACCTTGATCAACATTTTGACTGGCAAACCCCTGAAGTTGTATTTGCCTATGACGAATTCCCGTTATGGTCAGCGGCGCCAGGTCTTATGTTGCTGAATCAAATTGACTATTCCAAAGGCAGCACGGTACTGGATATTGGTTTTGGCACCGGTTTTCCCCTGTTAACCCTCGCCAGAAGGTTTGGGCCTGATGCACGGATAATCGGACTGGATGTGTGGAAAGAGGCAATTGAACGAACTCGCCAAAAGATTCAAATCACCAACCTACCCCAGGTAGAGTTGATCCAGGCAAATGCAGAGGAAATTCCGCTACCCGATAATTCGGTAGACATCATCACCTCTAACCTTGGGATCAATAATTTTGCGCAACCGAAAGCCGTCATTCAAGGATGTTTTCGGGTGCTTAAGCCCGGGGGTATACTCTACCTGAGTTCAAATCTGGTAGGGACCTTTGAGGAATTCTACCAAGTATTTATAGCAAGCCTGGAAAACCTTGAACTTCAGGCATCCCGGGATAAAGTCATCCAACACATGGGGGCACGGGCAACCCTTCAAGGGGTAACGCATCTATTTGAGTCAGCACATTTTGACCTGATACGGGTAGAAGAGCAAGTGAGCCATCAAAAATACGCAGATGGTACCGCATTTTTCCATGACTACTTCACCATCATGAGCTTTTTGCCCACTTGGAAAACAATGGTTCCACCGCAGCACTTGAGAACTGTGTTCGAGCAGGTTGAGCTGCGGTTGAACCAGCTGGCCCAGGCAAATGGAGGGCTTCTCCTTTCCATTCCCCTGGCGGCCTTCAGCTTCCAAAAACGGCCCAATCTCACATAAGCCCAAAAGGGGTGAGGTCAATTCACCAGCAGCAGGAGTTGTTTTGTAGCTTGTACCGATTATCTCTACCTTCGTATGCATGAATTCATCCTTGCTGGAACAGTTTCAAGGCTTGCATCTTCATGGAGCTAAAGGGTTGGCCGTACTGCTTGACCCGGATAAACTGGATGAAAGCAGCCTGGTATCCCAACTAGCGGTTTACAAAGCGGCAGGGGTAGATTTTTTCTTTGTGGGGGGAAGCCTGCTCACCAATGACCATATCCATCACTTGGTGCCTTTGCTGAAGGCCCAGACAGATATTCCGGTCATCCTGTTCCCCGGCAGCATATACCAAATCGTTCCACAGGCCGATGGCATCTTTTTCCTCTCCCTGATAAGCGGAAGGAACCCAGATTTGCTCATTGGTAATCACGTAGTGGCAGCCCCAATCCTAGCCAAATCGGAGCTGGAAGTGATGGCGACCGGTTATATTCTGGTGGAATCGGGCCGTACCACCACGGTCCATTACATGAGTAACACCCTTCCCATTCCTCATGACAAACCTGACGTAGCTGCCTGCACGGCCCTGGCAGGAGAGTACCTGGGGTTGAAGTTGCTGTATATGGATGGCGGTAGTGGGGCCATGCGTCCAATTTCAGCGGAAATGGTCAGAACAGTACGGGAGAAGGTTTCGCTCCCCCTCATTGTGGGTGGCGGAATACGATCGGGAGAAGATGCAGAACGTCTATGGCAGGCAGGGGCAGATGTACTCGTGGTGGGGAACGCCCTTGAAAAAGATACCGAAGGAAAACTTATATTTGAACTGGCAGAGCATAAACACCGTTTTTTTCAGTGGAACGGTTGATTATCTACCAAAAGCACACACTTCGCTTGAACACTTATGCAGAAAAAACCCCTATTTATCCGGATTAGCTTCCTCTTGGCGGTGATCGCCTGCTTTCTACCAGGATGTGGCCCTTCCCATCCGTCAGAAGATGAAGTTCGCGCCAAAATCGTCGGTACTTACTGCAGTGAAGATTACCGATTGGTGTTGACCGACAGCACTTATAAAAATGTAAAATATGTCCCTGGCATTTTAAGTGATGCCATACGTCGGGAATCCTGCGAGGGCACCTATAACCTGGTGTTTGAGACCGATAGGTGGATTATCCGCTTTGATGCGGATGAAAACGCAAGTTCCTTAAGTAATTGTAAGACCGAGTACACCTTGTGGAGCCAACAAGACGCTTACCTGATCGGCGAGCAAGAGGTTACCATGCGTGATCTATTCGATATGGCTGAAGTGACAGTCAAAGGGTGTGAAGAGTAAGTATTAGGTAAAAGGTTGTAGGTATCAGGTATTTAGAAAAATAGTCTTTATGAAAATCATTTGCATTGGCCGCAATTATGCCAAGCACGCCAAAGAGTTGAATAACCCCATTCCAGAAAAGCCGGTTATTTTCATGAAACCAGATACGGCGGTCCTGAGAAATAACCAGGATTTTTATTACCCAGAATTTAGCCAGGAAGTTCACTATGAGTGTGAGGTAGTAGCAAGAATCAGTCGGGAAGGGAAATATATCCAGGAAGGGTTTGCGGCTTCTTATATCGATGGCATTGGATTGGGAATTGACCTGACTGCACGGGACCTGCAAACCGAGGCAAAGAAAAAGGGCCTTCCTTGGGCACTCGCCAAAGGATTTAATGGAGCAGCGCCTGTCTCAACATTCTTGCCACCAGACTCCTTGCTGTCTTTCAATAACCTCAAATTTGAGTGCAAGCTGAATGGAGAGACCCGACAGCAAGGACATACGGCTGATATGATGTTTTCCCTGGAGAAAATGATCGCCTACGTGTCCCAGTTCATCACCTTGAAAAAGGGGGACCTCCTCTTTACTGGCACTCCGGAAGGGGTAGGGGAAATAAAGGTGGGAGATCATGTCGAAGGGTGGTTAGAAGGTCAAAAGATGCTGGATTTTCATGTTAAGTAGGTGGATTTGGATTCTTATTGCACTGGTTTGCAGCAGCTTTAACCCCGAGGTGGATTATCGCTATCCCCTGAATGGGCACAAGGTACTTGCGGGTACCTTTGGGGAGTTAAGGCCCAACCATTTTCATTCAGGTATTGACATCAAAACTGGCGGCAGGTCTGGCAAACCGGTCTACGCCATTCAGGATGGATTCGTGTATCGGCTTAAGGTAAGCCCATATGGATTCGGAAATGCGGTATATTTACGGCATCCTGATGGCCGATTCTCCGTCTATGCCCACCTCTCCCGTTTCACGCCAGAGATGGCGGGCTACATCTACCAACGCCAGTATACCAGCAAGCAATTTCCTCAAGAGTTGTACCTCGGTGCCCGTGAGATGCCCGTGAAACAAGGGCAGCTAATCGGTTATTCTGGCAACAGTGGTTCGAGCCTCGCCCCGCACCTGCACTTTGAAATCCGTGACCCACAAGAGCGGATCCTCAATCCCCTCCCCTATTATTCTCATTTGGTGTCAGATAATATTCCCCCAATTGTTCAGGGAGTCGCCATTGAGCCCATGACTGCCAGTTCACGGGTAAAAGGACGTTTTCGGAAGACGCTGCTTAAACCCACGGGGGGAAACGGTCGGTATACCGTTCCTGCTCCCATCCGAATTTCAGGATTAGTGGGCATGGAATACCGGGCATATGACTTGCTAAATGGAGCAGGCAATCATTGTGGCATTAACCATACGCGGTTGTTTTTAGACGGAGACCTGATATTTGAGCTGGACTTGAGGAAATTTTCCTTTGATGAAAGCAGGCACATCAACCAACATATAGATTACAGCTTTTACAAAAAGAACAAACAACGCTACGAGCGGGCATATGTAGAAGAGGGAAATGAGTTTAGTGGGTATAAAAACCTGAACAATCAAGGGATGATAGAGCTGTATGACAATCGGCTTCATTCGTTCCTCTTAGAGCTGGAAGACGCATACGGCAACCATACCACTATTTCTGGGAAGTTGATCCAAGAGACGAACGACAAGCCCCTCGCAGGAAGCCCCGGTTTCAGGGAAGCCTCTAAGCTGATTTATGAGATCAAAAGAAACGTGCTGACGGTTACGCTGATCAATCCTAAAACCCGGCATTACGACGGACTGCTTTACGAGAACCAGTATGGGGATATCCAAGAACTGCTTCCCTCCTACCGATACCAGAACCGATTGGTGTTTTTGCTTCCCCTGAGGCAGGGACAATATCCGGTCCGGGTATTTGACCGGGAAGAGCGGCTTCAAAAATGGACGTACCTGGAAGAAGAATTACAACCGAGGCGAAATGGGCTGGTGAAAATGGATGACATTCAATTGTTCTTTCCGGTGGGAACCGCTTTTCAACCCACTCCGCTTACCTTAAGGAAACGACCTGCCCAAAAAGGAGGGCTGTCTCCTGTTTATCAGGTGGGTGAAGAACAGACACCCTTGTTTAATTCCTATCTGGTGAACTTCGCCGTGCCTCCCATGGTGGACAAAAACCATGTAGTGATTGCTTATCAGGAAAAAGGAAAATGGAAGTACCTGGGAAACAGTTGGGGAGAGAATGGCAACCTGTATGCCTCTACGAAGTATTTTGGAACCTTTTGCCTAATGGCCGATAGCATCCCACCCAAAATCATTCCCCTAAATTTCAAAAATTACCAAACTGTTCCCAGCTCGCAAAGCACGCTCAGGATCAAACTAGAAGACGAATTTTCAGGGATTGATTCGGAAAAAATATAC
>JBCDIQ010000367.1:0-5703 GCA_039024295.1 Bacteroidota bacterium | reverse complement strand
GGCAAATAACCTGAGACAGCGTTCTTTCCGATCTTTTCATGGTAACAACGACGACTGGAGCCCGGGCTTTTGCCTGGGCTTTTTTTGTTTTTAGGATTATATCGGCGTTATTTTCCATCGATGAAAATCGCCATTGATTCATATTGCATATTTGGACCTCCTTTAAAACTCTTGGCGTTGTTGCTTACCGCATGTTGCCTGTGCAGTTGTGAGTTCGATCCTGATGAGGAGTTTATTCCGGTGACACAGTCAAGTTTGTTATTGGTTAAAGAAGAGACTGGTAGGGCAGAACTTTGGCAACAGGAAGGGGAAGTGCTTAATCCCAACCTGGGAAGTGCATTGGGACTTGAAATACTTGACTTGGCAGGAGAAGCAAATTTTTGCTGGTTAGCAGCAGGTCAGGCAGGCCTTGTGAAGTTCAATATGGAAACGAATCAAGTTGCCACTTCTTTCGTATTTGACACCTTAGGGGTGCACAGGCTGACAGTTGGAAGCATTTATATACTTGTTGGAGATACCCTTCGTAATTCCTTGTTATTCGTAAATAAAGAAGATGGGGAACTGGAATATCAGATAGCGTTAGAAGCGTCTCCTCGGAAGTTGCTCTGGCGAAACCAGCGATTTTATGTACAGGTTGGAAGCAATGAGATACATACCTTTCGTGAAGAAACGTTGTCTCCGCTTGAGAAATACACGTTTGACTACCCCATAGTAGATTTACAAGCAGATAATGGACTTTCAGTTTGGGTACAGACCCAGGATTCTGTATTGCGTGCCACTGCCATCAGTGTGGTAACCGATCAGGTGAGGCGTCCGATTGAGGAAGCAGTGACGTATCAGAAAGTGAGGTATACACCCTTTGCCAGGGATTTATACGGAAGTGCCATATTGGAAGATTTTTTTCTGGAAGATGGCCAACTTTCCGGAACTGCGCTTACGGAGGTACAGGATTTCGAAGTAGACTTCTTTTCAGGAACCCTTTGGATAAGCCAGCGAGATACCGTCAAAATAAGAAACATTCGTTCAGGTAATTTGGCCGCTTTGCGGCAGGGCTCGCCAATATTTATTAAAGCTTACCATTACGTTGCCCCCAAAGGCGAATAGTTTATCGAATTTTGTTAGTTTTGCGTTCCCACTAAAAATTACTGGCATTCTATGGCTAATGCATCCGACATCAGAAACGGCCTGACCATTCGGTATAACAATGACATTTATTCAATAGTGAGTTTTCAGCACGTCAAAATGGGACGTGGTGGTGCCTTTTATCGGGCTAAGATGAAGAGCCTTACCACAGGCAAGGTGATTGAAAACTCATTTAACTCAAACGCGAAGTTAGATGACATCCGAGTGGAGCGCCGAACCTATCAGTACTCTTACGACAGCGGTGATAACCTCGTGTTCATGAATACCGAAACCTGGGAACAGGTGGAGTTGGCCAAAGACATGTTTGATAGCATTGATTTGCTGACTGAGGGCGAGATGTGTGAAGTGCTATTCAACACAGAAGACGACTCCGTATTGACAGTTGAAATGCCCCAAACGGTTATCCGAGAAATAACCTATACAGAACCCGGTATAAAAGGTGATACTGCAACAAATACCTTGAAGCCTGCTACTGTCGCCGGGGGCGCAGAGATTCGTGTTCCTTTGTTTATCAACATTGGGGACAAGGTCAAGATCGATACTGCCAACAGAAAATACATGGAGCGTGTGAAATAGCCACCCTCAACATTGCACCCAATTTCAATATTGCGCAGACTATGGAGTATAAAGAAATACAAGACTTGCTCAAACTGGTCAACAAGACCAACCTTACAGAGGTAGAGATTGAGAAGGACGATTTTAAGCTTAAAATCAAACGACAGATGCCTGAAAACAGCGTAGTTTACGCTGCGGCCCCTTCTCCTATGAGCATGCCTACCCTGTTGCCTGCTGCTCCTCAGCCGGCACAAGAAACCCTGAGCAGTGTAGTGGCCAGCGAGCCAAATACTGCCGAAAAGAAAGCTCCTGCTCCTGCAGCAGAGCCTGCTGCCAGTGACAACCTGTATGTGTTTAAATCTCCGATGATAGGTACTTTTTACCGGGCTACTACTCCAGAAGCGGATCCTTTCACCAAGGTGGGGGATCAGGTAGAAAAAGGTCAAGTGCTGTGTATCATCGAAGCCATGAAGCTATTCAACGAGATCGAGTCAGAGGTGAGTGGAAAAATTGTGAAAATCCTCGTTGAAAATGCCCAGCCGGTTGAGTACGATCAGGACCTTTTCTTGATTGATGTCAACGGGTAATTGTTGTTTCACCTGCTTTTCTGCTTCACATGTTTAAGAAAGTTCTCATTGCCAACCGGGGCGAAATTGCCCTGAGGATTATACGTACCTGCCGGGAAATGGGCATCCACACGGTTGCTGTTTACTCAACTGCTGACAGAGAAAGCCTTCCCATCAGGTTTGCTGACGAAGCTGTTTGCATAGGCCCAGCTGCAAGCCGTGACAGCTACCTGAGCATGGCCAATATCATTGCGGCTGCAGAAATCACCGGTGTAGATGCGATTCATCCCGGATATGGATTCCTGGCTGAAAACGCGGACTTCTCCCAGCTTTGCTCAGACCATGGAATAAAGTTCATCGGTCCCAGTGCGCAGGTAATCTCCATGATGGGAGATAAGGCTACTGCGAAAGCCAACATGATCAAGGCAGGTGTACCAGTAGTTCCCGGTTCGGAAGGGATTCTTACTTCGCTGGATGAGGCCCTAAGCAATGCGCAGGAAGTAGGCTATCCCGTTTTGCTGAAAGCAACTGCCGGTGGTGGAGGAAAAGGCATGCGCATGGTCTGGGAGCCAGACGAAATGGAAGCTGCCTGGGACAGCGCACGGGCAGAGGCAGCCGCCGCCTTTGGCAACGATGGCATGTACTTAGAAAAGTTCATTGAGGAGCCACGCCACATTGAAATCCAGGTGATTTCAGACCAGCACGGGAAGCACATCCATATGTCTGAGCGGGATTGCACCATCCAGCGGCGTCACCAAAAATTGGTGGAGGAATCCCCCAGCCCGGCACTGAGTCCGGAGACCCGTAAAAAGATGGGCGAGGCTGCTGTGGCAGCTGCTCGTTATGTAGATTATGAGGGGGCGGGAACAGTAGAATTTATCTATGACAAGCATGGAAAGTTCTACTTCATGGAAATGAATACCCGTATCCAGGTAGAACACCCTGTGACAGAAGAAATTTTTGATTACGACCTTATAAAGGAGCAAATTAAAGTAGCTGCTGGAGAGCCACTGATTGGCGTGGATTATTTCCCCGTAGAAAGGCACTCCATGGAAGTGCGCATCAATGCCGAGGACCCTTTTAACGGATTTCGCCCTTGCCCCGGAAAGATCGACTATTTCCATAAACCAGGCGGACATAAGGTACGGGTGGATACCCACGCCTACTCCGGCTATATCATACCGCCTTATTATGACTCGATGATCGGCAAGCTGATTGTGTCTGCTTTTTCCCGTGAGGAAGTGATTTCCAAAATGGAGCGGGCACTGGACGAATTCATCGTGGAAGGGGTGCAAACTACGATTCCTTTTCACAAACGCCTGATGCGTAACGAGCAGTTTCGTTCTGGTAAGTTCTCAACCAACTTCCTGAATGAGCATGACATCATGAAAGATTGATGTTGGGCAAACAAGCCACCTGACATAGGAGTTATTGCATATATGCGATACCGTAGCCTACAGGCATGTGTCCTTGACCTAGAAAAAAATGGCCATTTGGTCCGGGTGAAAGCGGAGATGGATCCGTACCTGGAAATGGCAGAAATACAACGCCGGGCCTATGAACAACAAGGCCCGGCGATTTTATTCGAGCAGGTAAAAGGTTCCCCCTTCCCAGCGGTATGTAACCTTTTTGGCACCCTGGAACGCTCTCATTTCATTTTTCGATCGACCATTGAACAGGTGAAGCGCGTGGTTCAGCTCAAAGCTGATCCCACCAGTTTTCTGAAAGCTCCTCAGAAATATCTCGCCGCTCCTGTAACAGCTGTTCGTGCCCTTCCTCGGAAAGCCTGGTTCAAAGCCCCTGTTACTTACGGGCAGACCACCCTCGATCAGCTCCCCCAGCTTACCTCCTGGCCGATGGATGGTGGCCCTTATGTTACCCTTCCGCAAGTACTCACAGAGGAACCGGACAATCCAGGTCCCATGAAAACCAATGTGGGCATGTATCGTATTCAGCTCGCAGGAAATGAGTATGCGCCCAATAAAGAAATTGGTTTACACTACCAGATACATCGAGGAATAGGGGTACATCATAGCCAGGCCGCACGGCGGGGACAACCCCTGAAGGTGAGCATTTTTGTAGGAGGTCCACCTGCCCATACGTTTGGGGCGGTAATGCCCTTACCGGAAGGGTTGTCTGAACTGATGTTCTCCGGGATGTTTGCAGGCCGTGGATTTAGGTATGTGAGAAAAAACGGGCATTTCCTGTCCGCTGATGCAGATTTTTGCATCGTGGGAACCATTGATCCCAAGCAGACCAAGCCGGAAGGTCCTTTTGGAGACCACCTGGGCTACTACAGCCTAAAGCACGAATTTCCCGTCATGCAGGTAGAGGCTGTGTACCACCGAAAGAATGCCATTTGGCCACTTACCGTGGTGGGACGTCCACCCCAAGAGGATACCTCCTTTGGGGCGCTAATCCATGAAATCACCGCACCCATGGTACCCGTTTCCGTTCCGGGCCTGCATGCGATGCACGCAGTAGATGCCGCTGGGGTGCACCCTTTGCTCCTGGCAATTGGTCACGAGCGGTACATGCCTTACCAGGAGCGTAAGCCGCAGGAAATCCTCACCGTGGCCAACGCAGTATTGGGATTCGGCCAGGCCTCTTTGGCCAAGTACCTCTTCATCACTGCCCATGAAGACCAGCCTGATTTGGATATCCATGATGTACCTGGTTTTCTAACGCATTTGCTGGAACGAATTGACCTGCGCAGGGACCTTCATTTTCAGACGCGTACCACGATGGACACCTTAGATTATTCTTCGGAAGGGCTAAACGAAGGGTCCAAGGTAGTAATGGCGGCTGCTGGGAAGCCCATTCGAACTCTTTCTACCGAGGTTCCTGGTGACCTAAGCCTTTTTCCTGGTTTCTCGGATGTTCGTGTGGCACTACCAGGCGTGTTGTGTGTTCAGGGACCTAAATTTCTGGACCAGGCTTCTGCTGAGCGGGAGGTTAATGGGTTGTGTGCCCAGCTGAAAGAACAGGCAGGCCTGAAAGGGTTTCCCTGGATTGTCCTGGTGGATGACAGCGCGTTTACCGCTCAGAAGCTCAACAACTTTTTGTGGGTGACCTTTACCCGCTCAAACCCTTCACATGATATTTACGGGGTAGGCAGTTTTACCCAGCATAAACATTGGGGATGCAATGGTCCCCTATTGATTGATGCCCGCATCAAACCGCATCATGCTCCTCCGTTAATAGAGGACCCAGCCGTGACCAAACGAGTAAATGAGATGGTGGCCAAGGGGGGCGTGTTGGAAGGGGTGATTGAATAGAGGGGGAGCTAGAAAGATTTCTATTCATGAAAAGATGGTTGCAGTCTTTTTATTAAACATATTTTATGTTCATTGCCTTTAAATTGCTGTAATTCGAGAGTTGCTAAATAACTGCGGAAAGTGAGAAAGAGAAGGAAATACTAAAATGTATTCTATAAATT
>JBCDIQ010000366.1:0-5760 GCA_039024295.1 Bacteroidota bacterium | reverse complement strand
TTGCAAATATAAAGGTTGATTATTTTAGAGCAAAAATCATAACTCGTTGATAGACAGTAATAATAATTAATCCCGTGTGTATTCGACTTATTCCCGGTTTTGTCTAATAGTTGAATAAATGGGGACTTTGTTGAAGTAAGGCCAAAGGAGCTATCGTCGAAAATGGAGCCGATTTCGATAATACATGGCCTAAAAACATAAGAAAAGGATACCCCAGATGAATGTGTATCTTTGGAGATGGAATCAACCAATACCATTCTCCTTACCAAGTACAGCCATGGCGCGGGATGCGGATGCAAAATATCCCCAAGCATTTTAGACAAAATATTATCGGGAAGTACCTCCGGTACGTTTCCTGGCCTACTGGTAGGTAACCAACAAAAGGATGACGCTGCGGTGTTTGACCTTGGAGATGGGACAGCCACCATCAGTACCACAGATTTTTTTATGCCCATCGTGGATGATCCGTTTGATTTTGGCAGGATCGCTGCTGTCAATGCCATAAGCGATGTCTACGCCATGGGAGGCACGCCCATGATGGCCATCGCTATTTTAGGCTGGCCAATTGATAAGCTACCACCAGAAGTAGCAGGCGAAGTCCTGGCCGGGGGAAGAGCAGCATGTATTGATGCAGGCATTCCGTTGGCAGGAGGCCATAGCATTGACTGCCCGGAACCTATATTTGGATTGGCCGTGACCGGCAGGGTAGATATCTCGAACCTGAAGAAAAATTCAGGAGGACAAGCCGGAGACAAACTGTTCCTTACCAAGCCACTGGGGGTTGGGCTGCTGGCAACTGCTCAAAAGAAAGGGATTCTCCGGGAAGAAGATGCCACCACTGCACGTGATTCAATGGTGCGGCTGAATCGTTTGGGAGCTGTCATGGGAGCCTTCTCGTATGTTCACGCCATGACAGATGTAACCGGGTTCGGTCTGTTGGGACACTTGGTGGAAATGTGTGAAGGCAGCAACTTGAGTGCTCACATTGACCTGAAAGCGGTTCCTTCTTTTGATGCTGCTGGCTATTACATAAGTAAAAAGAGCATTCCAGGTGGTACCCACCGAAATTGGGCAAGCTATGGAGAGAAGGTTAGCCCTATTTCTGATGAAGTAAAGTTTCTCCTGGCTGATCCACAAACCAGTGGGGGGTTGTTAATAGCGGTTGCTCCTGCATACGAGGCAGATTTTCTACAAAACTGTAACATGGCGGGCCATGACTTACGATCCATTGGAACCCTTGTTGCTCCCGATGATCATGTGGTCACTGTGAAATAACCTGACCAGTGCTTCCAGAACAAAGAATTTTACCAGATAGAGCGAAGGAATTTTCGTGTAGGTCAAGGAAGAAAAGTTGAGACATGTGTACTAGACAATGCTTTTTTGACGTGGATCACAGATACTGATCTATCGGCAGATGCACGAAAAGGTCAAGCTATAACAGCCAAAGGTTTAGTTCTGTAAGCACTAATTTTCATAGGGAATATCTTTAAGGTATACCAGGTGGTAGAGGTTATACAGCAACATATAGTCCAGCCCGTTCCAGTTGTAGTATACATTATAAGGATTCCCCTGTTCGCTGTACAAAGGTTTAATCCAGCGGTTTCCGCCTTTCCAGCCCGGACCTGCTTCACAGCCGGGGGTATTAAAACAGGGACCTGTATCCGGAGCTGAATTCAAGATGACTTGAATGCCTTCTCTCGTAACAGGGGCAACTGGGCTCTGGCCATGAAAAACGGATTGCGCCAAAGCAAAGACTTCCATGCTGGCATCCTCTGCCCTGCGAGACATCCTGGCCATGGGCCATTGGGCGGTGATGGCTGCAAGCTCCAGTGCCATGGCCTGGTTGTCATCCCGCTGCTGGCCGAAGGAGAGGATCAACAAATCCCACACCCGGCTGCCAAATAACCGGGACTTACCACTCTGGTAGGCATTTTCTGATCGTCCGGTAAGTTCCGCCCCTGCTTTCGAAAGCATCCAACTGAAGCCCACCACATCTCCTCCCCAGCGGTTGGGTGCAGGGTTTCCCAACGGATCACGAATGCGCCAATTCTCTTCGCTGAGGTAATTCACCATTGTGTGAACAATCTCAATTGCTTTCTCTTTTAGGGAGTTTCCCCGAAAATCTTTGGCTTCATCTGGCACTAGCTCAACTGCAAATGCCAGCCCAAACAAAAGATGGATGACCTGGTCTTGGCTCACGAAATCGCCTCCCGTAATCTGCATTTCCCCACAGGAAAAATTTGAATGCACACACTCATGCCCTGGAAAGCGCAATGTTTTGCCATCTTGAGCCAAATAAAAGCTTTGGGGGACATCATCACGAACGAAAAATCCATTGCGCCTCGGGGGCAACCCAAATACTGTTTCAGCTACGGTATCCAAACGGATAACGGCCTCTAAGGCCATATCCAATTCGTAATTGATCGAACGTGTGTCTCCGCCCTCCCGTGAAATTAATGCATAGTGGGTAGCGAGGGTCGCAAGGTAATACCCCATGTGAATGGTTCCATCCCCCCACTTTAATTTTCCTTTTCCATCTGACAAGGTACACCCACTGTTTTGCATCCACCAATCATCCCTACAGGACCTTTCTGGATGGTGCCCACTCATGGGCATACTTTTGCCAGGTCCCATACCTACCGAAATAAATCCAGGGTTCTCTTCAGTTCCATTTCCCAGAAAACGCCCCCGATATTTCCAGTACTTTTCCAGGTTGAGCTCGTCAGATTGAGCGGAAAGGTTTAGGAGAGTACCTGTTAACCACAGGCTCAACATCAATACCTTTAGGAAGGGGTTAGCATTTGACCACATACTGTACTTTTTACAAAGGTAGAAAAAGCAGTACAATCTCATTTCTTACCTCCAAAAGGCCACACTCCTCCGAGCAATTTCTCTCATTTCAGATGTTAGAATTTGCAAAAAATATGAAAGAAATTCAGCCGATAACAGGCAAGGACTCTAACAGAATTGGCGTTTGACAAAGCCCTAATTTACCTCAACAACATCGAATATTTCGATTAGAGGCTAATATTTGTATTTTTAATAGTTTCAAAATTAGGGACTTATCCTAAAGTTTTTATCAAAAATGTTGCATTCTATATATTTAATTCATAATATTATAACAATGAGCATGTAAGTTTTTGCTCCCCTTGTTTAACCTTTAACTGTGTGTACTGTTAATGAGTACATATCAAAGTTCTACCCCCAAACACATCCTCTTTCTTCAGCAACTCTATGAGTTGGTCGGATATGAAACCTTCAATAGCATCCCCACTGAAGAAGTTCGCCTAGCCCTCAAAATGGACCATCGAACTTGTAAGCGAATTCTTCGTTTACTGCTAGCCGAAGATAAAATTGAGCTAAACGAGGAAAGGCCCGAAGAGATTTCCATTACGGATTGGGGCATAGCTGAAGTTGAAAAGCTGGCAAGCGCAGGGGAATCTTCTTCTTATAGCTTTAACTACTACACACCCGGAGACCAATTTGGTTATTGAGTTAAGTCTCGTTTTTATTTGCCTGCGAATTCTTGAATAAGTGTTCCAGCTTGCTCAAGGTCAATTTCTGACACCTTGGATTTTCCTTCAGTAAGCCGGTCGAGGATTTGCTGGTTGATAATGCCCCGATGATAGGCTTCGGCGTACGGCACTCGAGAGAATGACACCAACTCATACCTGGATTTGTAGGCTTCATGGTGGGACTCCAAGTGATGCTCTACCTGCTTTCTGAACAAGAAACGTTCATCGGCTACCTTATCCCGCATTTCTATATAATTTTCCAGGGCCATGTCTGCAATCGCATCGGCGTTTGGTTTGCGAGCCTCCTGGTAGGCCTGGAACACCTCCCCCCAACCGGGACCATGATCTCTTAGGCATTCCATGAAGACTGCACAGTCTTCAAATGCAGCGTTCATTCCCTGACCAAAAAATGGCACAATGGCATGAGAAGCATCTCCCAGCAGGGCCACTTTATCTTCCCATACCCAAGGGTAGCACCTTATGGTAACGAGGGAAGCAGTGGGATTTTCCTGGTAATCCTGTAGCAGTTCCGGCATTAGCGGCAGCGTGTCCGGAAACACCCGCTCAAAGAAGGCCTGCACCTGCTCCGGAGTCTGCAGGCTGTCAAAACTCTCCTCTCCTTCGTAGGGGAAAAATAACGTGCATGTAAATGAGCCATCCAGGTTGGGCAACGCAATCAACATGTATCCACCTCTTGGCCAAATGTGGAGGGCGTTAGGGTCCATCCGGTGGGAACCGTCGGCAGCAGGCGGAATACTTAATTCCTTGTATCCATGATTCAGGTAGGACTGGGAGAAATCAAACCGAGGGGTTTTTTGCATGGCATATCGCACCGCAGAAAATGCCCCATCACACGCGAGAATGATTCCATTTTTATCCTCTATTCCTCCTGTCTGGAGATTTTTCACCTTGAGGTCTCCCGTATTGAAATCTACCTCCTCGATTCGATGCTGAAAATGAATCCGCACGCGCGCTGAAGCTTCTGCGTGGTCCATTAACAACTGATTAAGCAATCCACGTGAGACCGAATAAATGGCATTCTCAGGATCATTGCTATAAGGCTGAAAGGTAAGGTCCCCATCAACTGCGTGCATCATCCGACCCGGCATTGGAATGGCCAGTTTCATCACCTCTTCCTTGAGTCCTGCCATTTCCAGGGCATACATTCCCCTCACCGAAAGTGCCAGGTTGATAGAACGTCCTGCTGAGATTTCTGCTTTACGCATATCGGGTCGTCGTTCATATACTTCTACTTCGTGGCCTTGCTGGGCCAGCAATAGGGCGAGGAGAGAACCAGCCAGACCTGCTCCGGCCAAATGAATAGGAGGTGTTGCGTTGGATGACATACTGCAAATTTATAAAACATGTACCAGGATCGGTACCTAATAAAAAAAGGACACGCCAGGCGTCGTTTTGTTTGCCAAAAATTCCCAACTTCCCTTCATGGGAAAAATAAAATTGGCAATTGCCGATGACCATCGGCTTTTTAGGCAAGGTATCATCACCATTATGGGAGAAGTTCCTGAATTTGAATTCCTGGTGGAGGCCGAAAACGGACGGGTACTGCTGGATAAACTTTCCCATATAAAAGTAGATGTTATCCTGTTGGACCTGGATATGCCCGAGATGAATGGTACTGCCACATTGGAGGTGCTGAAAAGACAATCAAACAGCCCAGCGGTCATCATCCTGTCCATGCATGAGGAGGAGGAAATGATTATTTCCATGGTGGAAAAGGGGGCAAAGGGATATTTATTCAAAAATGCAGATCCTGATGAAGTAGAAAATGCCATTTTCTCTGTTGCCAGAAACGGATTCTACTTTAATGACAAAGTTTCCAATGCCATGCTGAACAAAGTAGTTGCTACGGATCACCTGACGACCCAATTTGAGGAAAATGCCCAGTTCACGGATCGCGAAATGGAGGTATTGTACCTTATTGGGCAGGAACTCACAAATGTAGAAATTGCTGAAAGGCTACACCTCAGCAGGAGAACCGTAGAAGGACATAGAAAAAATATGCTCAAAAAAATTGACGCAAGAAATACTGCCGGACTTGTAATTTATGCAGTTAAAAAAGGGATACTATAAAGAAAATCCACTCTTTTTGCTAGGGAGCTTCTTGATATATATAAAAAACAACATAAAATGGAATACTTTTATTCCCTAATTATCAATACCTTATAATATAAATAAACAAAGACCCGAACAAATAAATTACAAATTCAACAAGGTCAAAAAAGTG
>JBCDIQ010000365.1:0-5766 GCA_039024295.1 Bacteroidota bacterium | reverse complement strand
TGAGGCAGGAAGCCGTTATCCTTGTAGGTAGTGTTTGTTTCAATACCGATAGGTGCGATTGGAGGCACACAACACAAGCTCCACCACCGTTTCAAAGACTGTGTTTCAATACCGATAGGTGCGATTGGAGGCCCGATCTGAATGGCTTAAAACTCCTCAAAATTGAAGGTTTTTCCAATTAAAAGATAAATCGGGCGCGTCAGGTCATGATTTTGCATATTTACCCAGGGAACGACGACCGTTACAGTCTCCTTACATTCAGCCAATTATACTCAATGCTAGTTTCGTACGTCAAAGAGCTAGTGAAGTTCCTGCTCGTGAACTAATTCAACGACGCTTATGAAAACTACAAAAAACGAGACCGATTTCCTCGTTCTTCGCCGATTACCAAACGGGAAGCATAACGTTCATCTCTTAACTCATAAAAGATCACACTGTCTTCCCCAGGCTCAGCCAGGGTTTCCACCTCCGCCTTTAAGCATTCAAACTGGGCATAAGTGAGCTCTCCTTCAAATACGGAATTTTGTACCCAATTCAAGTACCTTCTAAACAGTTTCAGTGCTTTGCCGACTCGTTGTTGGTTCATGTCATATACTGCAAGGTAGTAGGGCATATGGCAGGTTTTAGGTATTAGCCATTAGGTGATAGGGGTAGAAACTTGAGGTTTATCTTGGCGGATGTAAATGGGATTTAGGAGTGGGAGGAAAGGACGACTTCTATCCCTTTGTTATTATGAAAAAGTGAAGCAGAAAACGACCCTTTAGCCAGGTCTTATAACGCAAAATCCTAAAACCTCATACCCAACACCTTTTTTACCACCACATTCGAAACCCCTCATAGACTTCGTTCTTGGGATCCATGAGGTGGCGGATCAGCCGATAGCATTCCAATCGGATGAGCCGTTCATAACTCACTTTTTTGTTCAATGTCCGGTGCTGGATGGTTTGTCGCAAGCGGTTGTCCCAATGCTCTACAAAAATACGTCTCCCAGATTCACTCAGGTAAACCCCGCCCATCCGGTCCTCAAAGTGCTTGGGTTGAATGCTGCCCGTTTTGATCAGACGAAAAATAGAACGGTCCACAAGCAAAGGTTTGAAAACTTCTGCCAAATCCAGGGCCAGACTAAACCTGCGTTCCCCCGGCTCGTGGAGGTAACTCAGCTTGGGGTCCAGAGCCGTGCGATATATTTGACGAATCACCGTCGTGTAGCATAGACTGTTGCCAAAAGAGATGAGGGCATTCAACGAGTTAGAAGGAGGGCGCCTACTCCGCCGCTCAAATGGGAAAACGCTTCCGGATTCTCCCAGGATTAAGGGCCACAAACTATAATATCGTTCCCGGCAATTTCCCTCCATCCCCATAAGCTCCTCAATGCTGGAAACAGCTAACAGCCCCTCACGTTGTCCTTCAATCCACTCGATACCTGTTCCTAATCCCGCTGCAGGCATACGATTGTTGTAGTATTTGAGTACCCGGAGCATATTGTACAGAGCTGTATCTACAAACGTTCGGGCCAGGGCCAATCGATGATTTTTCTTCAAGTAGGCTTGCACCTGTTTCACCTGCAAGCGTCCACTCAGAAGGAAATCCCTTGGGTACAAGGCCGCGGTGAAATTGCCGTAATAATCAAAACAAAAAGCAGGGATCCGGTGCTGAGCCAAAAAAGAAATCAACTTGGTATTCACATCTATTTCGCCGAATAAATGCAGCGATTCCACATGTTCCACTGGGAAGGGATGCTTTCCTGCAATCGGTGCATCAGGAGGAATCCCCGTATCTGCTACTGCTTCGCCTGGACTTCTGGCGTACTCCTTGCGCTCCAGGAACAGCGTATTGTGCTTCCGGCGTAGTCTGCCATTGCTGAATAGGTAATAGGGTTTTTTCATGGGGGATAGGGTATGGTGATCAGTTTCCTGTCTTCAGTATTCAGTAGTGGTAGTTTACGGCAGAAACCCGTTGAGCCAAGCGAATTCCCACAAAGCGAGGAGAGTTTAAAAAACGAAACATTCATCTCTGATCGATTTTTAGTCAGGGACGTAGGGACTACCAACTGTAAACCGAGAACTGTTGAGCGAAGCGAAATCCTGCGAAGCGGGATAAACCGAATACTTCCCTCCAATCATCCGTAACACAGTTCCTCGAAGGCGCATTTTTTGCAAAAGCTCCTTCGGGTGATGCGGTCAGGAGGAGTATCGTTAGCTAGCAGCGTTTTGAGCGATTGCACTTGTGCCATTAGGGTTCTTTCATCAGCTTCACATAGCTCCACCACCACTTTTTGCTTCAAGCGCGGATAATTCAACATTCCTGTATAGGGAACACCATTAGGCTGGGTAACCTCGCATAGCCGAAGCAGCCACAGATAAAACTGCACCTGCCAAATATGTGCTTCCTCACAGGCTTTCCCCTTTTTAGTTTCGTGGAGGATGCCTTCCCGAAAGTTGGCCCAGTCCACCTTGCCAGTCAGCACTGTACCATCCGGGAGTTCTGCTTGCAGGTCGATGCCTTTCTTCTCGCGGGCATAACTCTGTTCGTCAATTAACCTTCCAATCTGTACAGCCTCAGATTCATGCTCCATACGTACACCGTGGTAGTGGAGCCAGGCTTTGCGGGGACATATGCGGCTATAGGCGAGGATGGTGGCGTTCATGGGGAGCTCTTGCTGAAGATTTTTAAATTGATATTTTCAAGGTGAGGTAGGACTTCATCTATTTGAAATTGGATTGGAAACCAGTAGAATTTCCTGAGTTTTCATACAAAACCCCAAGCCCAGTTTCTGGGTCATAGCAATCTGTATAAACAAAATCATGCGTTTCATCTGCAATTGGTCTTTCCTCCAATAGGGTGATTCGACCAGATTTTTTTTGAGTCTCTCTTCGGATCATCCAACTAGGAATTGCAATTCCGTACTCCAGCGAGAAAGCTGAAAACGCTTCATACTTTTCAAATCCAACCGGGTCCTGAACAAAAACTGTTTCCTGAGGTGGAATGTGCCTGCTTTCCCACTCAGATACCTTGGTGGTGCCATCTTCCTCCACTTTCCGATCAGGAACAATTAGCCAATGCTGCTTCATCATTTTCTTTAGGTTCTCCAGGTTTACCCGATCTCTGCCTTCAAATTCTGGAGGAGTTGGGTATAGTTTGTTTACCAGTTCTACTAGCTCATCAGATGAGATCTCAAGATTAGTTCGATCGACTTCCCATGTGTGGACATCTTTCAAGGTCTTCAGAAAAGCTTCTGATGCTACCCATTCTCGGTTTTCAAGACTTCCATAAGGAGCAGGGTACGTGACTCCATTTTTTAGGGGTTCCACCACATATACTGTCCCATCTTTGTCTTTTTCATTAAACCTACTCAACCGCCCAATTCGCTGTGCCAATCGATCCCATGGACACAGGTCGCTGACCATAAAGTTGGTGCTGATGTTTACGCTCATTTCTCCAATCTGGGTGAGAATGGCAATCCCGATAGGTTCCTTTCCACCTTCCCAGACTTCCTTTCCAAGAGCCGTCAGGAGGTTAGCTTCGATATTTGCTTTGTCTGGCTCAGTGAATTTGCTGTGATACAAGATCAGCGGAACATCTTCAGACAGGTTTTGCTGGAACCATCTGTAGTACTTCATGGCCCTGGCAATGGTGTTTGCATATACAATTCCATTTCCATTCCGCACCATTTGCTCCAGGATCCCTCCAATGTCATCAGGTTCTTCAGCACTTCCACCAAATGCTAATTTTCTTGGAGAATAGCTGCCTTGATCAGGTTTTTCCTTGGGGCTAATGATAGGTAAATCCACTTGATAGAGCGGCCTGGCAGAATTTGGCACCGTTGCACTCATAATCAGTATGGGAACTTCTAGCACCCTTAATGCCTGAAGCAGCACCGTAAGATTTCCCTGGATAAAGGAATCGTAAAAGTCTGCTTCATCAAACACAACAGCACTATTTGCCAGAAAAAAGAAGGTAGAATGATGAACTTCTTTGCCTCCAGTAAGGCAAATCAATAGGTGGTCAATTGTGCAGACATTGACGGGAGTGGCCAGTTTCCTTGCCAGTAGGTGCATTTCTTTGGCAAAACTTTTTTCAGCAGGGTGTACCACATCTCCATATCGATTGAACCATGCACTCGAATGGTACAACCCTGTTTCGCCAGTTGCTTCTTCCACACTAATTGCTAGCGCATTGGACGTAAATCGTGTAGGCATGGCGATTACCAGTCGATCCGCCTTGCCGCTTTTGATTTGCTCATTGGCCCATAACAAGGCAGCATAGGTTTTCCCACTGCCAGTAGGGGCACGTAAAATGGAAATAGGTTCATTTCCAACAGACAGTGCTGCTTCCTGAACGGGTCTTAGTTTCTTGAACCTTGCCTCAAAGATAAAGGGTGATAATTGGGGCACTTTTTCTCCTGACTCCAGGCGGCTCGCTCGAGTATCAGCCAGCTGAAGAAGAGAACGGACACCTGTGACTTCGAAGCGAGCAAGCGTTCTGTTCTCCCATTCATTTTCATGGTCTCTGGATTCCAATTTCTCAGACCACTTAAACTCTTTGAAATACTTATCGAAAGGTCCAAGTTCCTCAGGTGTACTGGCACCATCGTGCCTCCACCTTTTCTGATGCCGTTCTTGAAAAGATAACTTTCCATGGTGAGCGGCAATAGCAATTTCAACGGATAAGTGAAATAATTTGTTCGCTTTTCGCACTTCATCAATGGAAGCAAATTCATGCCGCAGGTTTGATCCCATCAAGTGCTTTCCAACGAACTTTTGCGCTTTCCTCATGGCGGCCTCATACAGTTTGTAGACCAATGGATCAACTAAAAATGGGTCATAACCATTCCTTTGTAGCCACTGTTGGTACTGTCGATAATCCTTCTGGCAGGCCTCTTGCCAATGCTTATGGGCCTTGCCACGGTCATGCCACCAGGCAGCATCAGCTAGTCTCTGCCGGAGGTCAGCACCAGTCAATCGTTTGTACTTATCTTCGAGAAAGGGCCAGCACTTTAGGATGCTTAATGCTTCATCAAATACGTGCTGGCGGTGGTCTTTCAGGGTGATTCCAGAGGGTTTGGCTAAGATTTCCATTTCCTTCGCTAAACAGGTCTTACCAGAGTGGAAGCGTTAAGTTCCTTGAGGGCTTTTTCAAAGGCCTCGTGAACTGAGTCCCCATCTGGATCGGTATCATCTCCCAAGAAATATTTTGCTCCTCTCGCATCAAGCTCTTTCAAGATGTTGGCGCGTTCCTCCTCTGTTGTCTCCATTGCAAAATACCTGATGGCCTTCCGGCTCATTTTGGTATCAAGTATAACCAAGGCTTTGGTTGGCTCGCCAGAAACTGCGTTTCGAGCCTGATTTGCGTAGTCATTCATGGACCGGGTACCTTCTAGAAATAGCCGGACCCTTCTGGCGTGTTCTGCATCATCGACCATCTTGTTAAACTTGGTCCCCAAGTGCAATTCTTTTTCATAGGTAAACTCCCTTCTTCCTCCTACCTCAGGAACATCTAAGTGGAAGTTCATAACCATTTCATCTCGCTGGCTGAACTCGTTGGTGGCCAGTGCTTGCTTTTTGTCCGAATCTTCGTTTGTATTTTGCTTTAGGCGGACAAGCAGGTCACGGCCAATATCACTTTTCTTGATAGCAGTAGCAGGGGTCGCGGTCATAGGAGCTGTCCTTCGACCGGAATATTCTCCTTTTTCAGTTATCAAGAATCCTCCAAGGTCACTTCGGATATCATCCGATAGATTACCTGTTACCCCATCACCATTTGATA
>JBCDIQ010000364.1:0-5767 GCA_039024295.1 Bacteroidota bacterium | reverse complement strand
TATGAGGTTGGGACATGGACTTTTAACAGTGATGAGACCATTCTTACCACAACTGACCAAGACGGAATTACGATTGTCTTTACAATCAAGGAGCTTTCTGAGGATCAATTGGTAATTGAAGATACAGAGATAGATCAAGGGGTTACATATACCCTTACTGGAACATATCGTCATCCTTAAACCAGATATCAAATTTCCGTTAGCCCAAATGCCTGTGGTATTTGGGCTTTTTTGTTTCAACATTTGTTCTCTGCTATCGGTTTTGTAATTTTCCTCTACACCAAATCTGCAACAACACTTCATGGCAGTACGCGTAGGAAGATGGGACTGTAAAGTTTGTGGTACCAAGGCCATTTATGGTCCGGACACACAATGTCCCAACTGTGGTGCATCTCGGCCGCGAAATGTTCGTTTTTACCTACCAGAAGATGCAGAATTGGTCCGAAAAGCAGATCAGCTAAGAGAAGCACGAGCAGGTGTGGACTGGATTTGTGGCCATTGTGATACCCAGAATAAAGCTGTCCATACTGAGTGCGTATCCTGCGGAAATCCGCGAGATGAGTTAAGCAAAGATGTAGACCTGCAGACCCGAACCTATGAAACAGGCCAGGTTCCACGCATGGGTGATCAGCCCCCGGAGTCTCCCCACACACGCGCTCGCCAGCTTGGCAAACGCCGGCCAAACCGAACCCCCACCATTATCTTAGGGCTGGTTATTCTTGTAGCGGCTTTTTGGGGCCTCAGCCAGATTCCTGTAGGAACAGAGGTAAACGTGGTGGCCTTCGAATGGGAACGAACCATCCAGATGGAGCATTTTGAACCCGTCCAAAAGGAGGATTGGAACACCCCCAAAGGGGCATATAACATTTCGTCCTTCCAGGCCGTCCATCACTACAACCAAGTACTTCGAGGCTACGAAACCCGAACCCGAAATGTCCAGGTCCAGGTAGGTACAGAACGATACGTCTGCGGCCAAGTAGACATGGGAAACGGATATTTCCAGGATAAGTATTGTTCTCGGCCAATTTACGAGACCCGGCAAGAAACCTACAAAGAACCTGTTTATGACCAAGTGCCTGTCTACAAAACCAAATACAAATATACCGTGAAAGAGTGGGTGGCCAAACAATCCTACAAGCTTCTGGCTAGCGGAAATGACCAGCAACCCAATTGGCCTACCAAAACTTATAAAGAGCCTAAAAACTGGCGGGAAGGAAAAAAGACCCAAACCTATTTAATCAGAGTCAAAGAGGAAGACGGGAATACCCACCAGGAAAAGCTTCCATTTGATTACTGGAAACAACTGAGCAAAGGGCAAACCCTAGCTGCCCAAAAGTCCCTATTAACTGGTAAGTACTTTGGCCTGAAAGAAAGCTGATATTGGGAAGGTAGCCAGTTTACGGTTCTCAGTTGACAGAAAAGTAAGTTACTGAAAAACTGAATACTGAGTACTGAGTACTGAGTACTGTAAACCAAACACTGTAAACCGATAACTCTCAACATGTGTCTCCATCCGAATTAAAAGATTTCCTCGAACTCAAGTACAGCCAATACAATACCCCTGACTTTATCGCTGAGGATCCGATCTCTATTCCCCATCAATTTCAGCGGAAGGAAGACATAGAAATCGCTGGATTTTTTTCGGCCTTGATCGCTTGGGGCAGGCGAAATATGATCATCCGTAATGCCCAAAGCCTGATGGAACGGATGGACATGGCCCCTTATGATTTCGTCATGGCAGCAGAGGAGGAGGATCTTAATCGGTTATCTGGATTTGTACACAGAACCTTCAACGAGCAAGATGCATATGCCTTGGTGCTAAGCCTTCGAATGGCCTATCAGCAAGAAGGCGGATTGGAAGCACTGCTCACTAAAGGCCCTACGGTATATGAGGGACTCGTCAACCTTCGAACTGTTCTGAGCACTCATCCCGTGTTCCCACAACGCACCCATAAACACCTCGCCAACCCTGCCAAAGGCTCATCTGCAAAGCGCCTCAACATGTACCTCAGGTGGATGGTTCGAAGCGACAAGAGAGGCGTTGATTTTGGGATATGGAAAGGGCTGGCGCCTTCTCAACTCTTGTGCCCACTTGATGTTCATACAGCCAAAGTCGCAAGAAAACTCGGGCTGTTGACCCGTAAGCAAAATGACTGGAAAGCAGTAGTAGAGTTAACTGATAACCTGAAGGTTTTTTCCCCGGAAGATCCCGTAAAATACGACTTCAGCCTATTCGGGCTAGGGGTATATGACGGATTTTAACGAAAAGTTCAGGCAACGGAAGAAATAGATGTTTGGTTATACAAACAATCCCTCACTCCTGGGGCTTTTCTAAAAAAACCACAATTGTTTGTCATGATGAATTACCGTTACCCATTTTACGCTATTTTGATGGCATTGTCATTTTGCTGTATGTCTGAACTGGTCTCCAACTCAGGCGGTGCACCTTCTGGGTCTGCTGGGGCACCCGGAGATACCTTCACCACATGTGCCAATGCCAGTTGCCATGGAGGTTCGACCAACTCGGGCTCAGGCACAGCTGGCTTATCCACCACTATACCTCCTGAAGGATACACCCCTGGCATGACCTACACCATGACAGTTAACGTCGCCCAATCGGGCCGTCCTCGTTTTGGTTTCCAGGCAGTTGTCCTTGCCAACGCCAATAATGCCAATGCTGGCAACGTCACCATTACCCAAAATACCAGGACCCGATTAAATTCGGGTACCAAACAATATGTTACCCACGCTCGTGGTGGCATTGATCAAAATAACAGTGCTTCCTGGTCATTTGACTGGACCGCCCCTGCAACCGGAGAAGGTGCTGTAACCCTGTATGCAGCCATGATGGCGGCAAATGGAAATGGAAATAATGGAGGGGACCTGGTATACACCCGTACCCTGGAAATACCTGAAGCACCCGCCATGTCTCTTGATGGCTTGAGACATGTAGCGGACTGGGCCGTTTACCCCAATCCTGCACATGAAGCCTTCCAGGTGCGCTTGGACCTGCTAACCGCCACGGGTATCGCCATTCAGCTTCGTACCCTCAAGGGTCAGGAAGTATACCAAGAAACACAAGAACTGGTTTCAGGAAACCTGCAACTAACTGTTCCTACCGAAGAATTGGTACCTGGGCTGTATTTGCTGCAAGTAACTGCTGGCAATCAGTCCGCTTTTCACAAGGTATTGGTACAATAACCTCCTTTTATAAAGATGCCGGATCCAACATTAGGTCCGGCATTTTTGTTTTTCCTTTGGTACAAGATCTGAAATATCATTTTTTATCCGCATGAAAACAGTACGAACCATTTGTTTCCTTTTCATTGGAGCAACCTTCCTTTTGCCGGGATGCAACCGGGATAACATAACTGAACGTACACCTGAACCTATCAGGCTAGGAGGTGGGGAAGTACGCTATCAGCTGATTATGTCTTCTTTAAGAACGGTTTATGAAGGAAGCAACCAATGGAATGACTTGATATTGTATTGTCGCTTTGAAGCAAATGGGGAATACGAATTAAGCATCTATTATCCTCAAACTTATCCCCTTGACCCACTAGGCAGAAGAAGAGGGTTGTACCAGATGTTTGAAACAGGAGACCCAGACAGCTATGATGTATATTTTGATTCCGATTTAAGCTGGTTTCCCGAAGGTATGCTGTACTGTGAAAACAACTGCTACCTATTTGGGAACCTGCAGTTTTTTAACAGCCGTTTGTCACAAATCCAGTTTTTTGAGTACGAAGGAATTAATACGTTGAATACGTTTTGGGATTTTCAGATTTGCGATGACCCACAAGGCGATTTATGTGAATAATAAAACAATCATTTAGCCGGCTGTTTGCCTTGCAGTTGACAATTTCCTATTTTGAAATATAGCCTTCAATCTGTCCTGTATCATGAGAAAAGCCCTTGTAATCAGCATAGTATGTATTGTATCATGGAGCTGCACGGAGAAATTTGAAATCAATGCTCCCTATGAAGAAATCTGGGCGGTTTATGGCATCCTTAACGCTGAGGACAGTGTTCAATATGTTCGAATTTCAAAAGTCTTCCAGGTGGAAGGGGATGCATTGGAGTATGCAGCCACAAATGACGTCACTGTTCCCGGGCTTACTGTAACCCTTAAGGGAGGAGAGGTATCCCTCAAAGCTGAAGAGGTCAAAGGTCAAAGGGAACCAGATGGAGATTTCTCTCCAGAAATGACCCTTTATGCCTTTTCGACCAAGGGACCAAACAGCCTAAAACCCGGAGCAACCTACCAAGTCAGGATTCAGGATGCTCAGGATAGCTTGGACATAAAGGGCCAGGTCACATTACCGGGTGTTCCACGCATTACAGAGCCAAATTTCCCTATGTTGCAAGGATCAGGGTGTCTTAGCAACATTGCGTTTGAGGACAGCGTAGCCATAAAATTTCAGAAAAGCCGGACCCCTATTGATAAAGATAAAGCCCTGGGATACGAGCTAAGGGTTGTATTTAACTACAGAGAAAATGGCCAGCCTAAGCGTATTTCATTTGGTCCCACTCGACTTTTTTCGAGTAACAAAGGGTGTGGAGCAGGCTCTTCCGGTAACCTTTGCTATCAAATTAGCAAAGGAAGCGTCCTTAGCACGTTTAAGTCTGCACTTTCAGACACCAACAACAGGTATTCTTATGCTACCTTTCCCCTATGTGGTCCGGCTGATCGAGTAGCGCGAAGCATACAGGTGGAAATTACAGCAGTAGATTCTGCCCTTTACAACTACATTCGAGCAAATGATCCGCGATTCCTTAACCTGAACACCTATCGGCCAGAATACACCAATTTGACCGGTAACCGGAGAACGGTTGGGATCATAGGGGCCATTGCAGTAGACCAAGTACCTGTCCATTTTACCGATTGTGGAAGATACTTTCTTGGGCTTGGGCTTAAACCCCCAGGAGGATGCGCCTTCTGAATCATCCTTTAGCTTCTCACAACCCGGCTTTAACGACCTTCCTGGAAAAAATCCGGCCATCATCTACTATTCTTAGGAAGTAGATACCTTGGGGCAAATTCGCCATAGGAATACGCACATGATTCGCGGCTTCAGGCGAAAGGGACCAAACTTCTTGTCCTTGGGCGTTTGTGAGCAGAAAATTGACTTTCCTTATTTGCTCCTCAGATGAAGCATGGATGGTGAGGTTATCTTCTACTGGGTTGGGATAAATGATCCATTCTTTTTCTTCCCGATCATGGATACTTGTGATTTGAGGACGGAAGTACACAACTACCCTGGAAGAATCACACAGATTGACAGGAGGGATAACCGTCAGGTCACAGACCTTGTAGGGAATCACCAAGCTATCTCCATCTAGTGCAGTCGAATCAAAGGAGACAGATATGGCTCCACTAAACGGTGGAATTCCCATTCTTATGTAGCTTCCAGGACCAACAAGAGAATCAAATTCGAAGGTCAATACATCATTTTCAACATTTAGAACGGCTTCCCCTACGTCTACCAGGATTGGATCAGTCACCCTCGCTACAATTGTATCCAACTGAGTGGCAATAGGCGCATCATTCACGGGCGTCACCACCACTGTAACCCATGCTGTGTCCGCTATAGCCGCATTTAAACTATCAAAAAGCAGGTAGGTAAAGGTATCTGTTCCGAAAAAATCAGGATTGGGTTCGTACCTGATCAGGGTATCAGACCATACCGTTGCCGTACCGTTTGCAGGCGGGGAAAGCACCCGGAGGTTAGTCTGGTCAATTCTTCTCCCGTACCAATCATTGTTC
>JBCDIQ010000363.1:0-5774 GCA_039024295.1 Bacteroidota bacterium | reverse complement strand
GCGCAAGGAAATGACCTGTGCCCTCTACCGGCGCGCTGTCACCCATAACGACGGTCGCACCTTTAGCTTTCGCGTCCGCGACGTGCTCTTGCACCTTATATTCTCATGAATATTACGCACCGTTTGGGGAGAAGCAATATTCGCAATGATGATTTTTTCTCCTCCAAAATGGGTGAAGATTTCTTTGGGAGATACGTTGGGGATTTTCTCTTTGGAGGCCGTGGCCAGCCAACAAAGCACGCTTCTATTGATGGAGTCAATATGATCGGCGGTGAACTTCATGGGACATAATTTTTTAAAAAATGGCACCACCAAGGCTTGTTAGGATTACGATGCAGGAAGAATCACTTCCTCAAACCCCGCGACGATGCCCGCTTTTACTAGCTGTAGAACTGTTTCCTTAGAGAAGAAATCAGATTGAAATAGTTGCACCATACCGCTCGCAAAGTGGTAATAGGAAGCAAACAGATAGGACTCTTGATGGGTCATAAGGACATGAATCACATTGGAAGCTATTCCGATTCTGTTTATGAAGTCAGCTTTCAGGTATTCCTTGGTTTTTTTTTCCAGGTTAAATACCCAGAAATCCATCCTCGGAGCAAGGGTATTTCTCTTGTGAAGACCTATTGCATCTGCGGAAATAAGGTACTTAGGAACCAATACCCCTTTCAGCTCTCCCTCAAAACTGATGGAGGCATTTTCTGGAGATAGATCGACGATTTGCGTCAATAATTCTTTTCGCTTTTTCACCTCAAGCATATAAACTGTTCTTCCTTCCATAAATATGTCAGTTAAGCCTCAGTTGCTATTTAACAGGTCCGCAGGAACCTTAAAAAGCTTTAGCCTCCTTGCAACAACATTGCTCCTTCCCTCAAATTTTAGGGTCTGTGACCGTCCGCTGTCAACGTCACAAAAGACGGCATGGAATTCCAGTAAGGTCAAGGCATAGCGGTTGGAATCAATAGGGAATAGCTCGTGGCGTGGTTGCCCGGTTTCCTGGAGGTAGAGCTTGTTGTTTTCTTCTGATACTGTGAGGAAGTCTCTCTCCCTAATCAGGTTACATTCTGAGTCCTCATCTATGGTTCCTTTATGGTATTTTCCAACCACCAGGTGTTTCATGTCCGGCGTAAGGGGAATGAGCTTTTCAGGTAGGGGCAATGCAACGGGCTTATTCATCACCATCGAGACCAAATCTTCCGACAGGGTATAATTGGGCGTGTTGTCATCATTGGTCAGGAAACAGATGAAATATGCTTCTTCAGGCAGAAAGGTAATCGAGCCAGTAAAGCCATTCATGCCCCCATGATGTCCATAGGCTTTCACCCTATCGAATGTCCTGATGCCCCATCCATACCCGTACACCGAGTTATTGAAAATTCTCTCGGTAGTTTCGGACGGCAGCAAGGTATGGTTCATCACCGCCTGGGTGAATTTCCAAAGGTCCCATGGCGTTGAATACATATTGCCAGACGCGTAGGGTTGGCGGTAATTGATGTAATCGGCTTTCTGGGTTTCTCGTGGATTGGTGGTATAGCCTTCGGCAAGGTGAGGGATCACTTGCTCATTCGAAGCAACCCCCGTATACTTCAATCCCAACGGAATTATCACCTCCTGCTGCATGAAAGCCTCAAATGACCTCCCACTCACTTGCTCAATGATCAGGCCCAGGAAGATATAACCGGTATTGGTGTAGCTAAATTTACTGCCCGGCTCAAATATCAACGGCTTTTCTGCCACTTGATCCAGCGTTTGCTGAGGGGTGATGTCCCCTTTGCTTTTGGCTTTCCAATCGGGAAATGCGTGGTAGTCCGTCAGGCCAGATCTGTGGGTAAGCAATTGCTCGATTGTGATCCGATCTGCGTGAGGAAAGTCCGGGAAGTATGTGGAAAGTCGGTCCTTCAGTGACAATTTGCCTTGTTGCGCTAATAGGAGAATGCCATAAGCAGTGAACGGCTTGGTGATCGAGCCAATCAAAAACTTGGTAGAGTCATCGTTTGGAATGCCAAATGCTCGATCGGCCATCCCCAGTGATCGGAAATACACCACCGAATCTCCTTTGGAAATGAGTACATTTCCATTGAATTGGTTATTTGCCACATGCGCATCGAGGTAGGCATCCAGCTTTTGGGAAATGGAATCAGGTTGTTGGGTCTCGCGTTGGGCGCAGGAGAAGAGGATAAGGAGGAAACCACCGAAAAAAAGGATTTTGAGGAGGTTTTTCATGGTTTTTTAATTTGCAGTTTAACACCCTCTTCCCCAAATGACTTGGCCCATTGATCAAGCCACGTTTTTCCCTCTTTCCTTTATGAGTTGCAACTCCTGTTCAAGAGATTTTGCTTCCTCTTCCAGGTCATAATCGTTCTGGAGGTTTAGCCAAAATTGAGCAGTGGTGCCAAAATAGGTGCTCAACCTCAGGGCAGTATCTGCTGTGATCCTTCTTCTGCCGTGAATAATATCTGAGGTGCGGGTTTGAGGAATGTTTAGGTCCTTGGAAAGTCGGTAGGCACTTATCCCCATGGTATCCAGAAACTCTTCTTTCAACACCTCGCCAGGATGAATATTTGGTATAGTTTTCATAAGCAATTAATGGTAATCTATTATTTCAACTTGGTAGCAGTTTCCATTATCCCACTGAAAAATTATTCTCCACTGCTGATTAATCCTTATGCTGTGGTATCCTGCTAAATCGCCTTTTAGCACCTCAAGCCTATTGCCTGGGGGAATGCGTAAATCGGTAATTTTAACAGCTGCATTTAGCATTCTGAGTTTCCGTCGAGCAACTCGTTGCATATCTTGAGGCAGCTTTCTGGAAGTCTCTCCATTCCATATTTTTTCGGTTTCCTTTGAATTAAACGATTCGATCATGCTTACGTATATCGTTACTAACGTAAAACATTAATATATGGTTTGAAGCGGGATATTAAAAGATATTTTTCGGGTATTCCGGTGAACAAGGACAAAAGCTGTATCTGTCCCTTACCCTCACTTCTTTTCCCTCATTTTTTCTCGTAGTTTAGATGATTAATTAGTCATATAACCAAGCTGCCGAACCACGCGTATGTCTGCTTCTCTCCGAAAAATAGGGGTAATACTGTCGGTGCTGATCGCGCTGCCGCTCATATTTGCGGTCGCCTATGAGCTAAACTCGCTGAATGAGAATGAGCGGGTAATCGTGGAGGTCTATGGGGAGCAGTTGGAGTCCATCCTCTATTCGGTGAATCAATACGGCGATGACGCTGCGCGGGTATGGGTACAAAGAGCTGTGGAGGCCCACCAAAACAACGATACGGCACAGATGTCGCAATTGCTCAATGAGCAGCAGGCCATCAAATATGTGGTCTTGCAGGCCGGCGACGACCTGAACGTTTATACCCGAACCGGCTGGGACAATGACTGGAGTAATCCGCTGGTAGATGCCTACCCATCGGAGTATAAAAAGTTGATCACGTACCGCAAGGCAGGCTACCAGAAAATCCTGCCCATTCCCCTTGCAGATACCTCATCTGAGGGGCTGTTATTTCTCCCACAAACATCTCCTGAACCCGACGAACCGGAAGTGTATGGCCTGTTGGTAGTTGACCCGCAGGTATTTGTCAGCCAGGTGCTGGCACCTAGGATCCAATCTGCCACCCAAGAGAAGTTCATGGTGGCCATTCAGGACTCCCAGGAAACTGAGGTGCTGTACCAGACCGAAGCTTTTGCTGAAATTCTGCCACAGCGAACCAACGAAATCTGGTTGATGCCGGGCTATGAAATGGGCATTTGGTTGAATGGCACCACCATCGACAGCCTAGTGAAGCAGCGGTCTACCAACAACCTCTTGCTGATCGTAGGATTGGAAATGCTGTTGCTGATAGGTGTGTTGGTGGTATTCCGGTCTATCCGGAAAGAGATGGACCTTGCCCAGGCAAAGTCTGATTTTGTGTCCAATGTGTCACATGAGATTCGGACCCCACTCGCCCTGATCAGCATGTTTGCCGAAACCCTGCAAATGGGACGGGTGCGTACGGAGAAGAAGAAGCAGGAATACTACCGGATCATTTCCCAGGAATCCCAGCGACTGTCAGGGATGGTGAACAAGATCCTGAATTTCTCCAAAATGGAAGCAGGGAAACGGGAGTACCAATTTGAACCCAAAGGCATGAATGAATGGGTAGAAGGTGTGCTGGAAACCTATCGATTTCATTTGCAACAAAAAGGATTTTCCCTCGATACGGATTTGGCAGAAGACTTGCCCACAGTAAATATGGACCGGGAAGCTGCTACAGAAAGCTTGATTAACCTGCTGGACAACGCCATCAAATACAGTGAGGAGGACAAACGCCTGTTACTGACCACTGGCCGGCAAAATGGGCGGGTATTTGTGGAGTTGAAAGATCATGGGATGGGCATTCCCAAAGAAGCCCAGGCAGCTGTTTTTGATAAATTTTATCGGGTGGGCAGTGCGGAAGTGCACAACACCAAGGGGACAGGACTGGGACTCTCCTTGGTGCAACACATCATGAACGCCCATGGCGGCAATGTAGAACTGCGGCAAAGTGCACCCGGAAAGGGCAGTACCTTCCGCCTTAATTTTGTTCCTGCTGATGTATAACATTTTACTGGTAGAGGACGAGCCGAGCATGCAGATGGGCCTGCGTGACAACCTGGAGTTTGAAGGGTATCAGGTAGCGGTGGCTGGAGATGGAGTAGAGGGCCTGGATCAATTGATGAAAGGTAAATTTGATCTGGTGTTACTGGATGTGATGATGCCCCGCATGTCGGGCTTTGATGTTTGCAGAAAAGCGCGTGAAGGAGGAGTAGAAACGCCCATTATTTTGCTAACTGCCAAAGGGGAAGAGATTGACAAAGTACTGGGACTGGAACTCGGTGCCGATGATTATATCACCAAGCCGTTTAGCCTAAGAGAACTGCTCGCCAGGGTAAAGGCCGTGCTGCGCCGTGCAGGACCCACCCAGGCTTCTGATCCAGATGAGCGCACCATTGGCCGACTTACGGTTAACTTTCAATCGTACCAGGCCAGAATAGGGGAGGAGCAAGTGAAAATGTCGCACCGGGAAGTGGAAATCCTGCGTTACCTGTGCAAGCACCTCAATGAAATCGTCAGCCGGGCGGACTTGCTCCAGGAAATTTGGGGCTATGATGCCCATCCCACCACACGAACTGTGGACAATTTCGTGCTCAAGCTTCGCCAGAAGATCGAAGAAGACCCCAACCAGCCCAAGCATATTTTAACCGTGCATGGGGTGGGGTATAAGTTGTTGGGGTGAGGGAATACCTAAGTAATTGTAAAACAGATGTCTAAAACTTTAATCCATAACAATATCGCGCATCTCAAATACAAAGTATCCCCCATGTCCCATGCATCTTCCGGTTAGTCTCGCAATTTTTTTTACTTTGGTTGCCGCTCCATCAAACGTAATTTTTGCCGTCACGGGGTTATTTGTAATCAATGTTTTGACGACATAGCCGTTATTTACAAATTCACCTAGTTCAACTTGTGTAGCAGAATATTCAAGGCCATTATTTGTATCAATTAGTTTGGTAAGGTTATAATAGCCGCCAGAGTATAAGTAGAATTGAACATCTGGTCCAACATTGGTAAATCTAAAATGACACTCAATTTTTTGACCTACTTGCTTGATTTTGAGTAGTTCTACCTTGGTCTTATTTGTAGTCACAACTCTATTGCCCTCTACTGCTGTCTCGTTATCTTCTTCAACTTTTATTTGGATGCCATTTCCCCGTGTTTCCTTTTTTTCAGTTTCATCTTT
>JBCDIQ010000362.1:0-5812 GCA_039024295.1 Bacteroidota bacterium | reverse complement strand
TGCGGGTTGACTTGCGCTCGGGCCTTTTGCCTGGCCGTCTGCACTTTGTTATTGCGGGCCCATTTCATTTCTTTAAAATACTTCCCTGGATCACTCCATGCAAATAAGCGGTACTGATTTATTTCACTGGTCCGCAATAACTACTATTTAAACGCAATATTGCGTATATATCTCTACTCTCCACCTATCCTGTGAATATTTGTTATTCCAGCGTAACTGTCCCCCCCCTCAATTCAACGTCCGGTACGCCCTTGGACTTACCCCTGTCTTTGACTTAAACAAATTGCTGAAGTGCTGGGGGTATTCAAACCCGAGGGAATAGCCAATCTCGCTAATGGGATCATTGGAGTTCAGGAGAGAATTTTTCGCCTGCTCAATGATGTAAAAATGGATGTGCTCCTGGGCCGTTTTGCCAGTTTCTTTTTTCAGGAGGTCACTCAGGTAATTGGGGGAGAGGTTGAGCTGCTCCGCGGAATAGTTCACATTCAGCATGCCTTGCTCATGAACCAGCTCAGACTGGTAGTAGGACCGCACAAATCGCTCAAATTTGGAGACGATGTCCGAGTTCAGGTTGGTCCGGGTATAAAACTGGCGGTCATAAAACCTGAGGCAATAGTCCAGCAGCAGTTGGATATTGGAGATGATCAGGTGCTGGCTGTGCTTGTCCAGGTTTTGGCTGTATTCTTTGACGATTTTGTCCAATAATTCCTCGATGGTAGACCGTTCCTCATCCGAGAGGTGGAGGGCCTCATGTACCTCATAGCTGAAGAAGGAATACCGCGCCATCTTTTCTGCCAAATCAGACTTTCTGATCAGGTCAGGGTGAAAGCCCAGGGTCCAGCCTGCATAATTATCTGGATCAGATTCCTGTTCGAACGACAAGACCTGGCCGGGAGCGGTAAACACCAATGTGCCTTCCTGGTAGTCGTAGGAATTGCGGCCATATCGCAGGGTGCCACAATTTCCCTGCTTAAACATGATCTGGTACAGGTTCATGACCACCTTTACGTCCTGAAAATCCGATACCGTTTGGATGTCCTTCGCCTGTACCACGCTCACCAGGGGGTGTTTTGGCTTGGCGATTCCTAGGGATTGGTGAACCTGACTGATAGAATCAAAGGTAATGGTAGTAGACATACCTAAAAGATAAAGAAATTACTGAAAAGATGGGAGAGGGTAAGAGGAGCCTCCCCCATGAAAAGAGGGTTCATTAAAATCCAAACTGTGCCTTCTGCATGCCGAAGAACTCCTCATCGGCCATGTTCGCCCTGGCAGTCAGCAACTGCTCCGCATCAGCCCCGGCACGGTAACGCAAGGTATCGGTGCCATCTGTAGCTGCGGTATAAATCACTTCCGCAATCAGCTCTGGCGTACTCATGTTGCTGGGATCCATCGCCTGCTGCATGGCCGTCATGAAGGTTCCGACAAACTCATTGTATTCCGTCAGCTCCTGGCTATGTTGCATGTCCAGGGAACGTCCCCCAAAGTCTGTTGCCACTCCGCCGGGTTCTACCACCTTTACCTTCACCCCAATTTGCGCCATTTCCCATCTTAGGGATTCGCTGAACCCTTCTACCGCCCATTTGGTGGAGTGGTAGAGCGGCATCATCGGGAAGGTCATGCGACCACCAATGGAAGAGATGTTGATGAACATCCCGTCTTTGTTGGCACGGAAGTGAGGCAGTGCTTTTTGTGTTACATCAAACAGGCCGAATACATTTACCCCAAACTGGCGGATAATGCTGTCCCGCTTGGCAGACTCGAAGGTACCCATCAGGCCATAGCCGGCATTGTTCAGGATCACGTCGATTTTTCCAAACTTGTCGATACCTGCTGCCAGGGCGCTGTCAATGGTGTCCACGTCGAGCACATCCAGCTTGGTGACCAACACATTGTCCAACTGGTTTAACTCTTCTTCTTTTTCTGGGGTACGCATGGTGGCGATTACGTTCCAACCGTTTGCTTGAAACAGTTTCGCAGTGGATTTGCCAATTCCAGAACTTGCACCGGTGATTAAAATGGTTTTGCTCATGATTATTTGTAGGTTTTATTAGGTTATCAAAAGTGGAATTTGATCATCTTGATTCAATCAGAAGCTTATCTCAAAGCTCCCAGAGGAACAATTTCAAATAGCCATTTATTTCCTCATGAAACTTATAGATTTCCGGGAAAGAATAAAGGAAATCACAGAAACGCTATGTACCGCAGGTCAAGTCCCTTTTTTGCGGATTAACAATCGTTGATGCAACTTCAAATATGAGCTGTCGGTCTCTAAAGCAATTGATTCGTCGTAATTTCCTTGATCGTTAAGCTTTATTGGAAGCCTTAATGAATAACCCTCAAGCACATGAAGCATTTAGCTGGTATATGGGTCTTACTCCTGGCATGGAACCAAGTAGCATTGGGGCAAACCCCCTCCATTGAGCTAACCAATCCTGAAACTGTAGGTATGTCCAGCGACAGCTTGCAGCAAATGAACCGTCATTTTCATCAATTGGTGGACGAATACCAACTTGCCGGTATCCAAACTGCGGTCATGCGGAAAGGGAAACTGATTCACTTTGACAGCTATGGCTACGCCAATATCGCGGAAGAAAAAGAGCTGGATGAGGCGAGCATTTTTCGGATTTTCTCCATGACCAAGCCCATCGTTTCTGTGGGGTTGATGCAATTGTATGAACAAGGAAAATTCGACCTGGAAGATCCACTGCATAAATTCCTCCCGGAGTACAACCAAATGCAGGTGTTTACGGATTCTGGCCTGGTTCCCGTCATCCAGCCCATCAGGATTATTGCTTCGCTCCGCCACACCTCAGGCTTCACCTATGGCAGAAGTCAATACCCTGAATTGGATCAATTGTATGCCCAGGCAAATGTGCATACCTCTGCTACCAACAAAGAGTTTGTAACCCAACTGAGCCAGTTTCCCTTGCTATTTGAGCCTGGAACCGATTGGCAGTACGGATTTTCAACCAATATCTGTGGGTACCTGATCGAAGTACTTTCAGGCAAGCCGCTCGATGAATACCTCCAGGAACACATCTTGGAACCTCTTCAAATGAAGGACACTCATTTTCAGGTACCGGAAGAAAAAGTGGGCAGGTTTACGGTGGGGTATGGCTGGCAGGAAGAAGGCGGTCTGAGCATCGTGGAAAATCAGCGGGATAACCGCTATGTGAATGAGGTAACCCTGTTTAATGGAGGGGGAGGATTGGTTTCCACAACGATGGACTACCTGAAGTTTTGCCAAATGATGCTGAATAGGGGAGAGGCGAATGGAAACCGAATCTTAACTGGAGAAACCGTTGACCTTATGCTGAAAGATCACTTGGAGGAAGCCCGTGACCAGCAGGAAAGGCTTAGGCTCCCACCAGGGGAATATGGGTTTGGATTGGGCTTTGCCGTTAGAGGGACAGGCCCCAATGACCTGGAACGGGTATTTGGCTGGGGAGGAGCCGTTGGAACCTATTTCAAAATAGATATTGAGCATGAGCTGGTGTATGTATTGATGATTCAATTGTCTCCGTATCGGCAGCTGCGACTACGGGAATTGTTCCAGCAGTATGTGGAGGCAGCAATTATTGGCTGACAATTAGCCTTTGGCTTTGTCCAACCATAGGAGTAATTTCGCCAACTAATTTGATGATTATTCTAAGCTAAAAATAAACAGCGAATCGTAGGGAAGATGCAAAACAAATATGAGCTGATGCAGCATCTTGACCGCGTAATGCGGCGGATAAACGATAGCATGCACCAGAAAATCCCACGTATCGATACCAACCGTGTAGGGCCATTAGGGACCAAGGTTCTTACCATACTTGCAGACAATGAACCTGCATCCATAAAAGAAATCGGAACCCTAATGGCTCGTGATAAGTCTCAGATGACACGGGCGGTCGGTGCGCTGGAATCTAAAGGATTGATTAAACGGGAAGAAAGTCCGCATGATGCCCGGGTAGGCTTGATTAGCCTAACTGTTGAGGGACGTACATTCGTGGAAGCCGTTAAGCAAATCATGTCAGAGGTTGTAGATGAAGTGATAGAACCTCTTTCCCCTGGGGAAATAAAGCAGCTTTCTACGATTCTGGGTAAACTATAATCCCCCCATTCCTGGGAACCATCCACCATGGGTACCTATAGGCACGTGTAAATCTGGAATCCAGATACTTGCAGCAGGTTCCCCACTGAAATCCTGTCCGTTAAGGATTACCAAACGAGAACGGTTTTTCTGAGGTTGATATACGAAGCCCATTAGCCAGCCATCGTCTTCCTCAACCGCTCCTGGTCTTGGGATGAAGGTAAGCTCCCCAGCCTTCCCGCCATTGAAATCCTGGTGCTCCACTTTGCCTGTGATATGGTCGATTTTCACAGCCCCTTCAAACGAAGGGTTAAGGGTGGCGATGACTGAGTATCCATACCTGTAAGGCCGTCCCTCTACCAATGGGCTTACTTTGGGGAAATCCAATGCCTGATCCACTTTACGCTCCTCTTTGCCACGGGCGGTATTACCATTTAGTGAGAAAGTCCACCTATCAATCGTAGGAGCAGTGTCTCCTAATGGCCCGTAAAGGTCCAACCGGGAAGCTCGCTCATATCGGCTTACATCCACTATTACTTCCCCCTCAGGGGTTTCATAAGCATTCATGGGGTGATAAACATAGCAAGGCTCAACTTCAAACCACTTGATGTCTTCAGCAGTGCCGTCTTTGGGAAGAATACCTACACGTCCGGGTTTCTTTCCATTCCATTTGATGGGCAGCGTGGTCATCATGGACATAAGCGGATTGAACACAACATTCAGGTCATAAATGATCACATAATTTTTGGTGATCGACATGTCGTGAATCTGGGTTTCACCCGAGAGAGGAACTTTAACTTGGTTAAGCATTTTCCCTTCTGCAGTAAGTCTCACATACAAAGCCTGCTTTTTGAGCATCCTGTTGTAAATAACTGCATGAACATCTCCATCATCCGGATCAATCTTATGGTGACCGGTAAACCCATATTCCAGCACGCCATTAAGGGTGCTTCGGGTAACCGTTTCCAAATGCGGCCCTAACTCTACCATGTTACTCCCCGCTTCAACGGTAGCATACAGTCGATCTGCAAAGAGTACTACATTGGTATTCGGCGAAAAATCAATTCCATGTGAGATTGGGCCTCCCGGATCAGGTTCATTCAATATCTTTGGTACATCACCCGTACGAATCGTGCGGTTTCTGTACCACAAAGCCTTTCCATTTGAAATTCGCACTCCGTGAACCATTCCATGTCCACTGAAATAGTGTTGATGAGGACCAATTTCATTCATTGGGTTGGGCCCATTTCTAACGTAGAGTCCATTCAGATGGACAGGAATTGCTCCCGCTACCTTGAGGTTTAAATGGGTAGATTCTT
The DNA here is from genome assembly GCA_039024295.1 of Bacteroidota bacterium. Classification (GTDB taxonomy): domain Bacteria; phylum Bacteroidota; class Bacteroidia; order J057; family J057; genus JBCDIQ01. The sequence continues at coordinate 415 of JBCDIQ010000362.1, read as the reverse complement.
TGTCAATAGGAGCAAAAGGAACTTGTTGGTAGCGACTGTTATCCTTATGCCGCCTAATTAGGGAATTGATGAAATTGATCATGGAGAGCTTAGTTGAGGTGATAGATAAATGGGAATAATTTATATGACAAAGTCAACTAAATTGAAGAATGATTGTTTGAAGGAGACTGAAATATTTTGTGCGTACGGATAATATTTACTTATGTAGATATTTTAGATTTAGGTGAGGAACTCCTCAAAATCTTCACTGATTTGAAGCTTTTGGATAAAATAATCACTATCGAATATGAATAGATTTAGTGCCAGCTCAACCTGGGCTACCGAATAACGAGGGTTGATGTAGTCTCCCTCGAGTTAAAAACCTGGAAGTACGCCTGGCCGCTGGGCATTCCTTACGGTGAATCCTACTTTGCTC
>JBCDIQ010000361.1:0-5852 GCA_039024295.1 Bacteroidota bacterium | reverse complement strand
TTTTCTAACTTGAAAATAGAAATCATACGTCTTAAGGAAAGACCCTCAATCGAATTAAATTTTCAAAATAAATTCAACGGGCTACAAACCTATCATAGCAGACTGATACTAACCTTTGTGTAGAACGAACAAGCATCCCTGAATTTCAAGTCCTTTTTTGTATTTAGCAGGTTTTCCGACCCTCACCGCCCCACCCCAAACGTCGCCTGATCAATCTCCATGTCCACGAAATCTCCGGTACCATCACGGGCAAATAACCGGCAGGTGAAGGTCGCTTCCACCAGGGCAGTGGCATCTCCATCGGGGTCAGACACCTCAAAGGGGCTTACAGCCTGAATGTCAAATGAGGAATTTTCGGGTTGTTTGATGGGCATGTCGGTAGTGAACAGGCGACCCTCGTCGTTCCAGTAATCAACGGTGACCTTTCCCACATCCTTGTCCTTGCCGATGGTTCGGCTCATGATGGAGCTGGCGCAGGAGGGACCTGCTTTGGTGTAGACGTTCTGGAAATCACAGCTCATGCACCCCTGGTCATCAATCACCACCGCTTTGACGCCATAAATGCCGGTATAATTATACTGATAGGAAGGAGCCAACTCATTGAACCGGTAGCCGCCATCCCCAAATGTCCAGATAACATGGGTTAAGGAACGGGTGGTGGTATCGACATGCGGATGAAAGGTGATGTTGCCATCTGCCCCTTTTTCGTAATTGAAGAAAAATGGCTTGGGGCAATATTGGTCCCCACTCATGAGTTCGAACAGAGCAATATCCCGACAGCCATTGGCATCAGCCAAATGCAGCTTGATCTTATGTACCTGCGTTTGAGGAGATTTCAGAATGGGTTCAGCCCCCACCAGCGACAAACCATCTTCCTCGACCCACTCATAGGTATAGGGCCTTTGGCCATCAGAGCGTGCGGTAAGCCGGAAAGCAAAGGGATCGGGATCAGTGACGGTATGCTCTCCCCTGAAAGGATAATTTCTCGCAGGCAAAGCATTCGTTAGTTCTCCTTCTTCTACCCCCCGAATCCTGATTCGTACCTGACCCGGACTGGGAATCAGGTCTTGATTGGTGATGAACGTTCCCCCATAGGTAGTCACATCCAGTTCGTCTTTTTCAAGGGTTGCATCCTGGTAGACTTGGCCCTCCCCAGCGTACAAACGGAAAGCCTGTCCATCCAACCTGCCTTCCAACCCCAGGATGGCAGCATTGTCCTCATCAGCAGGTAATTCTTCGCGTTTGCAGCCCGCAAAAACCATCAGGAGCACAGCGCATCCGATGAGAATGCCCGTGAGAGAAACAGACGAAAGGGTATATGTTGGTCGATTCATGGGTTCAATTATTTGGGCTATCGCAGGTAATACTTCAGCCCTAGGGCTATGCTCCGGTTTCGGGCTTCATTTACCAAAAGCTGTCCGTCTGTAACAGATCGCAGTCCCCAGGTACCTAAGAGGTTCATCTCCCACCTTGCCCAGGGGCGAAAGCCATATCCGAACTCAAGCCCGTAGTCCATCGTCCGTAGCCCAGCGGTGTATCCGTTTACAGATCGCTGGGTCACATAGGCTTCCGTAGCAAGCATGGATTCGCGAGTAGAACTCAGGGTTCCGGCGGTTTGGAGCACACGGGTGAACTGTCCGCCCAGACTCAGGCTATGCCCTTTGGCAACCAGTACCTTCAAGCGCAGGGGAACATTGAGCAGGGTCATCTGGTCGTAGGTCAGGTTTTGCGTAGTGGTTTCTCGCTGAAAAACCCGGGTGGTTTGCGTAGAAGAAAGGGTGAATCCGATCTCATCACGTTGATATAGAGTTGCTTCTAACTCCAAGGCAAATCGACGATGAAAGCGATAATGAGTTCCCAGCCCGACTTCTGGTTGGAATTGCCAGGAACTTCCAGTCTCTTCAGCAGCAGGATAATTGCTCAGCACCCTGACACCGGCCATTACATATACATGCACCTGAGGGAGAAAGGGTGGTGTATTTTTTACCCCCGTTAATTCCCGCGAGGTGGGAATGATTCCGTCTGCTTGGGAGAGGATAGATTGGTTGGGGGCTATTTGGGAAATATTTAAGGTAAACCGGGCGCGATTTTCGTCTCGGTCCAACGCTGGTGCCCATGACGATTCTTGAGAGGCATCTACTTGAGGGGCATCTATAGGTTGTGGTTCTCCTGCTCGGGATTGTTCCACTGACATGAGAAGCCCCTTATTTTGGTCAAAGGAAACTGGGGCAGCAGCAGTTGCTTGATCCGAGGGTTCGATTGGGGAAACAGAAGCTATAGAGGTGTTTTGAGTGATGGTAGAAATATTCTCTTTTGGAGTAGAGATAGGCTGCATATGGGTATTCTGGGGTGAAGAATGGGACGTTTCATTTAATTGCTTAGCAATTGGAGCGTTCAGGGTATTTTCCTCAATTGGATTCATCGGTAATTCCCCTTGTTGTGGGGATAAAGCCGGGGCCATTTCCATTGCGGCCTGGGCGAGACCATCCTCCTGATTTGATAGATACCCAGCGTATCCCAAGGCAAGAATTCCCACAAAACAGGTCGGTAACAGCCACCACAGGTACCTCCAGCGTCTGCGCTCCTTTGATTTAATCACTTCCAACGCCTCATCCCAGTATGCCTCCTCATAAGCAGGGGGCGAACTGGCTTCCAGTTGCTCGGTGATATATTTTTCTAAATCAAACTGCTTTTCCATAAGACAGCTTTTTATGTCGTAATGTGCGTGCTTTCTCTATCATGGCTTTCAGCTGTTTACGTGCTTCTGAATAATGCCACTTGGAAGTGCCTTCTCCGATCTTGAGCAGACCAGCTACCTCTTTGTGGGTGTAGCCGTCCAGGGCGTATAAATTGAACACAGCAGCTGTTTTGGGAGGAAGGCTTCGGATAAATCCGTAAATCTCTTCTGCACTGATTTCCGGTTGCTCAAAATTATATCCTCCTTCTTCTCCCACAGTTTTATCTTCCAGGACTTCTACGTGCTTCCGGTAGGTTTTCTTTTTGCGCAGCTCATCAATGATCAGGTTGATAAGGACACGTTTGCTCCAAGCTTCAAACGGAACGTGTTCCGGGTACTTTTTAAGCTGGGTGAGGATCTTGTAAAACCCCAAGTTCAAATATTCTCGGGCCTCTTCCTCGTTTTTGCAATACCTCATACATACCGGCATAAGCATAGGAAAGCACAACCTGTAGAGGTCGTTCTGCGCTTTTCTATCTTTCTTTCGGCACCGCCGAAGAAGCTCCGGGTAAATATCAGGCATAAAAACTAAAGCTGCTGACAGGGCAAAAAGTTTCACCCCATCAGCAGCGGTAACTGGTGATTAATGTACAATTATGAGTTTTTCTGCTTTGACCAGGCGATCATCGAGGGTCAATTCCAGCAAATACATTCCTTGTGGCAGCTCAGAAGTAGTTAGGGTGGCATTCACCTGTCCAACTCCAGCTTCCATCTGCTGGCGCTTTATCATCTTTCCACTCAAATCCAAAATCTGCAGCTGCATCTTTGCGGTGTTATTGCTGGTGAAAGCAACGTTTACAGCATTGTTCGCAGGATTTGGATACATCCTTAAGCTCTGAACATCCAATAAGTCATCAACTGAAGTGGTGGTTTTCAGTGCTTCAATCCAAGTGTCATGTACCTTGAAGTCAATGTTGGTAGCTGTGGGTGAACCCGAAGTCAAGGAAACGGGGAACATCTCAGGGGTACGGCCCCACAGTTCAACCATTACTTCGTAGTTGCCATATGGCAGACTTGGGAATTCATACTCGCCGTCTTCGTTAGACATAGCCGCTGCAATGGGGTTGCCCAGGTCATCGAAGATCATGGCTTGCATGCCTGCCATTGGATCCCCTGCTCCATTTTTTCCAGCTCCCTGGCTGATCAATCCCCCTACAAAGCCCGGTCCACCTGGGTTATTGCCCCCCAGCAGGTCAATGCGGATAAATGGGAATCCAGATCCACTAAGCATAGTTGCGTTAGAGAAGGTAGACGACTGAACGTAGTAGGTAGGCAAATAGCTATTGTAATCAGGATCGGCGGGGTTCAGCGCAACCTTGATCAGGTACGAGCCAGGAACTGCTCGCAGGAAGAAGAAACCGGCCGGAGCAGCGGTATCTGTCACGAAGGTGTCAATGGCAGTCAATGTACCCGCGATTGAGTCATATTGAATCAGGTAAGCTGTGATGTCCTGAGCAGGTGCATTGTTAGCAAATACCTGTCCCAACATCAGGAAGCTTGGGGGAGGGGTATTTACCGTACTAACACTTTGGATGACAGTATCTGCACAGCCAGGTGTATTTCCATTTAAGATTAACATCACCTGATAAGTACCGGCAGAAGCATAGGTGTGGGTTGGGATGGTTGCAGCAGAAGTATTGCCATCACCAAAGTCCCAATTATAGGTATAGTTGCTATTTACATTTGCAGGCACAAACTCCAGGGTATTGGGTGCCCCGTTATTTTTTGGATTAGCAAAGAACTGCGCTGAACATGGAGCTGGAGGTCCAGAAATCACGACAGCATTGCATATGCTATCAACACAACCTGCCCCGTCAGTGACTGTCAGGCATACATTGTAGGTACCTGCTGAGGCGTAGGTATGAGAAAAAGTTGGGGTATTTTTGGTAGTACCATCACCGAGGGTCCAGCTGTAAGTTGCCAGATTTGAATCTAAAGCTGCAAAGAATACATCCAATGGATTGCCTGGATTAAGTGGGAAAGAGTAGAAAGCTGCAGTACAATTGGGTCCACTATTTCCGTTGGCTACGATTACTTGTTGGCAAGTAGTAGTGGTACAATTCCTACCGGGATCCGTAATGGTTAAGCACACCTGATACGTATCTGGCGCAGCATAAATGTGATAGGGGTTTGCTCCAGTTGCAGTATTTCCATCCCCAAAATCCCAAGACATGTTCCCTTGTGGAAAACTGGCGTTAAACTGGACTTCCAAAGGCAAGAATGGAGAAATTCGGGTGGTGAAAGACGCATCACAAGGCCTGGTATTAACCGCTGCGTTTACCGTGGTACAGAACGTATCTGAACATCCAACATCAGATACAATCAGGCAAACATTGTAGCTACCCCCTGAAGCGTAGGTATGGGAAGCAAATACATTGCTGCTAGTAGTTCCATCCCCAAAATCCCACTGATAGCTTTGAAAATTACTATCAGGCAAAAAGAAGAAGGTTAGGCTGTCTTGTGGATCTTGAGTCTCAAAAAAGAAAGCACTACAGGGTGCATTTTTAGGGGGCAGGATGATGGTACAGAAGCTATCATTACAGGCTGAGGTATTATCTGTGATGTAGAGACAAACGTCATAAGTATCAATCGCAGCATAAAAGTGATTGACCACAGGAGTTGTAGCAGTATTGCCATCTCCAAAATCCCATGAGTATGCGAAGTTACCTGGCTGAATATGAATGCCCTGGAAACTCATGAGTCCGTTACTCAAGCTCACAGTTGAGAGAAAATCGGCATCACATACTTGTGGCCCTGGTGCACTTACCGTAATAACTTGCTGGGAGGTGTCCCTACATCCGGAACCGATGTCTGCTACGATTAATCTTGCGGTGTAAGTACCCGCACTACTGTACACATGAGAAGGACGCAGGGCATTAGAGGTGTTTCCATCTCCAAAATCCCAAGAATAAGAGGTATAAGTAGAAATAAGTGGGTCGAATCTGTAGGTCAGTGGACCTGAAGGTGTTCCTTGGAAAGAGGCTGTACAACCAGGTACGCCATTTGAACAGACCAAGAGGTTAATCGTCATACTTGGTGGCGTAGCGATAATGTTTCGAGAAGCCGTAATGCCACAACTATCAAAGCTCAGGTTAAAGGGACTCCCACCTATAAC
>JBCDIQ010000360.1:0-5873 GCA_039024295.1 Bacteroidota bacterium | reverse complement strand
GATGAATACGCCGTTCGGAGAATGGCGGTACGGGGTTCGTTGCTCATCCTAATGTTCACAAAACTTGCCCTGGTAGCCGATACTTTCCAAAGTTGTTTCAGTCTACTGACCAACGCTGACAGGGTAAAAACACACTGATGAAAACCCTGTCAGCGTTCTGAAGGCTTCTTTCACTTGGTACAAGATGTTCGTCACTTATCCCAATTTTCACAAAACTTGCCTTGGTAGACTATAAATTTTCTCAAAAATTTAGAAGGAGGATTTATTAATTTCATTTACCGAAATAATGTAGCTATCTTTTTTAAAAAAATTGAAACATGCAGCTGTTCGTCCCCGTTAAGAATGACATTGAATACGTTAAAAACTTAAATCAAACGATAAACAAAATGTTATTTTCTTCTTACGAACTGTCAGGACGTACCCTCCGCAACCGAGTGGTCATGGCACCTATGACCCGCTCACGTGCAATTGGCAATGTTCCCAATGACCTGATGGCAGAATACTATGGCCAGCGTGCTGAAGCTGGTCTGATTATCACTGAAGGCACTGCTCCTTCTCCCAATGCGTTGGGATACCCACGTATCCCAGGGGTGTTTTCTGCTGAGCAGGTAGCAGGCTGGCAAAAGGTGACCAACGCGGTCCATGAAAAGGGCGGAACCATCTTTCTGCAAATCATGCATACCGGTCGGGTAACCCACCCTGACAACCTGCCTGAAGGTGGCAGGGCACTCGCACCATCTGCCATTCCATTGACAGATACCAAAATGTACGTAGATGGAAAGGGCGAATTGGAAATTCCTGCACCTGAGGAAATGACCCTGGAAGATATTCAGCATGTTATTCAGGAATACCGCACAGCAGCTCGCAATGCCATTGACGCAGGATTTGACGGAATAGAGATTCACGGAGCCAATGGATACCTGGTGGAGCAATTCATCAACAGAGGCACCAACGCGCGCACCGACACTTACGGTGGCAGCATTGAAAACAGGACTAGGTTTGCCTTGGAAGTGGCACAGGCCGTCATTGATGAAATTGGTGCAGATAAAACCGGTATCCGCCTATCTCCGTATGGCGTGTTCAACGAAGTGGCTATCTACGACGAATTGGACGACACCTACGCCTATCTTTCCAGTAAGCTAAGCGAGCTAAACCTGACCTATATCCACTTGGTAGATCATGCGGCCATGGGAGCGCCCGAAGTGCCTATAAGCATCAAAGCCAAGATTCGCGAAAATTTCAATGGTACGCTTATTCTGAGTGGTGGCTACGACCACGATCGCGCTCAAAGTGACCTGGATGCGGGGAATGCAGACTTGGTGGCATTCGGCCGACCCTTCATTTCTAACCCAGATTTGGTTACCCGCATGCAGACCGGAGCAGAATTAAGCCAACCAGATTTCAATAGCTTTTATACGCCTGGACCGGAAGGATACATCGATTATCCTGTGCTCCAGACTTCCTGAAAACAGGCTAAGATTTAATCACAATTCTAATTTAGTGCTGAGTCCCAGATTTGTACGGATGTACGTAGGGGCTCAGCACCTTTTTTAAGGGCTAGGGACAAGGACGCTGTAATAGACATGGTGTTGATTTCTTGGGCATTTCATTTCCTGGTGCTTCCACAACTTTTCAGCGGCTTAGGCAATACAAGACTCGATGTCACCCTTATAAACTGGAAGCTAATGGAAAATACACGTTGCAATGGCTGGTGGGAATAAAGCAGAATGGGTCGGGAGGAAATGGAAGGATTATTCATGGCCATCTATGAGAACCAAATCACTGGCTCTGGTTACGATGTTGTTGGAACCTTTACCTTCAAAGGTGACCTTGTTGAGGAATTTATTTGCCAGGTTATCGGCAGACCAGCCTCCAATCACATAGTCCTTGGTGGTGGTCCTTAGCTTGAGCTCCTTCGGAATCTCTCGTAAGAACACCGTTACGTCACCAGTGGCATCGATCAGGTTATTCCCGCCAAAAAACCAGGAACCGCGCCATTCGGAACCCCATGGATTGGTAAATTTGGGTTCCTCTGTTGCCGAAATAAGCATTTGCAGCTTCCTGCCATCGGTTCCTTTTGGCTTGACTTTTTCTTCCGTTTTCCATTCTACCCGGGAGGAAACGGGACCCCATTGGTCAATGGTGGTGGTACGCAAGAAATAGCCCTTTTTTAGGGTAAACTGGTAATTGAGGTTGTTGTCTACCCGCAGGTAACGCTTGGTATAGTCCCCAGCTTTAGAGGATCGTCAATTCTTTTTTCCTTTCACCTGCTCTTTAGTTAGCTCAAAGGTCTTAGAATCCATCAGGGACATATCCTCCAGGGAGTAGGTATTTTCCTGGTATTCGGTGAGCTTCTTTTTAGACTTGACCCGCATGACCAAGGCGAAGGTTTTTGCTGCCTCATCCAATTGAATACTTTCAAAAGCCCTACTGGGGGTATCGTGTTCTTTTTGGGCCAAAATATCTTGCCCCAAAGTGTGGCCGAATATGCAGAAGAACACGGCCAGTGTTACAAATTGTTTCATGATGTTGTAGGTTTACAGGAGATAAATAGCATTGGTAATTGCTGATTCAAAAGTCTCCAAAAGCTGCTCCTCAGGGTATCGGGCCATGGTCATAAATGCCTACGATGTTTCCCTTAGGTATTAGGATCAAGCTTAATGCAAGAATTGCTAAAATGCCCATGCTCGTCCTTACCCAAAATTGCATGGTCCAACTCCCTATGAACAGCAAATCTTCTTCCTGTCTTGGGGTTCTTTACCACATCATCCCCTTCTCATCTACCTGGATTTCTACTTCTCCTTTTCCAAATTTTCGATGCATTCTGTTAATTGCTATTTCAACCACAATCACGCATGGAACAAGACCCCCGATCTCGGGCACAAGGCAAACGCACCCCCCAATTGGTATATCGCTGGGAAAAGACAGGTGCCATTTGTCATTTTTATGCCCCTCAGACCACTCTGGAAGTAAGTGTTGTAACAGATCACATCCTCCGATTTCGGTATTCCCCCTATGGAAGCCTGATGCAAAATTTCTCTTATGCAATCCGGGAGGATTTACCCACGCCACCGACCAGCATAAAAGTTGAGGAGCATGACGACAGTTTCTTTCTGGAAACCAACAGTTTAAGGTGCGTGATCTCCAAAACACTCCACATAAGTATTTATAACCTTGACGGACAACTGGTGGTGGAAGACGAACGGGGGTTCCACTGGGAAGAGAGCCACCAACATGGCGGCAATTTTGTTTACTGCAGCAAACGCATCCAAGAACAAGAAGTGTTCTTCGGTCTGGGCGATAAAACAGGTAACTTCAATTTACGGGGCAGGCGGTTTGAGCTATGGGCAACTGACCGCTACGGCTATGACAAAAACTCAGATCCGCTGTATAAAAATATCCCCTTCTACCAGGGGCTACACCACGGCCTAGGCTACGGCATATTTTTCGACAATACCTTCCGGTCACATTTTGATTTTGGTCATTCCAATGGAAATGTGTCCAGCTTCTGGGCTGACGGCGGGCAAATGGACTATTACTTCATCTACGGTCCGGAACTGCTGCGCGTAGTAGAGGGCTATGCTGTGCTAACTGGCACCCATGAACTGCCTCCACTGTGGGCACTTGGCTTTCACCAATCCAAGTGGAGTTATTTTCCAGAAAGTCAGGTAAAAAGCATTGCCCAAAAACTTCGCGAGCTGCAACTTCCCTGCGATGCCATTCATCTGGACATCGACTACATGGACGAATTCCGGTGTTTTACCTGGAATGCAGATAGATTTCCTGACCCCGCCAGGATGATCCAGGAACTGAAAGCTGATGGGTTTAATGCGGTTGCTATCACAGACCCGGGAATCAAACTCGACCCATCTTATTCCGTTTACCGGGAGGGAATTGAAAATGGGTATTTCTGCCGAAGGGCAGACGGTCCCTTGATGCGGGGCGAAGTTTGGCCGGGCATCTGCCATTTCCCCGATTTTACCGATCCAGCGGTACGCCAATGGTGGGGCACCAAGTTTGAAGATCAAGTAGCCCAGGGGATAGCAGGGTATTGGAATGACATGAATGAACCGGCGGTCTTTGAATTGGGAACATTTCCGGAAGATACCCGCCATGACTATGATGGCCACCCGTGCAGCCACCGTAAAGCCCACAACATTTATGGCACCCAGATGGCGCGCGCTACTTATGAGGGCGTAAAGGCGCAAATATTTCCCAGAAGGTTTCTTAACCTCACCCGTTCCGGCTTTGCGGGCATGCAACGGTTTGCCGCCACCTGGACGGGAGACAACATTTCCACCTGGGAGCACCTTTGGCTGGCCAACTTGCAGTGCCAAAGGATGAGCATCTCTGGCGTATCATTTGTGGGTTCTGATATTGGAGGGTTTATCGGAAATCCCAGTCCAGAGCTTTTTGTCAGGTGGATGCAGTTGGGAGCCTTCCATCCCTTTTTCCGAGTCCACTCTTCAGGCGACCATGGCGATCAGGAACCCTGGTCCTTTGGATCAGCAAATCTACCAGCCATTCGAAAGGCGATTGAAACCCGGTATCGCCTACTTCCTTATGTCTACACCACATTTCGGCAACATGCCCACCAGGGAACGCCTGTCATCAGGCCGTTGGTGTACCTGGATCAGCATGATCCTCAAACACACTACCGAATGGATGAGTTTGGACTTGGGCCAGATTTGCTTATCTGTCCGATTTTGGAGGAAAAATCAGAAGGCCGGCAGATGTACCTGCCCAAGGGGCAGTGGTTCAATTACTGGACTGATGAGGAAGTCACTGGTGGGAAAGAGGTATGGACTGAAGCCCGATTGGACACCATTCCTGTGTATGTCAGGGCAGGAGCTTTGTTGCCCCACTATCCCGTCATGCAACACGTGGGAGAGGAAAAATTGGCCGAATTGATCTTACACGTCTATTATACTTCCCAGACCTATGCCAGCCAGGTGTATGAAGATGCCGGGGATTTTTATGAGTATGAGCAGGGAAATTATTGTATCCGAACATTTAGTCAGGTTGCAGAAAAGGGGCAAACCGTCATTCGTCAGTATACCCAGGGACGGTTCAACAGCAGCTATGCCACCTTTAACATGGTCCTCCACGGCTTTCCAACGGTGCCCAAGAAGGTAACTATTCGGCTTACTACCGGGGAGGAACAGAAAATCGAAGTACATACCGATGGGGACACCCCGGAAATAGTGGTCAGCAAACAATTTGAGAAGCTTGTGATCAAATAAATTTATCCCAGTTGAATCTATTTATTTTCGGTCTAAATAATGTATCGAATTAATTCGATGTGATTCGACCTACCCCCTTGTATATTACGCCAAATTCCCCTTTTTTTGCCAGAGGAGGCGGACGAATCGCTTCACAAATTTAACCTTCGATCAGTGGAAGCTACCTTACAAACTCTCCTTTTTTGGTTCTTCTCCATCCTGGCAATTGGAGGTGGTGTCGGGTTAATCCTTCAGAAAAACCCCATCTACGCTGCCCTTTGTCTGATCATTAATTTCTTCTCCTTGGGGGGGCTGTTTCTCACCTTGAACGCTGAATTCCTTGCCGTTATCCAGATTTTGGTGTACGCGGGGGCTATCATGGTGCTGTTCCTCTTTGTGATCATGTTGCTCAACCTTACCGATGAGCCAGGTGCAGAAAAGGTTGACGTTCGCCGGGGCCTTGCATTTTTTATTGGAGCTGCCTTTGTGGCAGAGATGTTTTATGTCCTGCGTGGATTTGCTGGAGAAAAAATCAACCCCTCTTTTTCATATGGACAGGTAGAACCCATCGGGCGAGAACTCCTCACCACCTATTTGTTTCCTTTTGAAATGATATCGGTGATCCTTTTGTCTGCCCTTATAGGTGCTATT
>JBCDIQ010000359.1:0-5888 GCA_039024295.1 Bacteroidota bacterium | reverse complement strand
TTTATACCGCCACCATGGCAGCTGGGTTTTGCGTATTTATCATCACTAAAAAATCATTTGTGTCCTTGAGGCCATAGCCGTTTTCGGTGCGATTTACCTTTAATAGATGCCTTGTTATCCACAGCACTTTTTTCGGCCTCAATTACCCATAACTGCTTTTCAAGGGTATATTTTTCTAAAACAAACTTGTTAAGTATAACCCAGCCAAAGTTTGCTTGATTTTCATCAGCAAGGGTCAGAGAATATATTTCCCCAACTTTGAAAAAGCCTTCTCCATAAAATCCAGGACAGGTGAAGATCACAGGGATAGAATCTAAAGTATACGTTGAATCAGAAAACTCCCTGATGCTAAATTCTACTACCATTCCCCAGGCTGTCGTTCCGCAGCCCGGAGGACGCCAGATCCCGTTAATTATTTCTCCTTCTAGTGTGAATTGATTTCCACGAATTGAATCAGTCTGGGCAGTTGCGAATGATGCCAGTACGATCAAAATTATAGTTGCATGTTTCATGTCAAAATTATGAGTGTGACTGGAGACAAGTTTTACCTCCCCCATGAGTAACAATTACCTTAACCTTCCATGGTCAAGGGATTGGAAAAGCTAAAAAAGTGAATTCTGGATTATCTTTCCCTACCATTTCTGTTCCCTGTTCTGATCCTTATGCATGTTGAAAAACGCTAAAGGAAGACTAGACGTATCTTTGCCTATACAATCCATCATTTATCCACTCCCACCATGACCATCACCAACGAAGAAGAATTACGCGAACTCTATGGCTGGCCACAAGGCAGGGCAAAGGACAAAGTCTTGCCCGAGCTTGAAGCACATGCCCGAAACTTCCTTTTGCACGCTCCCTTTTTTGTGATGAGTACCTATGATCAGGACGGCAGGGTGGATGCTTCGCCCAGAGGGGGAAGACCCGGGTTCGTGCAGGTGCTGGATAACAAAACCTTGCTCGTGCCAGATGCAAAGGGGAATAACCGGGTAGACAGTTTGGTTAATATCGTTCAGACGGGAAGAATTGGCTGTCTGTTTTTGGTTCCTGGCATAGAAGAAACCCTTCGCATCAATGGTAGAGCTAGCATTTCAACTGATCCTCAATACCTGGAGCGATTCTCAGAAGAACGCAATCCACCGAAATCCTGCATTGTCATCCACATTGAGGAGATGTTCCTGCACTGTGCGAAGGCCTTGATGCGGTCTGATTTGTGGGGCGATGCTTATCGGATGAGCAGGCCCGAATTTCCTACCATGGGAAAAATGCTAAATGACCAACTGGGCACCAACAAACCAGAAGAAACCCAGGAAGAGATGTTTAAGCGGTATACGCCGGATTTGTGAGAAGGGCTAGACCTCTGATAAAGGATAATCCTTCAACCATTTTTTTACCCAGAAAATGAGGACACCCACATGATCCACGGTGTGGAGAGCAGAAATATGGCTGTGTTCAAGGCGGTGATGGTTGCGCCCTGCCTGTACATTTCCCCAGAGGTGAGAAATCCGCTCCCGGCATAGAGGACATTTGCACTTGAGCCTTGGGGCGTAATGACGGCAAAATAGTTGGTGGCAAACGACAACATGAATGCCATGAGGGCTGCTGGGACTCCAGCGCTTACGGCTACCTGCAAAAATACGGCGTACAGCGCCAGCAACTGGGCTGTCTGGCTCACAAAGAGGTAATGGATCAGGACATACAACATCGTTAGGATAAGGTAGACCGTCACCCAGTGAAACCCATGGATGTAAGTGGCCAATTGGACGCCCAGGGTTTTCATGAAGCCGGAATCATTGAGCGCACTGCTCATCATGTACAGGATGGCAAACCAGATATAGGTTTCGAGGGCATCTCCAGCCCCTTTGCGCAGGTCCTCAAGGGTGTATACTTCTGACAAAATCAGGATGGCCAATCCCAAAAAGGCAATGATTGCCATGTTGAGGTTCAGGACCGAAGAGAGCCCCCAAAGCACAATCATGCCCAAAAATGTAAAGCCCATGATCCATTCTTGCTTACTCATGGGCCCCATTTCCTCCAGCGCTTTCCGGGCCAATGTAGGCGCTTCGGGCGTGTGGGTGATGGATGGGGGAAAGAGTTTGTACAACACAAAGGGAATGGCAAGCAGGGCAATCAGACAAGGTACAGAGGCTACCAACAACCAGGTGCCAAAATTCATGTTGACCCCAAAATCCGCAGCAATTTTGGCGCCCACCGGGTTGGCCGCCATCGCGGTAAACCACAAGGCCGAGGTAGCGGTATGACCTGCGGCAGCCGTCATCATTAAAAAACTGCCAGTCCGCTTTCGACCTGCTGCCGTAGGCTGTGAACCCGTGTCCAACGCCAAGGCATGGGCAATGGGATAAAGGATGCCCGATCTGGCGGTATTGCTGGGAATGGCCGGACCCAGCAAGGTATCCGTTGCCACTACGCAATAGCCCAGGTTCAGGGTCGAATTCCCAAACCGTCGGATGAGCAGAAAGGCAATGCGTCTGCCCAGGCCGGACTTGGTTACGCCCTTGGCCACGAGAAAAGCTGCCAGGATGAGCAAAATGAAGCTCTCTGAAAAGCCAGAAAATGCCTGTGCAGACGTAAGTACCCCCAACATAACCACTGCCACCAATGCTAGCACAGATGCGGTGAATATTGCCAGCGCATTGATCAAAACGCCCAGGATGGCTGTGATAAAAATGGTAAACAGCTGCCATGCCATCGGTGACAGGTCCCATGGAACCGGCAAATGCCAGATAACAATCCCAATGACCAGGGTGATGGTCCGTTTGATCCAACGGGTGGTTGAGGGGGAGTTCACGGGGGTAGGAGCTTTTACGCAAGCTACTATTTTAGGGGACAGGAGTTGAGGAACTTTTCTTGTGGGTAAGAGATGATTTTTCCTGTTTCCCACTAAACAAAAGCAAATAGGCTTAGCCCTTGTAAGCAGCCCATCCTAATCTTCTATTATCCAATTACACGTGGTAAATGGGAAGGCACACTGGTCGCTTCTTTTGAGCCACCCCTCTATGGGCTGGTTGTTTTCATCTGTTATGCGAACCTTGGCCCAAACTCCTTTTACCTCCACCACACTTCCTCTTGCAAATTTTTCTACCCGAATGTAAGGGGATGCTTTATTGGGTTCCATGAACAGGTAGGCGCCACCCTCAGGTAAATTAATCAGGAAGGCATCGCTTTTTACCCAACTGTTTTTATACTGGTAGATATCCTCATTAACATGATTTTGGTCACAATCAGGAATCCGTAACAGGTTTTCGATTTGCAACCACCCTTCCTTTGAGGTTTGGATGGCCATTTTGTAATAGCACCGTTTGGAGTCGTTTTCCAAGGTGTCAATTGCCTTCCCATTGATACCCTGATAAATCACGAGGGGACCAATGTCATTGGGATAATAGCATTCTACAAAGTCTAGAAAATCGATTTGGTCACTGGATAGTAATTGGGCATATCCCGGAGAAATGGCCAATAATAGTAAAATCGACAGTTGTACTCTTTTCATTTCTTGGATGGTATGTGCCAGCTCTGATTCATATATGACCTATGATGAAATTCGTCCCATTCAGCTGGATATTCCCAGTATGGACCAAGTTCGGGTGCTTTAACTCCCTGGTTGGCATAACCGAGTTCAATTACGGGTATTAATTTCATGTTTATGCTCTCTGAGGAGGTATGGTAATGCCTTTTTAATCAGGGTTTCACTTGAAATATCTTACCAAATGGCGTTACAATCCTCATAGCCTTTGAACAAAAGTAAGCCCTATTTCAACCCCACTGGCATTTACCTCTTGCAGGTTATCAGGCAATTCTGAAACTGCACCCTCCGAAAATGATTCAGCGGAAAAATTTAATTGCCTATACCTGATTCCGGGATCGAGGAATATCTGATCGGTTATCTTTAGCCGCAAAACGAGATCAATATAAATTCCAAAATTTGAGTAATAAGATGATTCCTCGATCACAACCTCATTTTCGACTCTTGTCATAGTTCCGGGATAATTGAGGTTGGTGCCAGCCCCAACTTGTAAGCTATTGACAATTCCGTCAGTCAGCGTAAAGTTCTTTAAAACCCCTAATGAAATAAACCGTCGGTTAAACGTGAAGGAACTTCGGTTAGTAATACCATTTACTGTTTCTTCATGGAAGGTATAGTTAAATTGACGACCAAGGGTTAACTGAATTCCGAAACCTTTTAACATGTCAAATTGCACACCTACCTCAACTCCAAGCCCACCTCCAGGGCTGTAGGATAAGTTCCTCCCCCAAAAATCTAGGCTTTGGTATTCGGTACCGATGGCAATGTTGCCCCTTACGATAAGGTTTAACCCTTGGGCGTTTACCAATTGCACCAATGCGATCAGCATCAGGGTACCGAGTAGCAATTCTCTTTGTTTCATGATCTTCAAGTAAATTTCTGGTTAGCAGACACCTTGTGTTACAGCCCAGGGATATTTTTTTGTGTGCATTGTTCCGCTCTGAATTCAGTTTTTGGTTAACCTGGAAATAGGATAAGCCAATTGAGCTTCCAGTTCCTTTTGGTTTGGTAAAGGTAGATAAATAGGAATGTGTTTCAGGTGTCTTTTGTCATTGTAGCGGATTGCCATAGCTATCTTTTTGCTTGGATACAGGATTGAATAAAAAATGGTCGACGTCAGACGTCAACCATTGAGGAAGAAAAATTTTAATGTGGTTTGTCTTCTAGTCTAGCTTCCCTTTCGCGTAGGAGTAAGAATGACCTAGTATGAACTTTGCTACTTCCAGTTCGTCCTGATTTCTGGGCGCATACATCATGATTATGTTGGGAGGAAGAATTCCTCTTTTAATCAGTGGATGCCACTCTCCCCAGCCTTTTTCGATGATGACTTCAGCATCTTTTTGTGGCAGGCCCAGGTGCAAGCTGTAATCCGGATGGGGATGGAAATGGGCGAACTCTGTATCGGCCATAAAGGCATTGCAGGATTTGCAGACGTGCTCTTTCTCCATGAACATGGCGATTGCTCCTGGAACCGAAACCAGGCTTGGCCTTTTCTCAATGTTGGTTAGTTCAAATGCCCAGGCCTGCAGGGTACTGACATAGGAAATATCCTCGGGCTGTTGGTCTAACTGCGTGTGTGGATTGGTATTCGTCGTAGAAGGACGTGCGCCGTTTCTAACTGGCATGTTGTCTAACGTAATTGGGGTACCCATCTTTACCTCTTGTTTGGGGGTGAAAAAAATCGAAGGAGAAATGAGCAAGAATAAGGGAATTACCAGGAATGCTTTGATTACTTGTGTCTCCATATTCTGTACTATTTGTAATTGATTGGGTACAAAGGTATTTCGCCCTTTCTCACAAAAAATTAAAGTAGTTTAAGAAATCACTTTCTCCTTCTGCTACGCAACATGCTTAAAAATTCAGGGGTGATCCCAAGGTAGCTCGCGATGTGTTTCTGAGAAATGCGCTGAGATAAATCGGGGTATTCCTTAAGAAAGTAGTGGTATCGTACTTCTGCAGTTAAAGAGAGGCTTTGGACAATTCTATGTTGTTGAGAGAACATCTTGTTCCGAAATAAAATTCGGGTATAGCTGACGAATTCGGGAACTTCCTTGATTAAATGGTCCCAGCTTTCTTGATTGATGGATAGCACAATGGTATCCTCTAGTGCCTGAATATTGCAAACTGCGGGCTCCTTATTCAGGAAACTGGGGAGGTCCCCGGACCACCAGTTCTCGATCGAAAAGAAGATGTTGTGTTCTACACCGTTGAAGTCGGTGACATATGTTCTCAAGCAGCCAGTTGTGGTGAAAAATAGGTTGTTGGCGAACTCATCAGCATAGAGTAAATGACTGCCTTTAGAAAAACGCTCTTCTGTAAACTTATCCGATACGGCTGCTAGGGTTGTCTC
>JBCDIQ010000358.1:0-5901 GCA_039024295.1 Bacteroidota bacterium | reverse complement strand
CCAGCATGAAACCCTCTGGGACTCTGCTGCCAAAGAATTGGGCATGCTGCTGGAGGCCTTTGGGCAGCACACCTTCGCATTGACGGAATGGAGTGTTGACCAGCTTAATTCGGATGAACTGATTCGGGTGGGGATTTATGCTGACAGCAACCAATCGTTTATTCCTGCACTGGAACATTTCCGTAAAGCCATAGCAAAGGATTCCTCAGATGTGGCTCCCTACCTGGAAATGGCCAAAATTTACAATCGGTATAAAGACCCTGCCGCCATCGAAAATTTATCTTATGCGCCTGCTCAAACATCTGAAGTAAAAACAGAACTTGCAAAGGCTCATTTTTTACAAGGAAATATAGATGAAGCTGTAACACTTGTGGATCAAGTTCTAAAGGAGTCTCCTGACCTTCGGTCTGCACAACTGCTGGATCTCCAACTTCGGCATGCTCAAGGAGACACCTCTGTACTCGGAGAGGCTGAATTGTTGCAAGCGCAATACCCTATTTGGCCTGCTGCCCTGGTTTTTCTGCTGGAATTATACGGCAGCAAACAAGATTGGGGGAAAGGCAATCAACTGATTACCCGGGCGATGTCTTTCAACAACCAAAATGCCGAACTTTGGTACCAGTATGCAGTATATTCTCGGGCTTGGAGCTTGAGTGAAGACGCTGGATTTGGTGCTATAAAAGCCATTGAGCTTACACCTGACCCCAAAAGACGGGTACAGATACAAAGAGAGTTTGAAGTGGAAATAATAGAGGCAATTGACAAAAGTAAACGGCCTTTCATTTCCGAAGGGTAAATCAAGATACGCTATTACAAATCTTTGAAGATTTCATTTAGTTGGTCAGAGGAAATACCGGTCGCTGCTGAAATTTGATCAATTGCCATCCCCATCTTGTAAAGATTCAGGGCCGTTTCAATTTTCCCTTCCAGTTTACCTTCTAATTTTCCTTCTATTTTCCCTTCTTTCTTGGAGGTGGCTACCACATTGTTAAGGTCTCGATAATATTTTAAGCTTTCCTCGTATGCTTCTCGCTCATCAGGACTGAAACGAGCAATTTCGGCAGCTTCGAACAGCCTTTCAAAAACCCGATCCTGCAATGCTTGAGGCCGATCCTGTAATTCAGATAAATACCGGAACACATACAGCCATTTATCAAAATGCGTGACCAATTCATTTGCTCTCTTCTTAAACTTGGGCAATTCAATGTAGATGAATTTTAATTTATCATAAAATACTTCGCAGCGTTGGTTTTTGAGTTCGATCATATGTAACAGGTCTTCCTCCTGCTTATGGTCATCAAAAACAAAATCCAAAATGCCTACTGTATAAACTGGCTGTAAACTGTAATCCCAAATCCCTTTTTTAGCCTGCTCCTGAATGGGGAACGAGGCATAATAAACGCTTCGATCTTTAAAAAAATTCTGCTTTGCCTTTTGAACTTCTACAATGAACCTTTCGCCTGATTCACCCACACAATACAGGTCAAAGATAGCTTTTCTGTCCAGATTGGTTTGGCTTAATTGCTCATTACGACCATAGGTGAGGTCTTTGATCTGATGCTGTTCAGGAAGTACCTGATTCAGAAAATCAATCAATAAAATTTTGTTGGGTTCACTCCCAAAAAGCTTTTTGAAGCCAAAATCCGTTAGGGGATTGATGTATTTATCTTGCAAGGCACTCATTTAGCTCAAACTCACATGGTACTAATCCAAATATAGGAATATGTAACTCAAAAGACATGGCTTTGGGATTAAACCAGCACGTTCAGATCGTACACAGTAACAAAAGCCAATCCCTCAGAGGAGATTGGCTGTATAAGGCTTTATCAGTTACCGATAGATAGGCTATCGTTCGTTTCTTCTAAACTTGGCCGTCAGGTTTTGAACTTCCTGGTTCAATTCCTGAGCCTGCTGCGCCTGATTGGAGAACTGGTAATGTTGTCCCAGCATTTGAAGGGCAGCCATGTAGGAGTCTTTTTTACCGAAGTATTTTCCTTGATCAGCATAATAGTTCAAATGCTCTGAGCTTACCTTTCTGGCAAAGGAGAAATATTCCTCTGCTTTTTCCTTAAGGCCCATGCGGTCGAACAGAATTCCGCTGCGTACCAAGACATAAGGCTCTGGCATGGCAACATCGTAGGGGAAGTTCTCATCTGCATACATCATCACTTCTTCTGCTTTCTTACGAAGGTCTTCCGGTTTGGCCTCAGCGAGCTCTGTAGGAAGCGCAATGCTGTCCCCTACTACCTGAAGCTGACGCTCCAACTTATCTGCCTCCCGGAGGTAGAAGTTGGCCAAGCGGTAGAATACGCCATGATAGTTGCTTACCATGCGATTGATGTTATCATCGTAATACACCCCTTTATTGGCGAGGTTCCGGTAACGGAACTTGCCAATAAGGTTGTCATACATCCGAACGGGATCAACAAAGCTTTTGTAAGGGTCATATGGATCGCGCTCCTGTGGCATCCGGAATGGCATGATGCGGTACGCAAGGCCCTCAAGGCGCAAATTGGGCTCCAATCCAAGAAAGCTGCTAGGTGCTACTGTGTTGGCAAAGTAAACCGGACGGTCCCAGCCTTCTTTTGCTACATTGGTGATCAGGTTAATGATCACCCAATCCTTTAACTCCAGGTAGCGGTTGCCACCACCTGCACGTGTAGGAATGGTCCACTCCATGATACTTTTGACATAAGGGAGCTCCCGCTCGGAGATGATGCCTTTATCCATCATGTTCTGGGCAGACACCGGTAATTTCAGCTGAAGGTTCTTTTTCGTACCAGGGAAGTACTTTGCCTGGTTTTGCTGACCGGTATATTCATCCTCCTTCAAACTCAGTGGCAGAGGCGTTGATTCATTCATTTGTTGGTACATTTGCTGCACGTACCAATCGGTATTTACATAACTCAAGCAGAGGACACGAACATCTGGACGTATATTTTCTACTTCCTGAATGTACCACAAGGGGAACGTGTCATTGTCCCCGTTTGTAAACAGGACCGCATTTTGATCCAATGAATTCAGCAGGTTGTAAGCTGAGTCAGGGGCAATGTACCTGCCTGCGCGGGAGTGGTCATCCCAGCCTTGGGCAGCCATCAGAATGGGTGCAAGTAATGCGAGTCCACCCGCTACGTACACGGCACCTCCTTTGAGGAACTTTCGAAGAAACTCGTACATCGCAATCACGCTCAGTCCAATCCAAATGGCATAGGTCTGGAACGAACCCGCAAACGAATAGTCTCGTTCACGTGGCTGCATCGGGTACTGGTTCAGGTACAGAATAATGGCAAAACCAGTAAAGAAGAAGAGTAAGCCTACGACTGCAGCATCTTCCCCTCTTCGCTTGATCTGCCAGGCGAGTCCCACAAGCCCCAATAAGAAGGGCAGCATGAAAAAGTGATTCTTTGCAGGGTTATCCCGAACTGACTCCGGCATATTGGAAGTCTTCCAGAAGGCAATTCCACTTTCCCATCCGGTATCCTGAATATCGCTTTCTCGCCCCGCAAAGTTCCACATGAAATATCTCCAGTACATGTGGATGATCTGGTAGTTGACAAAATATTTAAAATCTTCTGCCGGGGTAGGCTTATCATCATAGGGATCTTTGGGATCCCCGGTATTTCTCACGTAAGCTGTGTAGGCATGCGGCCCCATGTTGTACCGGCTGGATTCATACATCCGGGGGAAGAACTTTTTGTCTCTGGGCGCATATTTTGGCTTGAGCTTTTCCCCGTACGCCACATATCGCTCTTCAGTTCCTCCCTCTACTTTCACTTTTTTCAACACATACTCGGTAGACTTATCATATCCAGTCGGTCTGGAATTATATAGCGGGCCCCGGAAAAGGGGACGATCCCCGTACTGCTCACGCTTCATATAACTCAGGAAGGTGAGGGTATTCTCAGGGTTGTTTTCATCAATGGGAGGGTTGGCATTGGAACGAATGGGAATCATGAGGTAAGAGGAAAATCCCAGGTATACCACCAAAATGCCCAACACAAATGTGTTCAGCCACACCATATTCTTACGAGAACTGTAGTACAACAGCCCTGCGATGGTGCCAAAAAGGAGAATACAAAATAGCACAAGTCCGGTTCCAATTGGCAGGCTCATGCCTGAAGTTTGCACCCCGCGCGCGCTGAATACACCTGAGAAGAAACGCTCAAATGCCCAGGCAAGATCGAAGGTATAGAGAATAATGCCCGATTGGATTACCCCCAGGATGGCTACTGAAACAAGGCCAGTTCCGATAAAGCCTCCCCAAGAGAAATCATGCTTCCTGAAATAATAGATGAACGCCAATGCCGGAATCGTCAACAAGTTCAACAAGTGAACCCCAATGGACAAGCCCATCAGGTAGGCAATCAGCAAAATCCAGCGGAGGTGGCCGGGCTGATCAGCACGTGCTTCCCATTTGAACATCAACCAAACAACTACAGCTGTAAAAAAGGAGCTCATCGCATAAACTTCCGCTTCCACTGCGTTGAACCAGAAAGAATCAGCATAGGTACAGGCAAGTGCCCCTACGGCTCCTGCCAGCATAATCGCGATGGTCTGCTCCTGGCTGGGGGTTTCATCACGCTTCACCAACAGTTTTTTAGATAAAATGGTGGTGATCCAAAAAGTGAACAACACCGTAAAAGAAGCTGAGAGCACACTCTGTATGTTCAGCATCAATGCAACCTTTGTTACATCTCCAAAGGAGAACAGCGCAAACACACGCCCTATCAGCAAAAAGAAAGGCGCTCCCGGCGGGTGAGGCACCTCTAATTCGTTGGAACAGGCGATAAATTCCCCGCAATCCCAAAAGCTCGCGGTTGGTGCCATGGTCAGCAAATAACTGACGAATGCTATGGCAAAAATTACCCATCCGCTTATATCATTGATTCGTTCGTAACGCATAAAAACTAGGCTGAAATTTCAAGATGCGAAGTTAAGAAAATCTCGCCAATAAACGGTATTCAGAAATTTATCTCTCAGTTATGGAAACCAAACGGCTCGTAACCAGCAACATGATCTTTTTCAGGGGCTTAATGAGGGCAACATATTTGTTTTTTGCCATTTGATTTTAACAGATGGAGCCATTTATCTCCATCTTCTATAACACCATCCGGGAATTACTGGGTGGTTATATTTTAATTATATTCATCCCACTAACTCACCTTTTTATCCGAACATGAATTCAATTTTTTTGAAGACCCGATCCTGGTTACCAAGACTTTTGGGGGCACTTTTCACAAGTCTTTTTCTCCAAATTATCGGCTATGCTCAACTTACAGAAAATCAACAAACCAAGATTGATTCCCTAAAGCACGTAATTGCGACGGCAGAACACGATTCGGTAATAATAAATTCGTGGATTGCGTGGGACGAGATCATCTATGTTTTCGACCCCAAACTGGATTGGGAACTGAATAAAAAAATCGTAGAGCGGTGCCAGGAATTACTTGAAAAGACTCCTCAGAACTATAGGGATGATGAAATCCATTTCTACCAAAAATCATTGGGGAATGCCCTCAATAACATTGGGATTATATACATGAATAAAGGTGACTACCAAAAGGCAATGGAGTATTTTTCCCAAAGCCTGAAAATCAGGGAAGAAATGGGAAATAATTCTGGAATAGCTTCCTCTCTCAGCAACATTGGGACTATTTATAAAAATCAAGGTAGGTATGACAAATCACTTGAGTACTATTTTAAGAGCCTTAGGATCAGCGAGAAACTTGGAAACAAATCTGGGATAGCTAACTCACTTAATAACATTGGGTATGTTTACATGAACCAAGGTGACTACAACAGGTCAATAGCTAATTATTCCAAGAGCCTGAAAATAAGGGAAGAAATGGGTGATAAATCAGGAGCAGCTATTCCCCTAAATAATATTGGGATGGTTTACAT
>JBCDIQ010000357.1:0-5932 GCA_039024295.1 Bacteroidota bacterium | reverse complement strand
GAAAAATCATCATGGCCATTTCTATTGTGTTGTGGTTCCTGGTTTCTTACGGCCCAACAAGTGAACGAGAAACTGTCGAGCAGGTGTACACGGAGCAATTGGCCCAGCCCAATTTGTCAGAGACGGAAAAAGCTGTGATAGAACAGGAAAAAGCTTCTGCCTTGCTAAATGCATCCTACGCTGCCAAGGCAGGGCAATTCATTGAACCGGTGATTCGTCCTTTGGGGTATGACTGGAAGATCGGCATTAGCTTGATCACTTCCTTTGCCGCACGAGAAGTGTTTGTGGGGACCATGAGCGTGATTTACAACCAGGAGGATCCCGAAGGCATCGAAGGAGAGAAGGAACAAGAGATTGGCCGAAAATCCCTCATTAACCGCATGCGTCAGGAGAAAAATCCTGATGGAAGCCCGGTATACGGGTTGGCCACGATTTTATCGCTCATTGTATTCTACGCCATTTCTATGCAATGCATGAGCACCTTGGCAGTGACCCAAAAAGAAGCTGGCTGGAAATGGGCAATGGTGATGTTGGTCTACCTAACCGTACTGGCGTATGTGGCGTCCTTCCTTACCTATCAAGTATTTAGTTGAGGGCAATCATATTCTGATAAATATCTGTACGTAAAAAGGTAGTCTTGAATTTTCCTGGCTCAAAGTGAATCAATTTATAGCCAAGATCACAAACACCTTCTACAGAAGCTTTGATACGGTGCATGTATTTGTTGTCTAGCGGTTTGGTGCCCTCGTCATAGGCTACACAGATTACTTTTGGGCGAATACTATCCTCTCCAAGGGTTTTTAGTACTTGGTATTCTGCCCCTTCAATGTCCATCTTGAGCAAATCAAGCTGCTGGTGCCCCAAGCGCTTCATCAAAGAGGAAACTCTTTCCACTGTTGCAACGAAATACTTTTCTGATTTTTGAAGGTTCATGATAGAATGAGAAACCTTGCTCTCCACTGCAGGGGCATAAAATTTCATCTCCTCATTATTTTTCCACAACCCAATAGGTAAAAAACTTACCCGTTTTAAGTTTTCCTTGGATACCCCATAGGTAAACTCCGGGTTTTGGTTAATCGGCATGGGACGCCCTTCAGCAGTGTGGGATTTCAATTCCTTAAAATGCTGAATAGCCCGAGGCGTTGGGTCAATGATGTAAACATCCGCCTGATACTTCTGGGCCAAGGATAAATCAAAAGAGATGTCCTCTCCTGCTCCTGCTGTGTAACAGATGGAATCCTTATTAAAAATACCTTTAGGAACAGTACAAGCACCATAATGAAGTGTTCCCAGGTATTCTTTTTGGGTGAAAGGGGTCACCTTAAGTTTGGGCAGAAATACCTTTCTAACCTTCCGGGTAATCTTGGTGAGTAAATTCATACTTAGGCAGTTAGTTTGTTGTTAGCAAAGATTTATTACCTATTAAAGTATGAAAATTATCTCATATATACAATTGTATATAATACGATATGCTAAAGTATATGTGAAGAAAACTACTTCAGAAAAGTGAAGCTGTTAAAAAGGAACATCTAAATTATCTCCTCCGTTGATCTTAGAAGGCCTGATGATGTTACCGCCCGCCCCTGGATCTGTGAATGAAGGCCCTGAATCAGGCAGAGCCCCTACTTCCCAGTCTGTGAACTTACCATACTTCCCAATGAATTGGAGCTTCACTGTTCCGGTAGGACCGTTACGCTGCTTGGCGATGATCAGTTCTGCCATGCCTTGGGTCGAATTGCCTTCATCATCCGTCTCGAATCCATAGTACTCGGGCCGGTAGAGGAAGGCCACCATATCCGCATCCTGCTCAATTGAACCAGATTCCCGAAGGTCACTCAGCACTGGACGCTTATCTCCTCCGCGGCTTTCTACTGCACGGCTCAGCTGGGAAAGGGCGATTACGCAGACATCCAGTTCCTTGGCAATGATTTTCAGGGATCGCGAAATGCCTGCAATTTCCTGTTCACGGTTGGTGTTGCGTCCGAGGTTGCCTGTCAT
Source organism: Bacteroidota bacterium (assembly GCA_039024295.1). Taxonomy (GTDB): domain Bacteria; phylum Bacteroidota; class Bacteroidia; order J057; family J057; genus JBCDIQ01. Next base: position 3,934 of record JBCDIQ010000357.1, on the reverse strand, counting down.
CAACTGGAGGTAGTCAATGATCACCATCCCGATATTCTTCTCGGCTTTCAGCCTTCTGCATTTCGCCCGTAAGTCAGAGATAGACAGGCCAGGGGTATCATCGATGAAAATATCTGCTTTGCTCAAGGGCCCAATGCGGGTGATGAGCTGTTTCCATTCGTAATCTTCCAATCGGCCGGTACGCACTTTTTGGGCATCAAGTTCCGATTCTGAGCAAATCAAGCGCTGGGTGAGCTGAACCCCCGCCATCTCTAAGGAGAAGATAGCTGTGGGCGTGCCAAACCTTACTGAGGCATTTCGTGCAAGGGTAAGGGTGAGGGCTGTTTTACCCATTGCAGGACGGGCTGCAATGATCACCATGTCTGTCCGTTGCCAGCCAGCTGTCATGGCATCCAGGGCAGAAAACCCAGAAGGGATACCGGTTACGCTGGTGTCCTTGCTCCGCATTTCTTCCAACCGCTCCAGGGTGCGAACCACCAGGTCGTTCATACCGGAATAATTCCTGCGAAGATGGGTTTCAGACACCTGAAAAATGTCTTGCTCAGTCTTGTCCAGCAGTTCCAGCGCGTCGGTGGTGGTGTCATATGCTTCGTTGACCACTTTGTCTCCTAAGTGAATCAATTGACGAAGAATGTATTTCTCAGCGATGATTCGCGCGTGAAACTCAATGTTAGCAGCCGAGGCTACCTTGCGGGTGAGAGAAGCCAAATAAAATGCGCCGCCAATTTGTTCCAGCTTCCCTGCCTTTCGAAGGAAATCTTTTACGGTGAGCAGATCGATGGGTTGAGACTGTTGGAACAACGACTGGATTGCCTCGTAGATTTCCCGGTTTGCAGCCTTGTAAAACATCTCCGGTTTTAGGGCATCAATGATCTGGTGAAGGGCATCCTTTTCCAGCAGCAGTGCCCCTAAAACAGCCTCTTCGATGTCTAGTGCCTGAGGGGGAATTCTCCCGCTGTCAGCCAGCGAGCGTACTTTTCCTTCTTGTGAGGAGGGGTAGGAGGAGTTGGGAGATGAATTTCGTTTGGGCTGCTCAGACATAGGCGTAGGGGTGTTAACAAAAGGAGGCAAAAGGTACGAATTAGCCGTTAATTCACATAAGTAAAATCTTATTTTGACTTTTGAAGATACCTACAAAAACCTCACCATCAATAATTTAAAAATTTCCACTTGAATGTGGAAGTATTTCCACAAATTGTGCATAAGTGAAACGTCTTGGACGATGAAAGGAAATTGTGTAGGTTCATTTATATGGAAAAGATAGGGCTTAACTTCCTGTTTATTCTGATGTTATGTGCCAGCTGCCAACCAGATAAAAGTCCTTTACGACTGGCAGTGGCAGCCAACCTGTTGGTGCCCGTTACCGAACTTGAAGCAGCATTTGAGCAGGAAACAGGGATTGAGCTGGAGGTTACGGGTGCTGCCTCCGGAGCCCTTACCGCTCAGATTCAAAACGGGGCACCTTTCCATGTATTCATTTCTGCAAACGAGTCTTTCCCTCGGTACCTGGTGGACAACGGGCATGCTGAGCCGGAGCCCAAGGTTTTGGTCAATGGTAAGCTAACTGTATGCACGGGGGTAGCAGTAAGGAATGAGGCCGAGCTGATTGCCTACCTCCGATCTGAAAGCTGTCAATCCATTGCAGTGCCCAATCCAGAAATAGCACCTTACGGAATCGTTGCCAAAAACTGGCTCATGGAAGAGGCCCTCTGGGAGGAACTTCGGTCAAAGTTCGTTTTTGGAGAAAGTGTCGGAAAGGTCAATACCATGTTGTACGCTCAGTCTGTACAAGCTGGGTTCACTTCAAACTCTGCCATGCATACTGCTAAACTCAGGACCCTGGGGGAGTGGGTTTCACTGGAGTGGGCACCGCCTGTTCCCCAGTTCGCCCTAATGCTTAAAAGAGATCACCCAGGTAAAAAAGCCTTGTGGGAGTTCCTGTTTTCCCAAAAAGCCCAGGAAATTTTTCACACATACGGGTATACCCAGCCCGATCAGTAGTTGTTCATTCAGTGAGCTTTAAATACCCACTTACCCGAAACAAATCCTGCTTCGGTTTATTTGTGATTACAGACACGTTCGTTTGACAGAAAAACAAACACATATTTATGCAATACAGAAGACTTGGAAAATCTGGTCTCCAGGTGAGCGCGCTTTCCTTGGGGTCCTGGCTTACTTTCGGTAAACAAATTGGGGACGGCATAGCTGAGGACCTGATGAAAACAGCCTATGACCATGGCATTAACTTTTTCGACAATGCCGAGATTTACTCACGTGGGCAGTCAGAAATTGTCATGGGGAATATCTTGAAAAAGATGGGATGGTCACGCGATACCTTCATTGTCTCCAGCAAGGTGTACTGGGGAGGGGACAAACCTACCCAAAAAGGCTTGAGCCGCAAACATGTCTATGAGGCCTGCCATGCTGCCTTGAAGCGGCTTCAGGTAGATTACCTGGACCTGTTTTTTTGTCATAGACCTGATTACCATACGCCAGTAGAAGAAACAGTACGGGTGATGAATACCTTGATCGAACAGGGGAAAATCCTGTATTGGGGTACTTCGGAGTGGGAATCTGAACGCATCATGGAGGCACATCAGGTGGCGCGTGCCAACAACCTCATTCCGCCTACCATGGAGCAGCCTCAGTACAACCTATTTACGAGACAAAAAGTGGAGCTGGATTACCTGGATTTGTATGACCTGGGAATGGGCACCACCATTTGGTCGCCGCTGCTTTCAGGGTTATTGACAGGAAAGTATAACGACAAAGATCCTGGTGACACGCGTCTGAGTATGGAGGGGCTTGAATGGTTGCGCGAGCGTGTACTTGAGGAGAATTTATTGGAGAAAACCCGCCAACTTACAGCCTTGTCAGATGAACTGGGCATGTCAATGACCAATCTTGCACTTTGCTGGTGCCTGAAGAATGAACATGTGAGCACCATGATTTTGGGAGCTTCCAAATTATCTCAGTTGGAGCAAAACCTAGCCTGCCTTGAGCATCTGGATAAGCTGAATGAGGAAGTGATGGGAAAGGTTGAAGAAATTGTTCAAAACAAGCCTGAACGCCAATACTGGTAGATAGCCGCTCAACTTGATTCCAACATCCCTTGGCATGGCCTTAAGGGATGTTTTTTATATCAGGAGCAAATGTTACCAGTTCTTCGAGGTTATTTGCCAAAGGCCATTTACATTGCTTGCAAAAGGTATGATATACCTTTGAAACGGGAATTCCCGCTTCTCGCATGGCTTTGAGGGAACTGCTTCCTGCAGATTTTGACAACTTTTGCCCGGATGAATCTGTAATCAACGGGTGGTGATAAAAGCCTACCTGGCTAAACGTATACCTGCCGAGGGTTTTGGCAATTGCCAGTTGAGCTGCCGTAGAAGGAAGCAAGTCCTCCCCCCGAATAATCGTATTGATGCCAAAGTAAAGGTCATCCACCAGAGAGGTTAGCTGGTAGGCAGGTAACCCGTCTTTTCGCCTGATCACAAAGCCCCGCATCTCTTGAAACAGATCGATTGAAACGTTCCCCCTAAAATGGTCATGGAATTTAACAGGAAGATCAGGTGCGGTTTTAAATCGCCAGGCAATGTCAGGGCTGCTGAGGGGAAGCTGTTGCAATGGTCCTGCTGCTGGGTATCTCCCATCTATAGACAGGGCCTTAATTTCTTTTCTCGACAGGCTGCACCCGAATAAGGCATCTGTTTCCTTTTCAAGGCGATCCAATGCACCTTGGTATAGGTCTAACCGGTGGTGCTGGCTGTGATGTTTTTCAAACTCATCTGGGGTAGTGGGGCCCTCCTCCCATTCGATGCCTAACCACTCCAGAGATCGAAACATATCTTCGATGTAGGCTGGACGGATTCGCTGGCTGTCCATGTCGTCAATTCGAAGCATCAATTTACCCCTTGCCCTCTTTACTAAATAG
>JBCDIQ010000356.1:0-5942 GCA_039024295.1 Bacteroidota bacterium | reverse complement strand
GGGAATGGCTGGGGATCATGCATTCTTCCTTTTCCTATCCCTCCCCTTTTCCTACCTTTATCTTATGACTACGGAAGAACATGAAGCCTTCCTGCGGGCAGCGATTCAGGTAGCTCAGCGATCGATGGAAGCAGGGATAGGTGGACCGTTGAGTGCTGTGGTAGCCCAGCAGGGAGAGATACTTTCAAGCGAAAGTAACCAAGTGCTTGCCCTGAAAGGCCCTACGACCCGTGCCGAGGTGATGACCATAAGCACCGCCTGTAAACAGTTGGATGACTTCTCCTTGAGCGGTTGCGATTTATACACCAGCTGCGAACCTTGCCCGATGTGTTTGGGGCCAATTTACTGGTCACGGCCTAACCGGGTATTTTATGCCAACACTCACCAGGATGCCGGTGCAATAGACTGTAGCGATGCCTTCATCTACCTGGAGATCGACAAGCCAGTTCATGCCCGAAATATTCCCATGCTGCCGATGCTCCGAGACGAAGCGATTCGGTTATTTGAAGCATGGGCTTCAAAGGAAAATAAGACCAAGTATTGATGGATGGAGATGGGTACACCTGGATTCAAATTGCCATCAGTGTGGTATTCGCTTTGCGAATAGGGTTGTATGCCTTGCTGGTCATGGGGGTAAGCCGGATCAATCCGACAAAGGCAAATACCTCTCCACCTCCTCCCCTATCCATCATCATTGCAGCACGGAACGAGGCTGCCAATCTCCAAGAATACCTCCCGTCGATCCTTCAGCAGGCGTACTCCGAAAAATTTGAAGTGCTCGTTGCCTTGAACGGGTGTACTGACAACAGTGAAGCTGTGCTTCATTCCCTCCAGCGTACCTATGGCAATCTCAGGTATTCGGTGAATGTTGATATTCCTACCCATTGGTCTCCTAAAAAGTTTGCCCTTTCTGAGGCAATCCGGCAAGTATCTTATGAGCACCTTTTATTTACAGATGCCGACTGCTTACCTGAAGCAAACTGGGTTCAATCGGTAGGCAATCACTTTACCCATGGTGCCGAGGTCATTCTAGGGGTTGGTTATTACCAGAAATGTTCAGGTCTACTCAACCTGTTCATTCAGTTTGAAACCTTTTACACCGCCCTACAATACACTGGAGCGGCAGCTTGGGGAAACGCCTATATGGGGGTCGGACGCAACCTTGCCTACACCCGTTCCCTCTTTGAGAAAAACCAGGGATTTAATCAGATAGCTGACAGCTTGTCAGGCGATGATGACCTTTTTGTCAATTCGGTAGCAAAAACTGCAAAAGTAACGGTGATGCTGGATACGGAAAGTGCTACCCTGAGCACCCCTGAATTGACTTGGAAAAACTGGGGAAACCAAAAGATCAGGCACCTAAGTGCATCTAACCTATACAACTGGCAATCAAAGGCTTGGCTTGGTATTTTCCATATATCTCATAGCTGCTGTTGGGTAGCAACAATCTTATTCCTTTGTCAGTTCTCTTTTATGTCAGGCTTAGGAGGATGGATTTTTGGAAGGATTTTAGCAGAGTGGTTGATGAGTGGGCTAGCTGGCAAGTTGAGACGGGAAAAAAAGGTGCTTTTTGCTTATCCTGTTCTTGATTTTATGTTTTTCCTTTACAACTTGCTAATGGTGCCCCTGAGCCGGTTTGTGCGCCCACAATGGAAAACAAGAAGCTAATGGAAGAAGCAGATAAAGGAACGGTATCCCGTAATACAAAAGAAGACCGAGTACTGGTTGCTGCAGCCAAACGTGGCGAGCCTCAAGCATTCGAGACATTGCTAAAAAAATACCGCAAGTCAGTATATTATATGCTGCTAAAAATGGTGAAGAATGCCGACGATGCTGAAGACCTTACCCAAGAAGCGTTTGCGAAGGCCTTTAACTCCATTGAAAAGTTCGATTCAAAATATGCATTTTCCACTTGGCTGTTTAGAATCGCCACCAATAACTGCATTGACTTTATTAGAAAAAAACGGGTACAAACGGTATCTATTGATACACCGGTTGAAGGAGATGATGGTTCCAGTATGCGATTTGACGTACGGGACACCAATGAAGACCCCAACCAGGCAATGCTCAAAAAACAGCGAAAGCAATACCTGGCACTAGCCGTCAAAAACCTACCCGAAAAATACCGAACACTGGTACAGCTCAGGTACTTCCAGGAACTTTCCTACGAGGAGGTAGCCAATGAGCTCCAAATTCCTTTGGGTACTGTGAAGGCTCAGTTGTTCCGTGCCAGAGAACTGCTCTCCCAAGAGCTTAAAAGTATGAAAAAGCAATTGTAATAGACCTCGTTGGGTTCTATTATGGCTTCAACCTTGATCCTTTTCCAAATAAATTCCCGTTAGGATCCGTTACTTTTCTCCAACTTTTACGTCCCAAAAATAAAAGGAACCTTTCGCTTTTAGGGCCGTAATATGTAGGGCTTTTGCCTACACTCCCTCTTTGACAAAAGAGCAAAATTGTTTGATAAATGACGAAAATTTAATTTGAATTCCTTCCTGATGACAAGCAGGAAGCATATAATTATGTGGGCACTGTAATTTTGTTGAATTTTTTGCCCCAGGACCTAAACAAAGTATCCTAATTCCTGTTCCTTTCACGTAATGAAACTCTCAGTATTTCGCAAGGCACATTTCAACGCAGCACACCGCTTGCACAACCCTGAATGGGATGATAAAACCAACGAGCGTGTGTTTGGGAAATGCAACAATCCTTACTACCACGGACACAATTATGACTTAATTGTGAGAGTCACCGGAGAGGTAGATCCCAAAACCGGATACCTCATTGACATGAAAATCCTCAAGGATTTGATGGAAGAGAAGGTACTGGATTGTTTCGATCATAAAAACTTAAACCTAGAGGTAGAGGAGTTTAAAACAATTAACCCTACCATGGAAAATATTGCGGTGGTGATCTGGGAAAGACTCAGGCCACACCTTGATTCAAGCTTTCAATTAAACATTAGATTATATGAGACCGAACGAAACTTTGTGGAATACCCTGCCTAACGGCAATGGGGTCAATGGTCATAATGGCCATGACGACCACCACTCAGGGAAACACGGGCTTCATGATGAGATAGGCGATTCACATCTGGCTACCTCTGTTGAAACTCCCCTGCGTGATGATGCATTTGAGCTGGATGACGAAACCAAAATTGAAATGATTGCGGATAAATTTCGCGATATCATGGAGATTATGGGTCTGGATCTGAATGATGATAGCCTAGCTGGTACCCCACACCGGGTTGCCAAGATGTATATCAAAGAGATTTTTAGTGGACTTAATCCTGCCAATAAGCCGGAAATACGCATGTTTGATAACAAATATGCGTATAACGAAATGTTGGTAAACCGGGACATTACTTTTTACTCGAACTGTGAGCACCACTTTGTGCCAATTATTGGCAAGGCCCACGTGGCGTACATAAGCTCTGGTAAAGTAGTAGGGCTTTCCAAACTGAACCGAATTGTTCAATACTTTGCACGTCGTCCACAGGTGCAGGAACGCATGACCCGTCAAATTGCCGAAGAACTAAAGCGTGTACTTGGTACGGAAAACGTAGCGGTTGTGCTTGTTGCCACTCACTTATGCGTTTCTTCCCGAGGCATTAAGGATATTAACAGTGACACCATTACAGCCGAGTACGGAGGTAAATTCCTTGATCCAAAAGTAAAGGAAGAGTTCCATCGGAACCTCGATATGTAATGCCAGGATTCTGGTAACGAAATACATCCAAATTTCCCCCAGCCGGAAGCAGCTATTGTTGTTTCCGGTTGTTTTTTTAAACCCCAAAAAAACTTTCGTATTCCTACCGGGTTAGGGTGTCTGTATCTACAACTTCAACGAACACATGGAGACAATCAGCGGAAAAAAAGTATTACTAACGGGTGCTACCGGAGGCATCGGTGCGGAAACAGCCCGGCTGCTTAAGCAGTCAGGCGCAAAGCTATATATCACCGGGCGAGATGCGGGTAAGCTGGCAGCACTTCAGCAAGAATTAGGGTTGCCCTCAGAGCAGGCCTTCGTAATGGACATCACAGATGAAGGATCGGTGACGGGCGTTTCACAGGCCATCCACGGCCAGATAGATGCGCTAGATATTCTGATCAATGCAGCTGGTGTAGGAGTCGTTAAGCCCCTCGAAGAACTTACCCTGGAAGAATTCAACCGTTGTCTACAAGGAAACCTGGTCGGTCCCTTTTTGCTGCTCAAGCATTTCCTTCCTGCGATGAAAGCCAAGAAACAAGGCTTCATCATCAATATCCCAGGTGTCCTTGGCAAAGCTCCCATGGCGGGTGCAGCCGCATATGCAGCTTCTAAGTACGGCCTCAACGGTATGCTTAAATCTGTTCGTGAGGAACTTCGCCGTACCAGTATCCGGATTACCAACCTCTACTTAGGAGGTGTAGACACCCCCTTCTGGGATGAGGACATTGAAATTCGTTTTCAGCGGGAGAAATTTATCACCGCTCGGGAAGCTGCCCGGTCCGTTTGGTTCTTGTGTCAACAACCCTCATCGGGGGTTGTCTCTGAAATGGTGATTCAGCCTTTTAATCACCAAGCGATCTAGGGTTGCAGGTAAGAACTAATCCAAGTTTGCCACGGTATATATCGAAAACTCCCCATTTTCCAGCTTAAGGGAGTCACCATCCTGGGCATAAAGCCAAGCTGAGGTGCTGCCTGTTATCTTATGACGGGCAAATCCGAAGTTGGCATTATCGCTCATGCGTTCACTTGTGGCCACCAGAAACGTGTTGGTAGAATCAGGGCGAGATCGCCATACTGTGTTCCCATCGTCTACGTATTCCAGGACAACCCCTGGGGCATTGACAGAGGCTTGGAAGCTTTTTTCTCCTTCCCGAAACAGTAGGCGAAAGGCTTGAGATTCGTTTTCACACAGGCCACTGTAATATTTTTCAAAATAGATATATATCCCTGCAAAGCCTGCAGTGAGGTTCCGAAAGGTGGTGATGTAACTGACAGAGCAACTGTCGTTTCCCAATACCTGGGTAGGATTGTCTGAATAAAACCCTACTCCTTCAGGACCGCTAGGCTCATCTTCATACAAGCGTTCTTCCCCATCGATTTGTGCTCGGAAATAAAATTCGGATAAAACCCCATCGTCAACTGGCTCGGTATCACACCCGCTTATTCCCAACATCACCCAACAGCCAATCAGCAAGCACAACAGGTATTTCATAAAGATTCTTCATTTATACGGTCCAGGTGGTAGGCAATAAGGTTGTCCACTGGATCTTTAACGATGCTCCCCAGCTGGACGTTGCGATCTTTACATGCCTGTTCCAGGATATTCTGGAAGAAAAAAGAAATTGACCCCACAAAATCAACTGGCAGGCTTTCATACCCTGGGTACCTGCAGACGGTGGTATCCAGGAAGGCAATAAACCGATCATACACCATTTTGCGAACCTCTGGCACATGAATCTGCTTACTAATCAGGACAGAGTACTCTGCCAGGTCCACATTTGGACGTTCAGATTTCATGATCTGAATTTTCTGCTCATAAATGGCCGCACCTTTTTCACCCTCCACAAACTCTTTTACACTTGCAGGAAAATCATTTTGCAGCAGGTGCTTTATAAAGTGCTTGCCGAGGTCGGCTCCAGAACCCTCATCGCCAAACATGTAACCATGTCCCCCCAGATTTTCGGTAATCTCAAAGCCTTCATGAAGGGCTGAGTTAGAACCTGTTCCCAGGATGCACACAATCCCTTTTTCACGATGGGTAGAACGCGCAGCAGCAGTCATGTCATGATGGACGTGCACGGTCTTATCTGGCAGGATACTTTGCAAAACCTCCCGAATGATCTCCTTTTGAGAGGCAGCACTCAGCCCTGCACCATAAAAAAATACATGGTTAAAATCTTTTTCCTGCAGGTAATGACGAAAAGTCGTCTGTAGAATGTCAGTGATGGTTT
>JBCDIQ010000355.1:0-5953 GCA_039024295.1 Bacteroidota bacterium | reverse complement strand
CGTAAATCATTCAGGTAATCCGTGATGATGGTAAAATCAACCTGATCTTCTGTTTCGGTATTGCTGACAGCATCCTCGATAATTTGGTCTAAGGCATCATCATAGGGCGTAACCAGGGTATCTTCTATCTGGCCAAACCCCTGAAGGCAATAGCATACGAACAGCAAGGTACCGATTAACCGCTTCATGATCCGGCAGGCGTTTCGGGTGTTCCAAAATTGTAGCTCAACGAAACATGAGGGGAATATCCGAGTCGTTCGTGAAATCCAAAGGCAAAATCAAAGTAGAAATCCTCCCAATTGACGCCTAGCCCAGCATTCCAACTCAAGGGTTCTGTGCTCACCCCGATCCGGGCCGCCAGATAGGGCAATAATTTATACTCGGTGCCAAAGCGAAAGGAAACGGGATGGTCTACATCCTTCTGTACATCTGAGACAATGAGGAATTTTTCATTCGGCTGATAGGCCAGCCCTGCGGTGATAACCGTTGGAATATTCTCTTCTCCAGATTCAGTTTGGAGCCGTGCCCGGTTGGCGTTGTAAACTGAAAATCCTAGGTGCAGCTCTTCTGTAACCTTGGTATTTATGCCGATGCTGGCAAAAATGCTGTTGGTGCTGCCGTAATTCTGGATGTTGAGGTTGTTGTAATGCGCCTTTACCCCAATGGCTACGCGGTCTAGCAGCTCTGTGGCATAGCCCAGGGCAATCCGGCTTTCCCGGTAGGCATCAAATCCGAAGCTGCCCATTTCAATGCCGCCGTAATGCTTTCCCATGAATGGAATTACTGCTCCGGCGCTTCCATAGGTCAGTTCTCGTAGGCCAAATCGCCGTTCGTAATAGGCCCCAACACTTACGCCCGGCGTTCCCACCATTCCGGCAGGGTTATGAAAGATGGTCCAGAAGTCCCCTCTTATTCCAGTGTATGCATATCCCAGGCTAATGGCCCTCGCCCCGACGGCAGGGTTGGGATCATTGCCGGCGAAATGCTGCAGCGGGAAGCCCAGCAATAAGGCCAGCAAAAAGTAAAGCTGTTTCATGAGGTCGTAATGGAGGGAAGTAAGTTAGAAAGATGCCGGGGCTTTGTCAAAACTCACATCAGAAACCTTGTGGCGTTTACCATTCTAATTTTACCCCTTCCACAAACCTCAGCCTACAACTTCTCCACCAGATACTTCCCAGTATATGATCGAGGCTCATTCACCAATTCTTCTGGCCGACCCTGAAAAACCACTTCTCCACCTTTGTCTCCCCCTTCAGGGCCCATGTCCACGATCCAGTCGGCACACTTGATCACATCCAGGTTGTGCTCGATGATGATAACCGTATTGCCACGTTCTACCAGTTCATTGAGTGCCAACAGCAACTTTTTGATGTCGTCAAAATGCAGGCCCGTGGTAGGCTCATCGAAAATGTATACGGTTTCTTTACTCTGGTTGCTACTTTGCGCCAGGAAAGAGGCCAATTTCATCCGTTGGGCTTCACCACCGGATAAGGTACTTGTACTTTGCCCCATTCGCAGGTAGCCCAACCCCACCCGATCCAGGATTTCCAGCTTTGCCCGGATTTTTTCTTCCTCAGCAAAAAACTCAAGTGCCTCATGAAGGGTCAGGTTGAGCACCTCGTAGATATTTTTACCTTTATAGGTGACCTCCAGAACATTTTTCTTGAAACGCTTCCCATTACAGACCTCACATACTAAGGTCACGTCCGGCAAAAACTGCATTTCTACCACCACATATCCGTCTCCTTTACATTCATCACAGCGGCCTCCATCTACGTTGAAGGAGAAATGGCCGGGTTTGAGGCCATTCATCTTACTGGCAGGTTGACTCGCAAACAGTTCCCGGATGCTGTCATATGCTTTGATGTAGGTCACCGGGTTAGACCGTGCAGACCGCCCGATAGGCTTTTGGTCTACCATCTCTACCTTTTTCACCAAGTCCAAATCTCCCCCCAGATGGCGGATACTTGGAGGGGTGGCTCCGCTAAATTCCGTACGCTGACGAAGAGACTGGTACAATACTTCTTGAACCAGGGTCGTCTTCCCAGATCCACTTACCCCGGTCACTACTGTAAGTGCCTGAAGGGGAAATTCTACATTTACGCCCTTGAGGTTGTGCATGTGTGCCCCTTCAATTTTGATGCGATTGGGGACCTTCCGGCGAATAGTCGGCACAGGAATTTCCTCTTTTCCAGAGAGGTACCTGGCAGTTAGGGTGTTCTTCTTCAACAGGGTTTTATAGGTGCCTGTAAAAATCACTTCTCCGCCCAGTTCACCGGCTCCGGGTCCGATGTCAATCAGCTGGTCAGCCTTTTTCATGATGGCCTCATCATGTTCCACCACAATCACCGTATTCCCCTGTTGGCGGAGTGACTCCAAGACTTCAATTAAGCGATCAGTATCACGGGAATGAAGCCCAATGCTGGGTTCATCTAAAATGTACATCGATCCTACCAAGCCACTTCCAAGGGAAGTCGCCAGGCGAATGCGCTGCATTTCTCCACCTGAGAGGGTATTGATTTTTCGAATCAAGGTCAGGTAGCCTACCCCCACCCTGTTCAGGTAGCCCAGTCTACGGGTGATTTCGTCCAGCAGTCGCTTGGCAATTGCCTGGTCATGGTCGTCCAGCTTCAGCCCCTTGATTACCGGCTCCAGTTCATCCAGTTGCTTGAACAAAAAATCCGTAATGGCATATCCATCGATTTTTACATACTGGGCATCCTTTCGTAAGCGACTTCCCTTACAATCCGGGCAGGTAGTGTACCCTCGGTAGCGAGCCAGCATCACCCGATACTGAATTTTATGGGTCTTGGTACCAATGAAGTCGAAGAACTCATGCAGCCCCATGGCACCGGGCAATCCCTCCCAAAGCATATCCTTTTCTTCACGAGTCAAGGCATAATAGGAACGATGAATAGGGAAATTGACCTTATGGGCAGCTGCAATCCATTCTTTTTGGTACTGGCTCATCACTTCCCCTCGCCAGGGAGCAACAGCTCCTTCAAAAATGGACATGCCCTCATCCGGGATCACCAGTTTTTCATCAATCCCCAGCACGCGACCAAAGCCTTCACAGGTAGGGCAAGCTCCATAAGGGTTGTTAAAGCTGAAGAAATCAACCGAGGGTTTTTCAAAGGTGATGCCATCCGCCTCAAATTTCTCTGAAAAACGTTTCAGCTCCCCTCCACCAACCTGCACCAGGCATTCCCCCAATCCTTCCTGATAGGCAGTCTGTACGCTATCCCCAATCCTCCCGCGTTGGTTTTGACGGTCTTCATCCCGAATGACCAATCGGTCCACCAACAGGTAGAATTCTTCTTGCTCTTCCAGGTTCTCCTGCTCCACCACATCCTCGATCAGGACAATTTCCCCCTCCTGCCAAATCCGGCTAAATCCTTTTTGCAGACTCAGCTCCAATTCTGCTTTGTACCCCCGGCTTCGAACTTTTACGGGACTCAGGATATAAATCTTCTCCCCATCCGGCGCATCTATGACCTGGTCTACCACATCCGTGACACTGTCACTGGTGACCAGTTTTCCTGAAACAGGAGAATAGGTTTTGCCGATTCGGGCAAAGAGCAGTTTGAGAAAATCATAGATCTCAGTGGTCGTCCCAACCGTAGATCTCGGATTCGAAGTGGACACCTTTTGCTGGATGGCCATGGCCGGAGAGATGCCTTGGATATAGTCAACTTCCGGTTTTTCCATCCGTTCCAAAAACTGCCGCGCGTAAGAACTTAGGCTTTCTACGTAACGTCTTTGGCCTTCGGCGTATAACGTATCAAACGCCAGGGAGGATTTACCAGAACCACTCACCCCTGTAATAACCACCAATTTATTGCGTTTAATGGTTACCGAAACGTTTTTGAGGTTATTAACCCTTGCATTCTTAATAAGGATATCACTCATATGGCAAAATTGCGCTTCATGTCAGTAAAATCACAATTGAGTTTGCAAAATTGACCGTCGAAACCTACATTTGTTTAGAACAATTCAAAAATCTGTGTTTATTTTTGATGTAAATAGGGTCTCGACAACGTCTTATTATTACACTTAAATTTCTACCTAGCCGCCTCTTTTTCATTTTTAAGCAGAATTTATGATCAAATTCTACTTGTCTCTTTAACCCTTATTTTCAAATAACAGTCATGTACAAGGCGCTTAGTAATTCTCAAGACCGGGACCTGATCAAGGGGTTCATCCAGGGTAACGACCAGTGTTTCGAAATCCTCCTCCACCGTTACAAGTCCAAAGTATTCACCACAATCTTTCTGATTGTTAAGGATCGCTGCATTGCAGAAGACTTGTTTCAGGAAGTGATGATCAAGGTCGTTCGCATGATCCGTTCTGGCAAATACAATGAAGAAGGTAAATTTTTACCTTGGGTAGTTCGCATTGCGCGTAACCTTGCTATCGACCATTTCCGTAAAACTCAAAGGAATCCCATTCAACGGGAAAACGAAGAGTACGACATCTTCAATTCCGTATCTCGGGTAGAAGGAAGTGCCGAGGATCAGATAATAAAAGCGGAGAATACCCGTTATATAAAGGAGTTGATTCAGCAGTTGCCAGATAAGCAACGCGAAGTGCTGGTGATGCGAAGTTATGCAGATCTTTCCTTCAAGGAAATCGCAGAAATCACGAATGTGAGCATCAATACAGCCTTAGGACGTATGCGTTATGCCCTGCTGAATTTGAAAAAATTAGCCCAAGAAAACGGAGTACCCCAAGGATATGAAGCGAAAGTACAGAGATGAAGACATCATTCGATTCCTCCACGATGAATTGAACCCAACTGAAACGGAAGCGTTTTTAAATGCGCTCACCGATGATGAGGAATTGTTTGATCGGTTTGAAATGTTTCAGGATGTTTCAGATCAGATCTCTTCTGTGACTTATGAGCCTTCTAGCTTTTCCTGCGATGCTATCATGAAGGCAGTTAAAGAAGAGGGAAAAAGTCCTTCTCAGCGATCTCACTTCTCTGGCTTTGCCCCTGCTTCTACAGGGATTGGCGTTGCAGTCCTCGCATTGATGTTTATGTTGATGTCATGGATTTATCCGGGACAATTGCAGCAAACTCAAGTAGCCTCTTTTGAGACCAATATCGTTCAGCAAGTTAATCTTGACATGGCCGATGAGCCCTGGGATTCTATGGACGATAAGTTGAACTCTATCGGTGATGGCATCGAAAGCTTGAAGAGTACAAGCGACCTTGACGAATCTTTTCTCTAGACACCCATTGTTTTAGATATATGAAAGCCTGCCGTTCGGTGGGCTTTTTTGGTTGTAAAATTATATTCTGCTATTGATGCACTTTTGAAAAATAACCTGAGAAGAACAATAGACGACACAATATCCTACCATATTGACTATCAACACCACAGCGATACCGATTAAACCCGTATTTTTTGAGGAAGCTTTAGGGGGAATTTCGTATCAAAAAATCACATAGCCAATCTTTGCTCCTACGGGAAGTAGATACCTGGTTAAAAACCTATCTGGCATGATATCATTAGGAAATCGATACCCAAATCCGAGAAAGAACTCGTAAATGAGTTTATCCCACAAAACAGCACTCAGCCCAATAACAGCCGAAGCCTCATTGAACCTATTAGTGATGCCACTGGATTCATTGAAGACTTTGTGCTTATACAATGCTCCAGTATAAAACGAACCAACAGGGCTGTCTCCAAAATAGTACTTAGGCTGGACCCAAATACTGTAACTTAACTCTGGGTCGACGACCTCAGACTCGTCAGCAAATTCTAAAATGATACTGGAGGAATAGGAAGGTAAAATCAATCCAAAGCCTGCTTCTATCCCAAATGAATTTCTGTGGATATACTCAACGGTAACTGGGAATTCGTCTAAGGCAAAGCTCAGGTAATTATACTTGATGTTCAAAGAATGTCTGTCAGTAGTACCTTCATCAAAATAATAAGCCATTTCTGTG
>JBCDIQ010000354.1:0-5955 GCA_039024295.1 Bacteroidota bacterium | reverse complement strand
GCTGATTAAATTTTGATTGTCAAATTCAAACCACTAGCCAAAGACCAAATCATGACAATGAGTGACAATATTATCAAAAATAAGGTGGGATTGTTATATCATGCCACGATTAGTACAAGTAACCCATCATTGGTATCTCCAACCAAAACGACCTTTCCCCCTTCCACCACCTAGCCTATTACTTTCCCGCTTCAAAAGATATCACTTTTGGGTGTGTATCTGTAACATCAGCTTTACCCGTTAATGACCTCCTATGAAAAAAGTTGCCCTTGCATGCCTCTGCATATTAATATGCCTATTTCCGTTGGATCATCATGTTTGCAGTGTGTATAAGCTGACCAAAAATGGCAAAACCATCGTGGGCAATAACGAGGATTATTTCAGTCCCAATAGCCAGTTTTGGTTTGAAGAAGGACGCAAGGATACCTTTGGGGTCATGTACATGGGCCTGTTGAACAATTTCCCGCAGGGTGCCTTCAATGAAGCTGGGTTGATGTACGATGGGTTTTATGAACCATACCTCGCGGTCAATGAAACAGAAGGAAAGCTGGACATTCCCATTGAAGAGGCCTTGAAAATCGTGATGCAAACCATGACCTATGTAGAAGAGGTGCAGGCATATCTGTCAACCATCAACCTGAGCTTTATAACAAATGGCCAGTTGGTATTTGTCGATAAATCTGGCACTTACCTGATCATTGAAGGAGACGAAATGATTGTTGGAGATGAGCCGGAGAAGACGTTTTCGAACTTCTACTATTCACAGATAACATCCGTTGACGAGGTAAACCTGGAATATTACCAGAATGGACGAAAATTTTTGGCTTCTACTACTGAAAAGGAAACCCTCGATTATTGCTCTGAGGCCATGTCACATTTTGCACAGGCGAATATCGCCCATACCCAGTACTCCACCATTTATGACCTCAATGAGCTGAAAGTTAGGGTACACCTCTTGCATGACTTTGAACAATATGTGGAACTGGACCTCAAACAGGAGTTTACAAAAGGGAATCACCGTACCATGATTGCAGAATTATTTCCCAAAGAGTCTGCTGGTTACCAGTTTTATGAGACCTACAACAACCCTGATCACCCTTCAAAATGGATCGAAGAGTACCTGAAAGGGCAGGAATTTACCGAGGAGGACTTAACAAATAGCGGTTTTGACATGGTCATCAATCAGCTGGGGTATGAGTGGCTGAATTACAAGCAGGATGCTGAAGGGGCGATCAAAATGTTCTCATACGGAATCGAGTTAATGCCCAATAACGCGAACCTATACGACAGCTTGGGAGAGGCGTATTTCCAGCACAAAGATTGGAAGAATTCTCTCAAGCATTACCGGAAATCGTTGGAATTAAATCCAGAGAATGAAAATGCGGTCAAGATGGTTGAGAAAATTAGAGAATTGGAAAAGACCGATTCAGGGAAGTGAGAGTGGAATGTTCAGAAAGTGTGCTGATATTTCAGTAATCAGGCCAATTGGTACCGATCCAAGCATCCTGTGATAGTTACGCTTGTCTGTTAGAAAGCCTAGCACTAATCTCCTTTTGAATAAATCTCTCCAACATGAAATTCCCCCTTGGCCTTTACCTCATATGGTTCGTAGCGATTCCGTCCATAACTGCCCAGGCTCCCGTTGAGTCAGAAAAGGAAGAACTGCCTTATTCCATCTCTGATACCATCCCATTTGAGCTTACCAAAGGCAATAACATCAAGTTCACCACCCTCCTAAATGGCCGCGATACCATCACCTTATTTTTCGATACAGGAGGGACAGAACTGGTCATGAGGCGGGAAGCAATTTTACAGAAGCTTACCCTGCCCGACAGCACCAAGGCCAAGATAGAAGATGGGCCAATTGCCTACATCAGCGATGGTAATTCTCTTCAGCTTGGGAAGCGCAATTGGGACAGCCTTTCCCTCTATTCGGCAAGGATTGGTCCCAAAGAAACCGATGGGCATTTTGGCTGGGATCTATTCGAGGGCAGGGTAGTGGAACTGAATTACGATCGACAATTGATGATAATTCACGAGAAACTGAGCGAGGTTCCCGAGGGGTATACGAAGTTAAAGATCATGTATACGCACACCCTGTTCAGCGTGAATGGAACGATAAAGGTGAACGGCAAGGAGTATAAAGGCCCCTTCTTGTTTGATTCTGGTTTTCAGCGGGCCTTGATTCTGGACAAAGATCTACGGCAGGAAATTGATTTTCCCAAAGACCTCCCGGTGCTGAAAGAGCAAAAATTGAAGAACTCTGCCGGAGATGAATTCATCAATCAGGTGGTAATGACAGATCAGGTGTGTATGGGAACTGTGTGTATGGACAGCGTTCCCGTCTTGCTGCTGAATACCCCTAATCCTGCTAGGTTTCCTATTCATATCGTTGGGAATGAACTTCTGAAAAGGTTCAACACCATTTTTGATTTCCAGGAAGGGAATGTATTCCTTAAGCCCAATGGGTTGAAAGAGGTACCTTATGCAGACATTCAATGATCGCCTAAGAAATGGAATCAGACCTTTTTGATCAAATTGGCCAGGACCTTTCTGGCAACAAAAGAAGTTCCATACTTGGGGTCCCTTGCTTCAAGATTGGCAGGAAACCGTTTCTCCTATTTGTAAAAGATCAAATCGTGTGCAAGCTGTACGGGGAGGTCAATGAGGAAGCCCTTCAACTTCCGGGTGCTTCCTTCTTCAGCCCAATGGAGAATGCAAAGCCCATGAAAAACTGGGTACAAATTCCTGTTGAACATGCCGATACATGGCCCTTCTATGCCCAGCTGGCCTATCAATTTATAAAGGAGGAATAGGCCAATCACCTAATGAAGGGGTTTCCGTATATTGGAGGTCAATATTCGTCCGTATGATAGAACCCTCTTTGGAATATTGGAATGCTCTTGCCAATCAACTGTTGATCATCAGTTCCTTGCTCGGTGGCTTTTCAATTGCTGTATTGGCCACCTTAATGATGAATAAATCTGAAGAGAAGGTTATCTCCTACCTATTTAGGGCTTCTACCCTTGCTGCTGGTTGTTTTTTGGCATGTATATTTTCCATGACCAAGATTTTCATGATGACCACCAAAGGGTATCCCTTACCTTTCACCATGAGCGACCTGCATACTCCCAGAGCAGTTGGAGGAGTATTATTCATGATAGGCATTATCTGTCTGTCGGTCGTCATCTCCCTTTCTGGATGGGTCCGGTCGAGAGGTGCAGGTAGATTCACAACCGTAGTAGGGGTTATCACCTTTTTGATTGTCTGTTGGATGTTGACATGATAAAAGGAATAAACATGAAATGGCTAATGGTAGGTATATGGATCGCCAGCCTACTCGGACCAGGCTGTCGGTCAGATGGAGATAAAGAGGTAACTGAGGATTCTGGGATACAAGAAGTAATTGAGTTTCATTCCCCCAAACGTGTGAGTATGAGAGGATATACAGGGGAAATCATGGAGCCTTTCCTTTCTCGTGATGGGAAAGTATTGTTTTTCAATAACCTTAATACCCCTGATGTCAATACCAACTTGCATTGGAGCACCTATGTAAATGACACCACCTTCGAGTATCAGGGAGAATTGGAAGGGGTAAACACCCCTGCCCTGGAAGGAGTTCCTACGATGGATGAAAACGGAGTGTTCTTTTACGTGTATACAGGCGCATATGCTCAGACCTTTTCCTCCATTTCTCAAGGCATATTTTCCAATGGAACCCTAATTGACACTGGCTTGGTCCTACATATTTCCAGAAACAGGATTGGATGGGTAAACTTTGATGTGGAGGTTTCTGCAAATGGTCAAACCCTCTATTTTGTTGATGGTACATTTGATGCCAATGGAGGTCCCTATGAAGCCAATTTTGTGATTGCTCGTAAGGTAGGCGGTCAATTTCGCCGGACAGATGATTATGCAGAAATCATGCGGAACATCAATACCGATGCATTAGAGTATGCCGCTGCGGTTACTCCAGATGAATTAGATATTTGTTTCACGCGAGTTATACCAGGGAAAGTACCTAGCCTCTATGTGGCGACCCGGGAAAATATAAGTGATCCTTTCACAAATATCCAATTGGTGGGGGAAGCAGATGGCTTCGTAGAAGCTGGTACCTATACGCCTGACGGGAAAGGGCTATATTATCACAAGAAAAAAGCAGATGGCAAGCACGGGCTGTATTGGATAAGGAAAAAGTGAAACTCAAAGGATATTTTGATTTGCCTCCATTTTCATTAAGCTCATCTAACAGCCATTCCCCATGTGGAAGAAAAATAAGCTGAACTCCTAAGCATACTCTTTGTGAAAATCAGGATGAGCAACGAACCCTGTACCGCCGTTATTCTAACGGCGTATTCATCTCCGGTCGGAGACCGGAGGTACATGTCATGCAGGATGATAAGAGTTGACCCATAATCCCCAACGGTCAAAAATCACAAATGCTGACTAGGGGCACTACAAATATCCTGATGATAAACTGCCTTCGGAGCGAAACCTCTCTCCATCGATCATTTACAGCTTAAAAAGCCACATGGGGACTTACTACTCGTCTAAGCGATGTAAGCATAAACCTTTGCTGCAGAATTGATTTAACCTATGCAAAGGCTGGGGAAATAGTATTAAGATGCTTAAAATCAAGCATTTTACCCCCACAGGACGAAATTTTTTACGTAAGCCCAACAGCTAAGAATCCATTCGGCATTAGTTCCACTTTAGTTTCTTTCGGGTATCCCAGTACTGTGCGGGAGGCTCTGGGAGAATGCTCAGCTTCTCGCTTGCCTCCTCATCCCAGTTTACCTCAAGGGCCTTCAGGTTACTGATCAAATGGTCCTGGCGGACAGCACCGATGAGCACCACATCTGCCCATGACTGGTTCAACACGGCTGCAAGGGACAATGCATCCACCGTCGTTAGCAGCCTGCGGGCTTCTCCCTCCAGCAGTGTTAAACTTGGCGTAAAATCAATGTCTGTATTCCTGGAGGTCAGCCTGCCATTCGCAAGGGCCTCTTTGATGATGACCCCCATGCCAGATTCTCTTGCCTCTGCGAGGGCAGGACCAGCAGAAGGTTCGAGTAGGTTCCAGGTAGCCTGTACCACATCAAAAAGGGGAACTCCATCTACTTCCAACCATTGTGCCATGCGCAAGGTATGGGCTTGGCGGGGGCCACTCAGTGAAAGCCCAATCTGAATCCCATCGGCTTTAAGTTTCCCCAGCTTGGCCAGTACCTCCGCATTTTCCAGAACGCCACTTTCCAAAGTAGCAGAATGGATGTGGTAGATGTTAAGGGAGTTTGCCAGCAGTGATTGTGTTTCTTGCCATTGTCGGTCCAGTACCGCTAATGAATGGTCTTTCTCTTCATGAACCGCTGCGTCTACTTCCCAACCTGCAGTGTAAGTGTAGCCCCATTTAGAACCAATTGTGGCATCCTGCGGCTGTGCTTTTTCCAGCCAGGTGGATAAAAAGTATTCTGCTTTTCCATAAGACCGCGCGGCGTCGAAATACCGAATGCCACGTTTATAGGCTGCTCCTAGCAGGGCATGGGCATTGGCCTCCATTTGCAAAGGCGCGTATTGCCTTCCTAGGTCTTGGCCATGCCCCAGGTTGATGTAACCGGGGCGCCCCACTGCTGCAAGGCCAAGTCCCAGAGCCGATACTTTTAGGGAAGTCCTACCCAATTGGTTCATCTGCATAGGAAAGGGATTTCAAAAGAATAGAATTTAATCCATATCAATAACAAATAACTTGAAATCAAGTTGGAATGCCAAGATTAACGGAATACCAGATTGCCAATCATGAAAAATTATCGCTTGAGCACAACCTTGTTGCTCCTATGTACCATTTTTACCCTTTTTGGGTGCGCGTTCGTTGAATCGGCTTATGCGATTCTTTTGCTCTCCTTTACGGTTCCCCTTGCACTTGGCTACTTCATCATGACTGTGTTGTGTGGGGTTCCT
>JBCDIQ010000353.1:0-5976 GCA_039024295.1 Bacteroidota bacterium | reverse complement strand
GTTTTGGATTGGTAGGGAACAATGGAGCAGGTAAAACCACCATGTTTCGCCTGCTATTAGACTTAATTAAGCCATCAAATGGTGAGGTTATGCTTAATGAAAATCCTGTCGCGGGCCGAGATGACTGGAAAGCCATCACCGGTGCATTTCTAGACAGTGGATTCCTGATTGATTTCTTTACGCCAGAAGAGTACTTCTATTTTGTAGGCGAATTACGCGGCCTGGACAAAGGGCAGGTGCAGGATTTCCTTGCGGGGTACAAAGACTTCTTTCAGGGAGAAATCCTGGAGCAGAAAAAGTACTTGCGGGATTTGTCCCAAGGCAACCAGAAGAAGGCGGGTATCATTGCCGCTCTGATGGGAAATCCGCAGCTCATCATATTGGATGAGCCTTTTGCGAACCTAGACCCTTCCACCCAAATTCGGCTGAAGAACCTGCTCAGAGAACTCAAGGAAAGCCATGCGGTGACGTTGTTGATTTCTAGTCATGACCTGAACCATGTCACGGAAGTGTGCGAACGAATTGTGGTGTTGGAACATGGGCGTATTTCACATGATTTACAAACGGAAGCCAATACCCTGGAAGAGTTAGAGGAAATATTTCGGGTTTAGGAAAAAAGCATTTTTTAACCAGAAAATAATTCCGAATTTTTAAGATGTGTGTAACATTATTGTATGTTGCAGCATCTTTAACCATACCTCAATAAACCTTCAGCTAATGAACTTGAATCACGCCTTTACCGTTGCTATCATTTCCCTGGTGTTGCTTTTTTCTTTTTCTTCTTGCAGCGATGATGCCGAAGCACGAGTAGCTGCCTTGGAGGAAGAACTGGCCAATTTGAAAGATTCTGAGCAAAAAAATAATGAAGTGATGCAAAACCTGATGGATGAAAT
Organism: Bacteroidota bacterium; assembly: GCA_039024295.1. Lineage (GTDB taxonomy): Bacteria > Bacteroidota > Bacteroidia > J057 > J057 > JBCDIQ01. The sequence continues at coordinate 5,083 of JBCDIQ010000353.1, read as the reverse complement.
GGATGCCATCAATGCCATCATAGATTCTATTGCATTCCTGGAAGGAGCGGATAACATGGATCGTTTGTCAGCAACTCAGAAAGTTCGGTTCCTGGATAGCCTCCTTGCAGAAAATAAGGCACAGGTGGAAATGCTCTCTAGTGAATTGGACACACAGAACCCCGCGATTGACCGTCAGTTGGCACGGTACCGCCGCCAAGTGTCTGGATACAAAACGGAATTGGATACCCTGAAAGCACGCCTGGACCGAAGTGATCGGGAAGTAGTAACCCTCAGCAACCTCATTACGGAGAAGGACCGGGTGATCGCCCAGAAAGATGATGAATTGCTGATGTTGGAGAATGAAAAGGCGATGATTCGTACGCAGATTGATAGCATTCGGGAAGAGCGGATTGCTTTTGAGCAAGAAACGAAAAAATCAAAAGCACAAAGCTATTTTGAAATGGGGACTTAGATTTATGTAGTTGCAGAAAAAATGTCCGGTGCTTTTAACAAGAAGAAAAAGCGACAATTGGTCCTTCAAGCCCATGATATGCTGTCCAAATCAGGAAATCTGGGGAACCTGAGTGCGAAAAATATGGCTGCAGATATTGAAATGAAGCACAAAAAATACTTCGATTGATCCCTGTCTACCCGTTCTGATATTCTCTTTGTGGATAAATCTGGCTTAGCATCTGGAAAGCCTGAAAGTCGAATGCTCCAATTGAAAAGGAGTGTTCGAGCATTTGTTTGAATAAGGCCGATTTCTTTAAGGATTAGCCTCCTTCAAATGTCCTTTATGGATAAGTCTCCTCCATTTTGCTAAGCCACGATTCCCATGCCCATAGTAATTTTTTTCGTGTTAATTGCATTTCTTCAGGTTCACATTCCTCTTCAATCATCTGAAAGGCTTTCTTGACAGTTATATATTTGGGATCTCTTTCTGGTGGGGGTTTTAAAGGCACCCTGTACATTGGTTTGGAAAAGTGTAAGTCCTGGGCTAATTCTTCCATTGTTACCATTTCCATCAGAAGTGCTATTCGGTGTTCCTTGAAAAAATCTCGAACATAATCGTTGGCAGGACGGAAAAGAAAATCCCGGGCTTTGCCAATTTGTACCACTTTCCCTTCATTCATGAGGCAAATGTAATTGGCCATTTCTACGGCTTCTGTTACATCATGGGTAACCAGTACAATGGTTTTGCTCCTGAATTCATCTAGTAAAAGGAACTCGCGACGAATTTCCTGGCGAGTGATAGGGTCAAGTGCCCCAAAGGGCTCGTCCATCAACAGGATCGGTGGGTCTGTCATCAGGGCCCTGGCCAGCCCTACGCGTTGTTGCTGGCCACCACTTAGCTCCTCAGGATATTTAAACCAGTAGATATTTGGGTTCAGCCCCAATTTGCTAAGAAGTAGTTCTACCCTTTCATGTATTTGTCTTGGCGGCCAATTCAGCAATTGTGCGACTGCGGCGATATTCTCGAAAACACTGTAATGTGGAAAAAGCCCTGTTTGTTGAATGACATAGCCCATTTTCCTGCGGAGCTGTTCTCCCGGAATGTCCCGAGTAGAAACCCCATCAAAGTATACCTCGCCTTCATCTGGGGTTACCAGCCTGTTGAGCATGCGAAGGGTGGTCGTTTTTCCACTGCCACTGCCTCCGATCAGTGCCAAAGTTTGCCCTGCTTTCAGCGAAAAGGATACATCTTGGACAACTGTCCGGTTGCCGTATCGCTTGCTAAGACCTTTTGCCTGGAGCCTCATTCGGTTACCTCAACCCCTCTCCAAAAGGCTACATGGTCCTTAATGTTTGCAGCAGCATCTTTTGGAGCAGGGTAGTACCAGGCGGCATCCTTGTTTTCTTCCCCATTTACGGAGACGGTAAAATAGGAAGCTGTTCCTTTCCAGGGGCAGACAGAATTAGTGCTGCTCTCCTTAAAAAAATCCTTTTTGATGGCAGATTTTGGGAAATAATGGTTGCCTTCTACCATTTCTGTGTGGTCACTTTCGGCGATGACCGTTCCATTCCAGATTGCTTTCATGAAGATTGGAACTTAGGTGGATTTGAAAATGTTCGCATAAGTCCGAGATTTACCCGGAATTGTACATTCACTGATTTAAAACCTCAAAAGGATAAAACTAACTAGGCCCGGGATCTCCCCGGACCTAGTCAAACAAAAAACGAAAAGTCGAAATACGTAAACCAAAAATATTTTCTAAAGATCAATGCCAAGTGTAACGGTAAAGTTTCTGCCAAACCCGTTGCGACGACGGATGGCAAATACTTCACCAAACTGACGCTGATCAATTGGAGGTACATATGTTTCATTAAGTACATTAAGCACTTGAACTGACAGGCTGCCGCCGACATTTCCCAGCCATTCTTTTGGAAACTGATAACTTGCCCCTAAGTCAAGGGTTGAGAATCCGCGAAGTCTGTATTGTTCAGCACGTGCAGGGTTTCCATTATCGTCCACATCAGGTTCCCCATCATTATCCAAATCTAACAGGTGTAAAAAGGCTCGGTCACGATTGGCGATTGAGAAAAATTCAGTTCTGAAAACAAGGCCAGGAACTGAGGGAATCTCGTATGAGGCACGCAGTGAGGTTGTTAAGGGGATGACCTCAACGCTTGAGGCTGGTCGGAATGTACCAACATCATCCGGGTCAACATCGGTTTCTGTTATAGAAAGTGTGGCTCCAACACGGAAACCTTTGGCAGGTGCAGCCTCCAAAGTTGCTTCGAAACCATAATTTCTTTGTGGTGCTTGTATACGCTCACCAGAACCTGTGGAGTCAACAAAACTGATTTGTGTTCCATCCTCTGAAAAGGCATAAAACCCAGCAAGTCCATAAGAGAAGGTATTGCCAATCTTGCCCCGAATACCGAAGTCAACACTGTTGACAATCTGTGGGGAGACAATTTCATCACCCTCAATTTCGACCCCTGGTTCCACGTTGACCACGAGGAAAGCGAGGCTTGGAAGGGAGAAGCCCTGTGCAAAGTTGGCGTAAAGGGTCATGTCTTCAACTACCTCATAGGCAGCCCCAATGTTGACAGAAAGACCAGAATTAACACCTGAGCCACCGAGACGTTGCTCACCGGGTTGTACCCTTGTAAACGTGGGTATAAAAGGAAGCACATCAAACGAGATTACATCAAAGCGAGCACCACCAGAAAGCCGAAGGTTATTGGTTACATCAACATCTGCCTGAAGAAACGCACCTCCACTTAGCAACTCCGATGGAGCTCCCTGGTCTTGTATTCCTCCCTCGCCGTCAAATCGGTTTTCCGCATCAAAGGGCTCATCCGTAGAAAGGGTAACCGGCGTTGCATCGTCTGACCGAAGCACACCTCCCCCAAGGGTAACCAGGACACGATCTCCGAAGGGCCGAACATATTCGGTGCGTGCGCCATACTGGGTAGCAGATGTGCTGGTCTGGAACAGGCCTGGCCAGGAATCGGGAAATCCTCCTCCATTCTGCATAAGAAAGGGACGAATATCGGAACCGCCTTGCTGGAAATTGAGGTCAAAATAGTATCCTTGTATTCGAAATACCCCTCCGGCAAGAGCGGTATTTTCATACTGCAAATTAAGGGCCGTATACTCTTGGCTGATAGGGTTATCGTAGCTAAATGCCGTCTCTACCCTTTCAGCCACTGCCGCTGCTCCATCTGGATCTGCCAGCACATCCTCTTCTCGAAGGGCTGGAGCAAAAAAGAGATCATTAGGTTCCCGGTAGGTACGGGTAACTGAAAGATCAATTGACTGTCTGGCAGTTATGTCATAGCCGAATTTTCCAAATACTGAGTAGTCATCATAGTTTGAAGTACCATTAGGCGCAATCCGCTGACCGTCTGGACGAAACTGACCGTTAGTTGTTTCAAATGAACCATTTACTAGGTATCGGAATTTTCCAATTGTACCTGAAACAGTAGCTGCCGTTCGGAAGTCAAACGCTTCATCATCTAGGACCGTGCGGTTCACAAGGTAGCCTCGTGAAAACAGGTTTACATCAACATCAAATTTCTTTTCACTGGCACCTTTGGTAAAAAATTGGATAACACCACCAGGGGCACCACCACCATATATGGTTGAAGCTCCATAAAGCACCTCAACACGCTCAATCATTGAAGGATCAATATTTCCAAGTACAGCTCCACGTAATCCTTCGTTGGTTTGAAGAGGTACGCCGTCAAGGAGAAAAAGTGGTGCGCGTCCACGAAGGGTGGCTAAGAAAACATTGTTGCCAATGGAAGGGGAGGAAAAATTAGGCACAAATTTACCTAAGGTTGCCGAGAGGTCTGAACTCTGGTTAGTATAGAATTCAATTGTTTCTTGAGAAACTACATCAATGGCCCTTGGGGTATTAGAAATATCCTCTTCCCTACGAGTAGCGGTAATGGCAATCTCGGTAAGTTGTAAGATATCTTCTGGTAGCATGACATCAAGGCGAGCTTCACCACCTGAAGTTATGGATACCGTTCGTTCGATACGTTGGAAGCTAATCAATGTGACCACAACTGTTTGCTTGCCAACGGGTACTGAGGAGATGGTGAAACTACCTTTTTGGTCAGTCGCTGCTCCAAGTGTATTACCACTGACCCGGACAGTAGCACCTGTTAAGGGCAGACCTGCATCATCCGTGACATTGCCTACAATTGTACCCGTTTGGGCAAAGGCTGTAGTGGCAAGAAGTAGTAAAAAAATGACAAGGACATGGCCTTGACGTAGGTAAAGATACATCATAGTGTTAGGGGAGTTTTAAAGAATGGGGATAATACTGTTTTGAAGTATACCCAAATCTTTATAAGGGTGAATTGAAAGAAAGCCATTGGCTTATCTAAATCCTTGTTGCTCACTGTGCAGGGTGGCAGCACCTTGCCTAAATAAGAGGCAGTGGCTAGATGCATTATTTTTATTTAGACTAATTAAATATAAGCGCAAATATGAATGCTAATCCAGACAATTGCAACTATTTTGATGTAGCAGAACCTTTGAAACTAATTTCTTAACTATTTATAAATCAAATACATACAGCCATTTATATTTTTATAATATCCTCATTATGAGATGTTTATCAGGGATTTTTAAATTTCTTTT
>JBCDIQ010000352.1:0-5980 GCA_039024295.1 Bacteroidota bacterium | reverse complement strand
CCCACCCGGATGTCTAGATATTCCACCTGGATATTCCACCTGGATATCCCATCTAGATATCCCACAGTCCACCAATACCACATTCATCCCCTCTACATTTCCAATCACCTTCATTGACTCTACCTCATTAGGACGAGTACGGTGCTTGTCGATAATGGCCAGATGAGCACCAGGGAGTCTTTGTGAATACCTCCTTGCACGACTTGAACCCCCGATGTCGGGCGTGGCAATGCAAAGGTTATCCAATGCTAATGCTTTGATATAGGGTAAAAAGACCGCACTGGCATCCAAATGATCCAAGGGAATATCAAAAAAGCCTTGAATCTGCCCGGCATGTAAGTCCATGGTTACCACCCTGTCCGCTCCAGCAGCCGTAAGCACATTTGCAATCAGCTTGGCCCCAACAGAAACGCGGGACTTGAATTTCCTGTCCTGACGAGCATACCCATAATAGGGCATAACCACGATCACCTGATTGGCCGAAGCCCGTTTGGCTGCATCAATCATCAGGAGCAGCTCCATCAGGTTCTTGGCTGGTGCAAAGGTGGATTGGATGAGGAATATGTCTTTACCGCGGATTGACTCCTGGTAATATACTTGCATTTCCCCATCGCTGAAGGTAAGTATCTCTATCTCACCAAGTGGAGAGCCAAAAAAATCACAGATGTTGTCCGCTAAATAGGTAGAGGCGGACCCTGCAAATATTTTTACCTGTGGTGACATGGGGGATTTAGTTGTTGACCCACTAGGACTCGAACCTAGAATGACTGAACCAAAATCAGTAGTGTTGCCAATTACACCATGGGTCAATGAACCTATTAGTTGATTCGGGTGGCAAATTTAAGTAAATCTCTAGCTATTACAAAAGCCCGAGGGATTATTTTCCCTGAATTTTATTTTCTTTATTTGAACCTATTAAAAATCCCTCTCTATGAAGTACGATCCGCTCCCAGCATCCCTGTATATCGAAAACCGCAAACGGTTTGTGGCCCGCATGAAACCCAATACCATTGCCTTGCTTTCCGCCAATGAATTGGTCGCAAATAATGCAGATGGGTACTACCGTTTTGTTCAAAATAGCAACCTCCTTTACCTCTCTGGACTCGACCAGGAAGAGGTGGTGTTGCTCTTGTTCCCGGATGCGCCCAATCCCAAATGGAAGGAAATGCTGTTCATTCGAAAGACCAATGAACATATTCAAACTTGGGAGGGCTGGAAATACAGCAAGGAGGAGGCAAAAGAGGCTTCAGGCGTGCAAACTGTTCGCTGGTATGATGAATTGGAAAGTGCATTACGAGGGATGGTAGGTCATTTTGACGCGGTTTACCTTGATATCAATGAACACGAGCGAAACAGCCTTTCAACGCATACTTCGGGCCATAAATTGGCGCAGATGTTCACCGATCAATTTCCTGCACATGCGATTCACCGGGCTGCGCCTATCCTGACAAGCTTACGAGCCATAAAAGCCCAGCCGGAGATTGATGCCTTGCAGGTTGCGATGGACATCACAGAACACGCTTTCCGTCGGGTCCTTGCATTTGTGCGTCCAGGTGTCACCGAATATGAAATCGAAGCGGAAATCACCCATGAATTTCTCCGTAGACGCGCCACTGGTCATGCATATGACCCCATCATTGCGAGTGGAGCCAATGCCTGCGTGCTTCACTACATTGAGAATAAAGCACCTTGTGCGGCTGGAGACCTTCTCCTGATGGATTTTGGTGCAGAATATGCCAACTACTCCGCCGACCTCAGCCGCACTATACCTGTGAGCGGAAGCTTTACTGATCGCCAGAAAGCGGTGTACAACAGCGTACTTCGAGTGCAGAAGGCTGCTATCGAAATGCTGGTGCCGGGAACCCTGATCGAGGATTACCACAAGGAGGTAGGCCAGTTGATGACCAAGGAGCTGGTTGACCTGGACCTGATCACCATGGAAGAGGTAAAAAACCAAAACCCGGATTTACCTGCTTACAAAAAGTATTTCATGCACGGGACTTCTCACTTCCTCGGACTCGATACCCATGATGTGGGCAACCGTTATCTGCCGATGGAAGCAGGCATGATTTTCACCTGCGAACCCGGCATTTATATTCCTGAGGAAAATATGGGAATCCGCATCGAAAATGACATCCTGGTGACCCATGATGGCCCCCATGACATGATGGCGAATATTCCTCGTGAGGTAGAGGAAATTGAAGCCTTGATGCAGAAAGTAGGCGTTTAACTCGTCCCTATTTCAGAATAAAACGCACCGACAAGCCAAGGTCATTCCAGTAGACATCGGGATTGTTGAAATTCAGCCCTGGTTTATAGTCAAGGGAGAAGGCAAATGGAAGGTAATCAAGGGCCAGCTCAAGCCCGATAACCCCATCCAGGCCTACATCAGTTTGACGGAACTCGTCCTCGAAAATAGGTGACCATCTCCCTTCCCGGTGGGCAACATGTGCACCTCCTCCGAGGTAAACAAAAAACTGGTTACCGTCGAGGTCAGCAAGGGGAAGGTGAAATTCATACAGCCCTGCGAGGTAAAGGCCATTTCGGCGCCAGCCCAGGATTCCTTCCGCAGCTGAATTGTCAGAAAAAAATCCTTTGAGGTTAACCCCTGTTGTGGGGCCAGTCCGAAATCCAGCAGCTAAATCATAAGGAGGACGTTGGGCAAAACTCCATTGAGCAGCCAAGAGAAGGATGAGGAAAACAAATGATTTCATAGAAAGATGTGAATACTTGGTCGTCTCAGACGACATCAGCCTCACCAGAATATAACGAAAATCACTGCCTTTTTATGCGCAATTCCAGGCAAGGGTAACCCAGATATGTTAGAATTATCCCAAAGGCTCCACACTCGATTCTGTTGTAAGCTGTCTAAGGTCCTGATTTATGCCATTTAAGTGGAGAATACCTGGCCGAGCTCCTCGAATAAACCGACCCGCCTCCTGTAAGTTCCCCAATGCTTTTGCTCCGTTGTAAGTGGACCATTTGATCAATGTGTGCAGCTCAATCTGGGGGAAATGCCCGTTTAGGCACTTCACCTCCTCCCAAATATCCAACGAATGGTTGCTTGCCAGGCTGTCAGTTCCCAAACAAACCCGATCAGTCACCTGTAAAAACTGCTCTGCCGGAGGCAGACTTCCATGGAGGTATTGATTCGACCTCGGACACAGACAAAAGAAGGCATTCGGGTAATTTAGAGCTACTTCCAGCATGAGGGACTCCCCCATCAATCGATTGTGTACCCAGAGGACCTGCTGATCCTGCGGAAGTCCCTGCAACACATGCGCTGTAGGATGGGAAGCTTCAAATGGTGAAAACTCAATTCCTAAACCGGAAAAGAAGTCCAAAAAAGGACCCTTACCAGTTGCAAAGAGTTCCACTTCTGCCGCTGATTCAAGAAGATGGATCGACAATACTTTTCCTGGGTTAGCATAAATGGTATTTCTCAAGGGCTCTGAAACAGAGTAAGGTGCATGAAGGGTAAGGGAAGCCGATAGTCCCTCAAACCTCTTCAACAATTCCCTTCCTGCTTTCGTGATGGCTTCAGCCTTAGCGGGAACTAATCCAAGCAGTTCTATGAAACTATGTGTCAGTACCCGATTCGACTGCCACTTGATCTCTGCTGTAATGTCCGTATTGCAAATATCTCCGAGCAACCTGGTCCCTGTTTCCTCCAGGTGCTCCAATGCTGCTTGGGCAGACGCTTGAATTTCTTCTATTGAGAAGTTTTGGCGCTTCCCTACCACTTCTGAAACAAAAGGGACCATTCCAATTCCTTCTGGGATTATTCCCTTAAGCATCGAAAGCTCCAGGTGGCAATGGGCATTTACCCAACCTGGGCATAAAGCTCCAGAAAACTCCTCTGGCTGATCTTGTGGCAATCTGGGCCTTAGGTCGAGCACAGTTCCCTGATGGTCTATCTCCAGCACATGGTTGGTCAACCATTCTTTAGGGGAAAAGATTAAGGGAGCGAAAAGAAGGCGGGAATTGCGCATATCTTTGATAAAACCACGGAAAGCAAAGTTAGCACTTCAAAACCATCTCCCAATTTTTCCTATCTTCACGCAAAAAACTGCCAGATGCGCGCTACCAGAACCACCCAGGAAAAGCTTCAGAACCTCCTCAAAAGTCAGGGGTACCAAATCCGGTATGAAAAGGGCAATTTCAAGGGGGGATATTGCGTGGTATTGGACCAAAAGGTAATTGTCATCAACAAATTTTTTCCGTTGGAAAGTAAAATTGCAACCCTTTCTGAGATCATTCGTGACATTGAGCTGGATGAGACCTTGCTGGATGAACCCCAGGTAAAGCTGGCACAAAAACTCAAAAAAGAGGTCACCGAATAATTCCTTTCCGTTAAGCCATTCGTTAGGGTATCACATTGGGTCGTTTATTTTTTCCCTGTTCATGAAAACGCTTGGGTACATATGTTTGCTGATGATATGGGTGGCGAAGGTACACGGCCAGCAGGGAGACAACCGCAAAAAAATTGACAGCCTGAAAACCCTCATCGAGCAAAAAACAGCCTTGAATGAAGAAAAGGTTGACTTGCTCAATGAACTTGGGTACGAGTATTGGATTGTAGATCCCAATCAATCTGAGCGCTATGGCATCCAGGCATTGGAAATTGCCAAAATTCTCCCCTACCCCGCTGGAAAGGCCTTTGCCAACCGTGTCATCGGAGTAGCTCACTGGGCACGCGGCAACCTGGACCTGTCCTTCAAGTTTTTGCTGGAGGCAGAAAAGGATTATGCCGCTCTTGGAGATTCCCTTGGGATGGCCAACAGCATGCTTAACCTGGGCATGGCCTATGCGGATCAGGTGCGAAATGACATTGCCATGCAGCGGTATGAACAGGCACTGGATATTTTCCGTAGCCTTGGTCAGGATTCGAGAATCGCTACCACGTACAGTAAAATGGCTGATTTACTGATCCGGCAAGGGGAATTTGACCAGGCCTACCTGTACCTCACCCAAGCATTGGACATTCATAAATCCACTAATTTCCTGTATGGGATTGCGGAGGCCAATAGCAAACTGGGGAAAATTGCCCTGGAACGAAATAAATTTACTGATGCCATCTCCTATTTTCTACTGGCGGTTGAAGCAGGCAGTTCCAGGAATGACCATGTAGGGCTTGCAGAGAACTACCATTACATCGGTTGGGCGTTTTTACAGAAAAATGACATTGGCCAGGCCCGCAGGTATCTCTCCTCCAGTCGAGAACTGGCTGAAACTTACCAGCTGAAAAAAATCCAGAAGGAGGTATACAATACGTCTAAGGACCTGGAAGTGCGGACGAGTAATTATACAAAAGCCATCCAATACTATGATCAGTACCTGAACATTAAAGACTCCCTGTTTAATGAAGAAAAGTCGAGGATCATCGCTCAAATGGAAGCCAAACGGTCATTTGAAGAAAAGGAACAAGAGTTAAAAATCGCTCAAAAAAACCTGGACCTGCTTCGGGAAAAAAACACCACGGATCGCTTGACCAAATTGGCCTTGGGGCTTGGGATCCTTGCGGTCATGGCCATTTCATGGGGGCTTCTCCAACGCCAAAACAAACGGCTCTACAAAAAGCAGCAAGACCTGAATCAGGCAGAAGAAAAAAGTACCCAGCTTGCAGAAGTGATCACCACCAAAGAACAGGAACTCACTTCCTATACGTTTAATTTTGTCCAGAAAAACGAACTGATTTCCGGGCTAAAAGCAGAATTAAAGGAATTGAAACCCCAAGTTTCAAAAGAACACCGTCCCAAACTGGATGCTTTGTCCCGACAAATCGATTCGATCCTACGAGTGGATAAAGACTGGCGTGATTTTCGGAAACACTTTGAAAGTGTTCATCCCAATCTCATCAAGCAGCTGAGCCAACAATTCCCTGACCTCACACAAAATGAATTTAAGCTCATTGCGCTGGTCCGGCTGAACCTATCCTCGAAAGAAATCAGTTCTGTTTTGGGAATTTCCCCCGACAGTG
>JBCDIQ010000351.1:0-6001 GCA_039024295.1 Bacteroidota bacterium | reverse complement strand
CCTCAAACTGGAAAACAACCTCCAGCTTGCTGGGGCAGTAAACGAAAAAATACAAAGCGGTCTGGACGACCGTGCGGTCCAGCTTAAATCAGACCGGGAATTTCGTACGGATGTACAGGTTTCATTAGATCGGCAAGAAGAACGGTCTGCTCGTCAGGTGGATCAACTTGTGGAAAGCCTGCTCAGGAGCTACGACAAGGTAACCGGAACGTACACCGCCGAACTCAGTGAAGGGCTGAGCTTTTTTACCCTGCTAGGCAAATCCTTCAAGTCCATCTTTAACAAACAGGAGTCTGCTCAGAATTGGGTGAATGATTTAACCCAACGTCTGGAAAAGGACTTGAAACAGCAATTCGACCAGGAGTTGAACGAAGGGGTGGATGACATTGCAGAAAGCATTCAGCAAATGGCCCGCATCATCGACCTCAAAATTCGCAATAACCCCACCTTGCTGACTTCCGGCCACGAAGTATTCGGCGATATTGCTGACAGGAGAAGGGCTGTGTTGCGAGAGCTTCAGGACGAATTCGCAGCCTTTATGAAGCGCACGGATGAATTTGTGGGAGCAGAGGCCTTTCCAGATGCCAGTACCTTTTCTCCAAACCTTGCCGCTGGAAGCGGTATTGCTACCATTGGCGTAATTCTGGCAGCGGTAACCAATGGAATGGCACTTGACATTACCGGGGGCATTTTAACGTCTGTTGGCCTTTTGTTCGCAGGTGTTACCGTCATGAGCAAGCGAAACAAAATTATCGGTGGCTTTAAAAATGAAATCGCCAAAGGGCGCGAACAGCTTAAAACCGAAATTGATACCCGGTTGAAAGATTACATCCGCAACATCAAATCAAAAATTGATGGGAAGTTTGCCGACTTTGACGCCCTGCTTACCGTTGAAACTGAGCAGTTAAACGCACTTAACGCGCGGCATGACAGCATCGATCAACAACTGGGCGAAATGCGAGAGAATTTGGTATAGACCTAAGCCTTGCTTTCCACTCCTTCGAACATCTTCTTCAGGATGCCTACTGCCTCCTTTGCCGCCTGTGCCGGTGGCAATGCCGTATCAGAAATACCGGAAATCACCCGGGTAATGTTGTGGTCCACCTCGCCGGGAATGGCCCATGTTTTGCCATCGGCGACGGTAAGGTAAATGGAGTAATTATGATGTCCCGAACCTGGGCGTTCGCCAATGATGTGCAGAATTGCTTTGGGCCGATCTGCATCTTTAAAAAGCACTTCGCCACAGGCATAGCCAGCACGGACCCTGCCGTGGGTAATAAACAATGGGTTTTTACTCAAAGACTTGCCCACCGCTTTCATTTCTTCCTTTACTGTTTTGAGAAAAGGCGTAAGGTGGCCATCGTCCATCAAGGCACGTGGATTCAGCCCATCGGATATCATCAGTTGTGCATCCGGCAAGTTTGTTCCCCAAGACTTTCGCAATTCTTTAAGTTGGATGATGGCCTCTGCACTCAGCTTTTCACCAGATTCCGGGTGGTACACATAGTCTGTTCTGTCAGCAGATTGGGTGACCAATGGAATAGCAGCTGGAATACCCGCAAGGAATTCAGGCTCTATTTCAGCCCAAATGCTCTCTTTGGCATCCTCGTACAACCGATGGACCTGGCGGTTTAGCTCAGGTTCCAGGTCCCAGATATTCTCCCCATATCCTTGGGCAATGGGTACCCCACGGTCCTGAATTTCTGCTATTTTTTGTTTGCCTTCGGTGTAAATATCTGCTTTCGAACGCTTTTCGCCTTTGGCTTTCAAGTACTGGTAATACACCCAAATGGGGTCTCCAAAATTGGCGGTTGGATTCCCGTTAGCATCAATGACTGCTAATTGCTGGAAAAAGTCCCACATCGCATCATTGATTTTATAGCCAAACTGCTCACGAATGCGCACATGGTCACTAAAGGAGGTGGTGAGGTAGCTCAGCATGGGATCGTTCTTGGTGGGCAGTGCCATCAAGTAAGCCGGGTTGGCGGGCATCACCTGCTCGATGCACCAATCAAGGTCTTCCAGGCTCACGTCCATGTGCAAGGTAGAGCAGATGTCCAGCCCGATGGGCAACCCGTGGAGCTTGCCCATAAGGGTGTCCTCCAGACAGCAGCGCACCAATTGTTCCTTGGATTTGAATACCTCCGGCCCAATGAAGCCTGCCACATCATTAACATGTACCCAAGGCAGGTGTCCCGTTTGGGGATCGGGTTTCATCTTTGATTTCAGGGCTCGCACAAATCCGTATTTCCGCGATTCATGCAGCACCATGTCAAAGCCTTCCCCATGACCATTGGTGAAATCCGCTCCCTGACCGGTTTCAATATAGAGGGCGTATTGGCCAGTTCTCTGACGGGTATGGGCCAGCATTTTTTCTACTGAAACATCAAAGGTGCGGTTAGCATTCACTGTTCCGGCCAGGCTCTGGAACCAGATGCCTGTTGTACCGGGCTGAAACCCTTCTACTTCTGCCTGGATATCAATATGAGACAACACACAGTTTGACAGGGTATCTTCCAACTTAAATGTCACCAGTATATCGAATAAAGCCTGTTCAATCCGGGCTACAGATTCTGGTTCACTTGAAACAGGGTTTGTCCCCAATACCAGATCACCTACGGCAAATGACCACGCATCAAAGACCTGCCAGATAATATCGTCAATATTATCCGTAGGAGAATTCGGCTGAATTCTGGCACTGAGGTAGCCTTTGCTGCCAATTTTACTGCCGGGTAGTGGATTGAAGACTTTCTGGCTAACCTGAATCAATTCCTCATTGCTCATCAATTTTACCACACACCCAATGACATCACTGCTCAGGCCTGGCATGACCTGCTGAATTTCTTTTTCCGGTGCGGTAAGGAGGAATTGAACCAAGCCCTGCAGGGTCCAGTCTTGGACCATGTCTTGTGCTGCAGGGTCAATGGCTTCGAGTGTCAGGTCATAGACTTCGTCCTGGAATACCAAATGCTGGTCCAGTTCCTTGATTTTGGTGTTTCTTAACAAGGTTCGCGCAAATGACCGGGTTTCTTCAGAATCAGCTGCAACTCCCAGGAGTTCATCTCCCTCCTTAAATGCGTTCGCAGCCCCAAGAATCTGGCGGTACAACTCCTGATCAAAACCGCCTTTCATCCGGTTGAGGTATTCAAATACCGCTTCCCCTTTTCTGGGAGCAGTAAGACTAACACCTGGAGCTGCAGTTGGCTTTCGGAGGTCCTGCTTGACCTGGCAACCGCCAGATGCAAGTATGTAGGTGCCCATGATTCCTGCTTTGATGATAAATTCTCTTCGATCCATGGTCATTCGGGTTTGGATATCAGAAACAATTGAGCGTGTGAAACACGCTTTAAGTTGGGTTGCATCAAGGCCATTGGAATTCTGTTATACAAGATACATAGAAACCTGGGATACATTCAACTTGGATAGATAGTAAAAACCCTGTCAGGGTTCTGAACGCTGACAGGGTTAGCTTATTAAAAAAGCTCCGCCTCGGAAAACCGGGCGGAGCCAAGCAGCATGCCTTTCGGCAGCCTCCTTTACCAATAAGTTATTGACAAATGTTTCCGTCTGTGTTGCCTGAGAAAGTATTGCCAGACTCAGTGAGAACCCCGCCAGACCTTACATAGATGCCACATCCACCGCTACTGTTGATTGAAGAGTTGGCAACGGTAGCCTGACCACCTTTCAGCATAATATTCGCTTTCTGATTGCAGCAGTAGACATAGTTTGAACCTGCATTGTCTACGATCGCATGACGAATTTCATTTGAAGTGCTGTTGGTTTCAATGTGGATTCCTCTCCAGTATCCATTAGTGTTTTCCGCACCACGGAAAGTGATCTTCTTTGAGCTGGTGCCTACAGCGTTAAGTGCACCATTGGAATATACGCCAATTCCAGCATTTTCACTGAAGGCCATGTCTACCCCTGGTTTGATGTTCACACGCTCCTCAATGTCAATCACTACATTGTTTGCTACGCGGTATGGGACGTTAATTTCCTCTATGGTGACTACTTCGTCAGCAGTGCTATTGTAGATTTCAATGAAGTCACGCGTATTTCCTGAGAAGTCACTTTCAAGGCCGTCTATCTGACCTGCCTGTATGATGGAAACACGCATGGGTTCCTTATCATGAGTAGTGATATTCACAGCATTGAAGTTACTAAAGTTAGCATCTGTTTTGGTTGCGATACCGTACTCCTTACCATTGCTGATAGTGGTGTGGTCAAAGGCGCATTGTCCGTCATCAAGGTAGACACTTGCTATCGTGTTACAGCAGTAAACATAGTTGCTACCTGCATCCGAAATCTCCATGTAAGACAAGCGGTTGCTTCCGCTATTGGTTTCGATGTGGATACCTCTCCAATAACCCTTAGAAGGCTGCAGGCCCCGAATCTTCACTGGCTGAGAGGCAGTACCATTTACACTAAGTATTCCTTGTCCTGTTACCCCGATACCCCCATTTTCAGGTACTTCAATCTCGGTTCCCGCTTCGATGGTGAGGGGCTCTCTTACATCCAGTGAGGTACTGTTGAGCAAATAAGGAACGTTCATCTTTTTCATGGTAACTGTCTGGGTAATATCTCCATTGAGCAGTTCCACAAAATCATCTACATTACCAGTGAAGTCTGAACCAGTACCATCTAATTCGTCCATGCGGTTAGGGGCAATAGACATAGGGTAATCATCATGTTGGGTGATGGTCACAGCCTCGAAGGTGGCCAGTTCTGCACTTGCGTTAGCATAGAGTCCATGTCCCTCTCCACTGCTGAGGGTAGTATTCTGAATACTTAGCTTTCCCCCTTTCAGGAATACAGAAGCGATATCGTTGCAGCAGTACACATAATTGGAACCTGCATTTTTGATGGTAACGTGGTTGAACTGGTTCTCAAATGAATTGGTTTCAATGTGAACACCTCTCCAGTATCCCCGCACATCTACCGCGCCTTGGAATACAATCGGCTGAGCAGCAGTACCTATCATTTTGATAGATCCCTGATCATAAACTCCAATACCGGAGTTTTCTTCAAACTGGATCACTACCCCTGGTTCCACTGTCATAGGAGCAGTTACATCTAGTACGCAACCGTTTGGTACAATGTAATCTATCGCTGAAGCATTGTTGGTAAGGGTTTGAGCAGAAGTGAAGAAATTACAATCTAGTGTAATAGGCTGGGTAGAGCCACCACCTCCTCCAGTTCCTTTGCGAATCCATTTCTGGATGTTTCCTGCACCTGAAGAAACCACACTCAAATTCAGTACAGAATCACTCAGTACAGACATACTTGCTTCGTAGTAATTTCCGTCACTACCAAGTTCTTGATACGTGTAGGTATTTGTGGTAGCGAAGGTAATATCGTTCCATTTTACAGAGCCAATCACAAATGTATTTCGTGGTTCAGCTGTTACCACCCCTCTGTCATTAGTTACAGTTACTTCAAGTCCATCATTTTGAGGGTTGTTACTCTCAACACGCACCCAGGTCCCTTGCACCTGGCTCAGGTCTCCACCAGAGGGATCTGGTTCGGGCTCGTCGTCGCTGTCTACGTTACAGCCAGCTACGATCAGCATCATCATTGCGGCCAGCAGGGCCAACGTTTTGAATTGAAACAGTTTCATGGTCAATGTTTGCATTTAAAATTTTTAGGTAAAGGAAAACGAACACGTGTGAAATGTGCCCATTTTTACATGAGTATGCCTGATTTGAAAAAGGTAAACCCAACACCAAAAAAATTTTTGCGTAAAGAGAAAGTAGCTATATTTGCAAACCATTCGGCGCGGTAGCTCAGAAGGTTAGAGCGCAGGATTCATAACCCTGAGGTCGGGAGTTCGATTCTCCCCTGCGCCACAAACACCAGTTCAAATGAACTGGTTTTTTGTTTTGGTATATCTGCTAGTTAGCGCGTCCCGATCAAAATCGGGAAGGTTGGGAATCCTGTTCTCCGCTGCGCCATGAAAAGTCCATTACATTTGGTGGGCTTTTTTATTTGGGAGTAACTCGGT
>JBCDIQ010000350.1:0-6019 GCA_039024295.1 Bacteroidota bacterium | reverse complement strand
CCGCGGTCCGTAAGGGCCACGCCGGCTTCTGCCAACATGCCTTCGTGGAGCGGATGCACAAAGCCCACGGCAATTAAGGCCAGTTCGCAGGGGAGCTCTTTTTCTGTACCGGGAATTTCGCGATAGCTTTTGCGGCCTTCCGACCATTCGATTTCCACGGTTTGGAGGGCGCGTAGTTGACCGTTTTTGTCTCCTAAAAAGGCTTTGGAAAGCACATTCCACGAACGCTCGCAGCCTTCTTCGTGGGAGGAGGTTGTCTCTAGCACCATGGGCCACAGGGGCCAGGGATTATCTGCGGTGCGTTCGGTTGGGGGCTGGTTGCCCCAGGTAATCTGGGTGACTGATTTCGCCCCTTGACGATTGGCCGTACCAATGCAATCAGAACCAGTGTCCCCACCGCCGATGACCAACACATGTTTGCCCTTGGCGTTGATTTCAGGAATATCCTTTTGCCATTCGCCTGTCACCCGGCGGTTTTGGTAGGTGAGGTAATCCATAGCAAAGTGGACACCTGCTAACTCCCGGCCGGGCAGAGCCATGTCGCGAGGCTTCAATGCCCCACCTGCCAGTAAAATGGCATCATACGAATCATGTAATTCTGCAAAGCTGATGTCACGGCCAATTTCGGTATTGCAGGTAAAGGTGATGCCTTCTGCTTTCAGTAGGTTGATCCTCCGCTCTACCACCCACTTTTCCAGCTTGAAATCAGGAATGCCGTAGCGCAACAGGCCACCCGGTTGAGCATCGCGTTCGTAAACAACTACTTCATGACCAGCCTGGTTAAGCTGGGCCGCCGCTGCCATGCCTGAAGGGCCAGATCCGACAACAGCAACTCGTTTACCAGTTTGTATAGTTGGCTTATGAGGCTGGATGAGACCCAGTTCAAATGCCTTTTCTGCAATTGTTTTCTCAATATACTCAATCGCTACGGGTGCTTGGTTGATGCCCAATACGCAAGCACTCTCACAAGGGGCAGGACATATCCTCCCGGTAAATTCCGGGAAATTATTCGTCTCATTTAGTACTTCGAATGCCCGTTCCCAATCCTCTTCAAAAACTGCCTCGTTAAAATCGGGGATGTTATTCCCCAAAGGGCACCCGCCGTGACAAAAAGGAACGCCACAATCCATGCAGCGGGCTGATTGCTCTTTGCTGGTCTCCGGGGAGAATTTTCCCACAAACTCCTTATAGTCATTTACCCGTAGTTCAACTGGTCGGGCATCTGGTAGCTGTCGGTCAAATTGTAGAAATCCGCGATGTTTATCCATGAGGTTTGTAGGCTTCAGATTGAGGGAAATTGTAGAAAAAGCGGGCAGGCATCACCTTGGAGTCCGGAGTTTGTTCTGCAAGAACGGCTTTGTAGGCGCGAGGGATCACTTTCACGAATACTTCTGAAAGTAAGGGCCAGTCTCGGAGTAAACGTTCTGCCACAGGGCTATCGGTTAGCTCCTGGTGACGTGATAACAACCTCCTAAGCTCCTGAACATCTTCCAGACCCATTGGGTCCAGGTCTACCATTTCTGTGTTACATCGAGCCAGGAGTACTTTTTGAGGGTCATATACATAGGCAATTCCACCGCTCATCCCTGCCGCAAAGTTGCGACCTGTAGCTCCAAGGATGACTACCTTTCCACCAGTCATATACTCACAGCCGTGGTCGCCCACGCCTTCCACTACTGCCGTAGCTCCAGAGTTACGCACAGCAAATCGCTCCCCTGCTTTCCCTCTGATAAATACTTCTCCGGCGGTAGCACCATATAGCACCACATTCCCTACAATTACTTGGTCTTCGGCTACATAGGAGGAGGCCCGGTCGGGGTAAACGACTACCTGTGCCCCTGAAAGGCCTTTTCCCAGGTAATCATTGGCCTCGCCCTGGAGTTCGAAGGTGATACCCTTTGCCCCAAAGGCAGCAAAGCTTTGCCCGGCAGAGCCTGAAAACTGCAAATGAATGGTTCCTTCAGGCAGCCCTTGTTCCGCGTATCGCCTGCTGATTTCATGCGAAAGCATGGTCCCAACTGCCCGGTCCGTATTCGCAATTGTATGTCGAAGGATAACAGGCGTTTGCCATTCCAGGGACTCTGTCGCTTGCTGGATAAGGTGTTGATCCAGGACATGCTCAAGTCCATGGTCTTGATCCTCAGATTTAAATAATCTGGTGCCGGGCTGCTTGTATAGGATGGGAGACAGGTCGAGTTGGGTGAACTTCCAATGGGGTAACTCCTCTCGAACCTTGAGGCGGTCTACCTGTCCTACCATTTCGTCCACAGAACGAAACCCCAACGCAGCCATGTGCTCCCGAAAGTCCTGTGCCAGGAAATGGAAAAATGAGACGAGGTGTTCAGCCTTTCCTTCGAATTTTTTCCGCAGTTCTGGATCTTGGGTAGCTACGCCTACCGGGCAGGTATTCAAGTGGCACTTTCGCATCATGATGCACCCTTCCACCACCAAAGCTGCTGTGGCAACTCCCCATTCTTCTGCACCCAATAACGTTGCAATGGCCATGTCCCTGCCAGTTTTGATCTGGCCGTCCACCTGTAAAGTCACACGGCTGCGGAGGTTATTTCGAACCAATGTTTGATGAGCTTCCGCCAGCCCCAATTCCCAGGGGAGGCCCGCATGTCGGATGGAACTGAGCGGGGAAGCGCCGGTTCCTCCATCTGAGCCAGAAATCAAAATGTGATCTGCATGGGCTTTAGCCACGCCAGCGGCAATGGTGCCTACCCCTGCTCTGGAAACCAGCTTTACGCTGATTCTGGCCTCGCGATTCGCATTTTTTAAGTCATAAATTAATTGGGCCAGATCTTCTATGGAGTAAATATCATGATGGGGTGGGGGAGAGATCAAGTCGACACCTGGCGTAGAATACCGAACTCTTCCGATCCATTCGTCCACTTTGTGGCCAGGCAATTGCCCTCCCTCTCCTGGTTTGGCCCCTTGGGCCATCTTGATTTGTAGTTCTTCTGCTTCGCTCAGGTAGTAGGAAGTAACCCCAAACCGTCCCGAAGCTACTTGCTTGATGGCGGAGCGCTCCCAGTCCCCATTGGGTTTTTTGGGAAAACGAATAGGGTCCTCGCCTCCTTCTCCACTGTTGCTCTTGCCACCAATTCTGTTCATGGCAATGGCCAGGGTGCTGTGTGCCTCATGGGACAATGAACCGAATGACATAGCACCTGTAGCAAATCGCTTGAAAATTGCTTCTATCGGTTCTACCTCTTCGATCGGAACCGGGTTTTTCCCAGTAAACTCAAATAGCGACCGCAGGGTCACGGCCTTTTCCAGCTGTTCATTTACCTTGGCAGCATATTTTTTGTACAGGCCATAATCATTGCGGCGAGTAGAATACTGAAGCAGGTGAATGGTCTCAGGATTGAACAGGTGGGCTTCTCCATTTTGTTTCCATTGGTACAAACCGCCCACTTCCAGTCTTTTCTTTGGGATTGCCTGTTCAGGGTAAGCGACTTGATAGCGGGTTAAAGCTTCCCGTGCAATGCCGTCAAATCCTATGCCTCCAATCCTGGAAATGCTTCCGGTAAAGCATTTATCCACCACCTCCTTATGAATGCCTAACACCTCAAATACCTGTGCCCCATGGTAAGACTGCACGGTAGAAATCCCCATCTTGGAGAAAATCTTCAACAGCCCCTTTTCAATAGCGTCGATGTAGTTTTGGTGTAAATCACTGACTGAGTGCTCCTTTAATTTCGGATGACGTTGGCTCAAGTGGGTGATGCTCTCCAAGGCCAGGTAGGGATTGACAGCTACTGCGCCATAGCCAATCAAAGTGGCGAAATGGTGTACTTCACGTGCATCCCCTGTTTCCACGATTAGCGCTGTTTCCGACCGGAGTCGTCGCCGGATCAAATGATGGTGTACTGCTCCGGTGGCCAGTAGGGCCGGAATAGGTACTTGGTGTTCCTGTAGATATTTATCTGACAAGATGAGCAGGTTGACGCCTGCTTGCAACGCCCGTTCAGCAGCTTCACATACCCGATGAAGGGCTGCTTCCAACGATTCCTCTGGCTCAAAGAAGATGGGGAGGAGTTGCGAGTTAAAATGGGGATGTCTGATCCCTTTCAGCCTGGAAATATCTAGGTTGGACAGTACAGGGCCATTAAGCTCTATGTGATGGGCATGAGAGGCAGTCTCATCGAGTAGGTTTTTGGAGCCTCCGATCCAGGATTTCAGCGACATCACCAACTTTTCCCGTATGGGATCAATGGGGGGATTGCTCACCTGGGCAAATTGCTGCTTAAAGTAGTGAGATATGTGCTGACTCTGGTTAGAAAGCACTGCAAGGGGCGTATCGCTCCCCATGGAACCAATGGGCTCCTTGCCATTCGCGGCCATTGGCGCGAGTACCACTTTAAGTTCTTCAGAGGTAATCCCAAACAGTTGTTGACGTGCCACCAGGGTATCAGCCGAAGGTCCGTGCCCGTTGAGGAGGACGGAAAGCTCTTGAAGCTGAACTTTACGCTGGGCCAGCCATTCTCCGTAAGGCTTTTGTTGAATAATGGCCTGCTTTACCTCTTCATCCTTAAGAATTTTTCCAGCTTCCAGGTCAATGAGGAACATTTTGCCGGGTTGCAAACGACCACGTTCTACTACCTCTGCTGGATTTAATTGCAGGGCACCTGCCTCCGAAGCCATGATCACGCGCCCATCCTTGGTGACAGCGTATCTGGATGGCCGGAGTCCATTCCTGTCGAGGGTAGCCCCAATCAGCTTTCCATCGGTAAAACAAATGGATGCTGGGCCGTCCCAGGGTTCCATCAGCAGGGAATGGTATTCATAAAAGGCCCGGCGCGTTGGTGCCATGTGTTCGTGATGCTGCCAAGCTTCGGGAATGAGCATCATCATCACATGGGGAAGGCTCCGTCCGCACATGACGAGCAACTCAACAATGCTGTCCAGATTTCGGGAATCAGAAAAGTGAGGGTTGCAAATGGGCAGGATGTAGTCCAGCTCTTCTTTCGAAAAAACATTGGATGCCATGATATGCTCTTTGGCTTGCATCCAGTTGATGTTGCCCTTGATGGTGTTGATCTCGCCATTATGGGCGAGATACCTGAAAGGTTGTGCCAGTCGCCATTGAGGAAAGGTATTGGTGGAAAACCGGGAATGAATCATTGCAAGGGAAGACACCACGCGCTCATCCTGTAAATCAGAGAAGAATGGCCCTACCTGGTGGGTGCGAAATTGCCCTTTGTAGACAATGGTTTTGTACGAAAGAGAAGTGAAGTAAAAATGATCTCCAATTTCCGGGACTTCCCTGCGAATGGCTTTTGAGACTGCTTTTCGGAATACGTACAACTTCCGCTCAAGTGCTTCGTGAGTCAAACCGGCAGTGGAAGCAATAAATAGCTGGCAAATATGGGGCTCATGCTTTAGGGCTTCCCGACCCAGATCTGCTTTTTCGGCGAAGGTGGGCGTTTCCCTATACCCCAGTAACTGTAAATCAAATTTGGCTGCATAGGTTTCCATTAACTTACGGCAGACTTTCTCCTGGTCTAGGTCACCAGGAAAAAAGGTCATGCCTACGCCGTAGGACCCAAAATCAGGCAGGTTTATCTTGAGCTTTTTACACTCCTCTCTAAAGAAGGTATCGGGTATTTGGAGTAAAATACCTGCCCCATCTCCTGTTTTTCCATCATGGGCACACGCGCCTCGGTGCTCCATACACGAAAGCATGGAAAGTGCATCTCGGACGATTTGGTGAGAAGGATCACCGGTTAATTGAGCGATAAATCCTGTACCGCAGGCATCGTGTTCAAATTCTGGACGGTATAAAGAAGGTTCAGATGAGTGAGCATGAGAGGTTTGATTTCCATCAGATAGCGAAATAGCTGGTTGTTCGTCCATCACTTTTTTCTACTTCTATTTTTAATACAAGTAAACACAGGCACTTTATACGTGCCGTTTTTTAGGATTTTGATAGTCGTATTGCGTGGTGGCTATTTTCTAATGAATAGCTACGTAAAATAACAAATTTTCTATTATTTAACTAATGATGTTTCAT
>JBCDIQ010000349.1:0-6054 GCA_039024295.1 Bacteroidota bacterium | reverse complement strand
GATCTGTTACTACAACGGAACCACCTGGGTGCCATTCAACACCGGTGTAACTAATACCTTCTATGGCGTATTTGGATTAGGCAATGGTAGCGGTCCTGGGGTGTGGGCAGTTGGTAGCGGTGGCATCATTTGCTATTACAATGGCACTGCCTGGGTACCTCAAACATCCAATGTCAATGCGCGCCTAAATGCGGTTGCCTTCGCTGATCCCGATTTTGGATTTGCAGTAGGTGATGGTGGAACCATCTTAAGAACAGCAAATGGCGGCACCACATGGACACGGGTTAACCTTGGGTACACCTACCACCTGAACGCAGTTTATTGCATTGATGCAAATAACGCCGTAGCAGTTGGAGACAACGGAGTGGTATTAGTTACCACTGACGGTGGCCTCACCTGGGTGCTTTACTCCATAGGTACAACGGCTCGTCTGACAGATGTTTCAGTTAACGGATGTATTGCCTACATCAGTGCAGCAAACGGTGGGGTATTCCAATGCCCACTTTCCAACTGTAACAGCAGTACCTTCCCAGTAGAATGGCTCGCATTTAAAGGCGAATGGACGGATGAAGGGGCAGAATTGAGCTGGCTGACCGCTACTGAGCAAAATAACGACTTCTTTCAAATTGAACGCAGCGTAGACGGCCAACTATATCAGCCCATCGGTCAGGTTGACGGCCAAGGAAACACTCAAACAGTAACTGCCTATCACTACCTGGATGCCGAGGTCTTATCTGGAAATCTGCAACAGGCCAACAGGTTGTTTTATCGCTTGCGTCAGGTAGATGTGGATGGTCAATTCAGTTACTCAACTGTAGTCGAGTTAACACGGACGCCATCTCTGGACTTAGAAGTGATAGTATTTCCTAACCCGGCATCCACCCAGCTTACTTTGCAACTCCCGATGGCTACCAAGGCAGAAGTGGTGCTATTCAACCTGCAAGGCCATCAGGTAGCCAAGTACAACTTGAACCAGCAGTACGAGCTTACATTATCTGTATCTCATCTTGCAGAGGGAAAATACTTCCTCCGGGTTCTGACCGAGGATGGTAAGGTGGCGCAAAAGGTGGTGGGGATCAGGTAAAAGGCAATAGGTATTAGGTTTTAGGGAATTAGAATTTGATATCTCTATCCAAAGCCTATCACCTAAAGCCTCACACCTACCACCTCAAAGAATACATTCGGTTTTTTAATGCCCTTTCCAGCCGACAAGCTCGTCCCACAAGGGGCGGGCTTATGTTTTTTATCTGGACTTTATTAATTTTAGGAATGTGTAATGTCAAATAATCATGTATCGCAACCTCATAATTTTCCTGTTCTTCGGTATTGGGCTGAGTACGCCTTCATCAGGCCAAACGCCTCTTATTGACAGCCTCAAAGCGGAGGTGCCCACCTTAAAAGAGGATACCCTTGCCGCTGGTAATCTGTATTATTTGTCATGGCTGCTGTGGCAAATTGATCCCAGGGAGGCACTCACATACACCCAACAAGGGCTTAAAATCTCCCAGAAGATAAACTGGGAAAGAGGCATAGGGAAAGGCCATATCATGCAGGGAGCGGAGTATTCCATGCTTTCCCAATATGATACTGCCCTGATAGAGTACGACAAAGCCCTCGCGCTATTCAAGGCTTCGGGAAATCAGGAGCGAATTTCAGCGGTATTAAACAACATTGGCAACACCAAACTCTTCATGGGAGCACATGAAGAAGCCATCAAGTACCTATTGGATGCACAAAAAATCGTCGAGCAAGGGGATGATAGCGTAGATATCGCCAGAGGTTGGGTTAACATAGGGAATGTATTTTTTTCCTTGGACCGCAAAGAAGAAGCAGAGGCATACTACCTCAAAGCGCTGAACAACTTACCTAAAAACTCTCCCGCAATCCCTAATCTGGTGGCGAGCATTTACAACAATTTGGGCATCATAAATTCCAATTTTGGACGTTCAGATAGCAGCATTGGGTACTACAAAAAGGCAATGGATATCTATTTTCAGAATGGGAACAAGCGAGACCTTGCGGGTACCTACGACAATTTGGGCGTTGCATATAAGCGTATAGACAGCCTGGAGACTTCCTACCAATACGCCCAAAAAGCTGCCAATCTTTTTGAAGAGGTGGGTGACCCAAGTGGGTTGGCACTGGCTTACCAGCACCTCGGAGGAGTTGCACACGACTTGATGAAAGACAAGGAGGCCGATTTTTACCTCAATGAAGCCATCGAAATTTCAAAAGCTTACGACCTAACAGAAACTGAGGGCTACACCTATAAAATACTGGCCCAATCACAAGCAAATTTAGGCAAGTTCGAAGCGGCCTTTACCAACCTCTGGCGGGCACAGGAAATAGAAGATTCGCTTCGAGGGGAAACGGTACAACAACAAGTAAGCGAACTGGAAACCAAATACGAAACGGAGAAGAAAGACCGGGAAATCGCCGAGCAGGAATTAAAAATCCAGCAGCAAAATACACGCATCATTGGGCTTTTAGGAGGTATCATTGGTCTTTTGGTCATAGGGGGACTGATTTACAACCGGACCAAGCTGCAGCAGCGTCAAAAACTAAATGAGCAACTCATTGAGCAACAAGGCCTACGACTGGAAGCAATCATCGAAACCCAGGAAAAAGAACGCTCCCGCATTGCCAAAGACCTTCACGATGGCATCGGACAGTCGCTTTCTGCTACGCGGCTGAATTTTGGCGCACTGAGCCATAATATGCCAGCGGATACCAAATCCGATTATACCCACGCGATGGAATTACTGGACGATGCCTGTGCTGAGCTGCGCTCCATTGCTCATTCTATGCTGCCCCGTACCCTCTCGGAAGAGGGACTTCCATCTGCACTGGAAGAATTGCTCCAACGCTCCTTATCCCAGACTTCGCTTGCCTATCACTTTGACAACCTCGGGGTCCAAAACCGTCTTCCCCAACACATAGAGGTAGGTTTTTACCGGATTACCCAGGAATTGATCAATAACGTCATTAAACACGCCGAAGCTACAGAGGTGACGGTTCAGCTACTCAAAACAGGAAATAGCGTCAACCTGAGCGTGGAAGATAATGGAAAAGGCCTCGACCCAAATCAGGCATCCCAAGGCATGGGCTTGACCAATATTCACACTCGGGCCGAGGCAATTGGTGCTGATTTCCGAACAGAATCAGATAAGGGTACGCGAGCAGTTTTGAGGTGGATGGATCAATCCTGAAAAGTGTGATCACTACTCAAAACAGCTTTTATACTTCCTAAAACACAGCAAATTAACATCGAACGGTAGTTAACCTATGCTTCATCGATTCCTCTTCTCTATTCTGCTTTTAGCTTACCCCCTTTCAACCCTAAATGCGCAGACTCCCATTATAGACAGCCTTAAAGCTGAGCTGCCCAACCTAAAGGAGGACACGCTGGCAGCGGGACATTTGTATTATTTGTCGTGGCTTTTGTGGCAAATAGATCCGAGGGAATCCATGGAATATTCCCAGCAAGCGTTGGTCATCGCCGAAAAAGAAGGCTGGAAAATGGGCATTGGAAAAGGCCATATTATGATTGGAGTCGCTCATTTTCATCTCTCCCAGCTTGACAGCGCGCTGATTTTTTATGAAAAAGCTTTGAAGGTTTACCAGGAAATAGGAAATCTGGAGCGTGTTTCAGCTGTCCTGAACAACAAAGGAAATGTCCTGGTGTATATGGGGGATTATGAGGGGGCAATTGAGCAGTTGTTAGCTGCCCTTGAACTCAAAGAGCAGTTAGGGGATAGTGTGGAGGTAGCAAGAGGGCTCCAAAATATTGGGAACGTATTTTATTCCCTCCAACGAATGGAAGAAGCTGAAAGGTACTACCTGGAAGCCCTGTATGCGCTACCCAAAACCAGTCCCGTTTTTAACGTGGTGAAAGCGGGTATTTACAACAACCTGGGCATTACGAATTCCAACCTGGGCAGACCAGATAGCAGCATTGCTTTTTACAAAAAGGCGATGAACATTCACCTTGAGAATGGCAATAAAAAAGACTTAGCAGGTGTATATGACAACCTGGGGGTTGCTCACAGCCGAATTGGGAAATTTGAATTGTCTTATGAATATGCACAGAAGGCAGTAGCGCTTTACAAAGAGGTAGAAAACCAATATGGGATTGCCCTGTCTTATCAGCACCTGGGGTCTGTGGCGCATGAGTTGAAAAGAGACAAGGAGTCAATAGCTTATTTGAATGAATCCCTTAAGATTTCCCGGGAAAATAACCTAACGGTGGTTGAGGGCTCTACTTATGAGGTATTGGCCCAATCACAAGCGAATTTAGGGGAATATGAAGCAGCATTTACCAACCTCTGGAAGGCAAATGAAATAGAAGATTCGCTTCGAAATGAAACGGTCCAGCAGCAGGTAAGCGAACTGGAAACCAAGTATGAAACAGAAAGAAAGGATCGGGAAATTGCAGAACAGGAATTATACATTCAGCAACAAAACACACGGATTATCCTCTTATTAGGCGGAATAATTGGCCTTTTAATCATTGGAGGCTTGTTCTACAACCGGACCCAGTTGCAGCAGCGTCAAATGCTAAACGAGCAACTCATCGAACAACAAAGCTTGCGGCTGAAAGCTGTCATCGAAACCCAGGAACAGGAACGTTCCCGCATCGCCAAGGACCTCCACGATGGCATCGGACAGTCGCTTTCAGCCACCCGGCTGAATTTTGGCGCACTGAGCCATAATCTGCCAGCGGATACCAAATCCGATTATACCCACGCGATGGAATTACTGGACGATGCCTGTACTGAGCTGCGCTCCATTGCTCATTCCATGCTGCCCCGTACCCTATCGGAAGAAGGGCTCCCATCTGCGCTGGAAGAATTGCTCCAACGCTCCTTATCCCAGACTTCGCTTGCCTATCACTTTGACAACCTCGGGGTCCAAAACCGTCTTCCCCAACACATAGAGGTAGGTTTTTACCGGATTACCCAGGAACTGATCAACAATGTCATCAAGCACGCCGAAGCCACAGAAGTGACGGTTCAGCTACTCAAAACAGGAAGTAGCATTAATCTGAGCGTGGAAGATAATGGAAAAGGCCTCGACCCAAATCAGGCATCCCAAGGGATGGGATTGACCAATATTCACACTCGGGCCGAGGCAATCGGGGCTAGTTTCCGAACGGAATCAGGTAAGGGTACCCGCGCTCTGTTGAAATGGATGGATTTAACCTCGTAATAAATCTGAAGCTTAGTGCCATACATAGGCTAATAAGAACAGCAATTTAAGGTATCGCTTCTCCGAAGCTTGTGTTCTGGATGAATTATTTCTACCAAGGTGCCACACCCTGTGGGGGTGTTTATAGTCAACCAAGGCAAGTTTTGTGAAAATTAGGATGAGTAACGAACCCTGTACCGCGGTTATCCTAACGGCGTATTCATCTCCGGTCGGAGACCGGAGGTACATGTTATACAGGATGATGAGAGTTGACCCATAAAATCCCGAACGATCAAAAATCACATATCCTAACTTGGAAGACTATAAAACAGAAAAATCAGCCTAAAGATGAAGCCGTCAGGCATATCGCTCCGTAGGAGCCGTAACCTTTGTAGCACAGATCTCAGTCTTAGGACAAGCTCCAGCGGGGCGATACCTTCTTACGGCAGAGGAAGAATGGAGTTATTCAACCAGCAACTTACGGGTAACGCTTGTTCCAGCTACGGGAATTTGAAGGAAATACAGCCCCGAAGCCAGTTGGGTAGTTTCCAGTTGGACTTCCTGGATATCTGAACGAACATCTCGGCTCAGCACCGTTTTACCCTCGGGTGTATAAAGGCGAATGGTGCCTTCAATCTCCAGGTTGGACTCCCATGCAAGGGTAACCCGATCTTTTACAGGATTGGGGAAAATAGACAATCCAGAAAGCAACGCATCATTGATGGAAGTGGAGGCAGTTTTTTCGGCAACTACAATAGAACCTGATGCCTGAAAAGGTCCTCTATTCAGGGTAACAGCGTATTCTCCTGGCTGGGAAACCGTTAGTTTTGCGTCATTGCTGCCATTGTTCCAGTTGTACTGCACATT
>JBCDIQ010000348.1:0-6108 GCA_039024295.1 Bacteroidota bacterium | reverse complement strand
TTGGGCATCTTCTTCTCAGGAAATTTTTCCATAAAAATTGAATAAAGCTTTTGAACCTGTAAATCTGTCATATGCTCAATTCGTTCATGTAACCTCAACTTTATATCTGATACCGTCATATTAATTTTTATATTAAAATATTTGTTTATCAATTAGTTACGAGGGGTTGTAGGTTGGGTTTTACTAACTTTATCCCATTAAGAATTTTGAAGCTGCTCCAAATACGCTTTAAAAGCTTCTTGGGCGGCTTCTTTTAAACTCATGCCCTGTTGCTGGGCACGCTTTCTCATGTTCCGGACGATGGCAGCATCAACGTTTAGGCTCAGTTGAGTTTCCACACTTTGGGATTTAGTTTTTCGGCGGGGCGGCCGAGCAGCGACCTGCTCCAGAGAAGGATCTTCCATGGCACTGCCAATGGCATCCAGGAACCCCTTTTTTCGCTTTTTTATGGTGGATTTTCTCTCGGAAATGCCCCGGCTACCTTTTGACATCTCATCGATCATGCCAAGGGTGGCATCTGTGGTAGGGTTAGGAGCTTGGCTTAGGCGGCGCTTGCGACGTGCAGGTCGTTTGTGCGGGATCACATCCAGCAACACATCTTCCTCAAAAGCCTCTCCAATTGTATGTAAAAATCGCTTTGCCACGTGTTCAAAAGTTAACGGTTCTACCCCTTACGACTGCACCAGTTCTGAAGTACGACGTACCACTTCACTCGCCAGTTCTGAATAGTCTTCAGCCCCATTACAAGCTGCGTCATACTGAAATATATCCAGTCCCATGCTCTGGGCTTCCGCCAGGGAAATATTGCCCCTGATTCGAGTCTCAAATACCATCTCCCCATAAGACTGGCTCGCATGTTCCAGGATGTCTCGGTGTAGCACCTTTCTGGTATCGTATTGCGTAACCACCACCCCCAGTAGTTCGAGTTCCCTGTTCATCCGAGTCTTAACGGTACGGAGGATTTTGATAAAATCGGTCATTCCTTGCAAGGCCAGGAACTCCGGCTGCAGGGGAACCAGTGCATAGTTGCTGGCGGTAAGTGCTGAGATGGTAAGGGCGCCAAGCGAAGGAGGACAATCAATCAAAATGAAATCATAGTCGGGACGAATGTCCTCCATATGTTCTGCAAGGATAAATTCCTTGCCAACTTCATTGTTCTTTTCAAATCCAGCCAGGTGAATGGAAGCAGGAATGAGGTCAAAGGATTCGAGCTGCTGAACAACTTTGCGAATCGAATCACCAAAGGCCATCACATTGTAAATGGTCTGGTCCTGCTTTTTTAAGCCCAGGGAGAAGGTGGCATTCGCCTGAGGGTCCATGTCCAAAATCAGGATGCGGTATCCTTTTTGGGCGAGGGCTGCTGCCAGATTCACAGTTGTGGTGGTTTTACCTACTCCTCCTTTATGGTTGGCGATGGAAATAACGCTCATATCAAGTCTTTCTCAGTATTCGGAAAAATTAGTGTTATGCACGAATTTTATGTCAAATTAACCATTTTTCAGGAAAATAATTCATAAAAAAGGAGATTATTCATCGGAAGAGTTTTTCAAACTTTCGCCTAAATGTTTCATCGTTGAATAGGTGTAAATAATCTGCAAGTTGTGTGCCGGGACTTACCTGATTCTGTATGGTGAGAAACAATTGGTAGCGGTATGCGTCAGACTGCACCATCTGATTTAGGGTGGTGATTTGTTGGTTTCCCAGGCAAGTAGGATTCTGGTTGAGGAAATGAGAGAGGTAGGTGTACCTGGTTGGCTCATCTGGGAAATTATATACGTTTCGTGCAAGCTCTGTCATCTCTACTGCGGAGAGTTCTCCCTTACAGGGTTCAGGGGCTTCGGCTATGCCCTTGGCTGCCAGAAGAGGCTTCGATTGCTCCTTCCCGTAGTTTATCTGTTGAAATTGATGAATCAGGAAGCCAGATGCCCACCCTCCGGCGATGGTATTTTTAGGAAAAGCCTTCATCAGGTACCATTCCTGGCCCCGAAAATCCTGATCTTCAGCCATGCACAGGAGCCAGTGGTTATTCTGATAGGAAAAATGGGTGACCCGGTGCTTACCATCAGCAACCATGACAGTGAGTAATTCCTTTGGGTAGGTTTTTCCCACATAAAACAGTTGTTCTGCCCGGTTGGAATCCTGGGAAAATACCATGTGAACTTCTTGATACGCCATCGCCACATCAGTTAGGAAGTACCCCTCTGATGCCTGCAAACGGATGAATGTGGTATCTATGGTTTGGCTGGCAAAGAGCCGCTGTTGAATACTGGTGTCCTGGCGGTTCAGGATGGCACACCATTCTCCCGCTCCATAGGTAAGGCTTGACAGGTGAAACCCTTCTTTCCAGTTTGCGCGGATAAACTCTTCCGGAAATACAGGTGCGATCAGGTACCGCTGGTCCTGGTAGGTCGAATCATCAGTGAAAACCATGGTCCAGCTTTCAGCCCCATAGCTCACTTCCTGAATCCTGTAGCCTTCTGTCCAGAATTTTCTCACCTTGTCTTGTGGAAAGCTCCCGGGATGGACGGTATAGCGTTGACCAGTTGATTGAGTGGCATGAGTTAATACCAGTAGGTGGGTCAGGGTTTGGGCATAGGTCTGCTGGAAAATGGCCAGCAAGATTCCCATTACACAAGGTTTGAGGGCGTTCATGTTGTAAACATTCCAGGTGGATGTAACTGCATAGATTGCTTCAGTTACAACGACAAAAATGCGAAGTACGTTATATGAGGCATTCAAATGAGACGGTTATCGCATAGAATAGCACTTTTGAAGAGGAGTCACCTGAAGCCTAAGGAATTTTTTTGTATGAAGGATAGATGAAGTGAAAAAGCTACCCAAACGGAAAATGAGTGATCGGCATTTCCTAACTTAAATTTTTTGTGTTACGAATCAACTATTATGCTTATTTCATCCTATTTCTCTCCTGCTAGCATTTAAGCAAATTTCCATTAAGAAATCACATCCTCATAGATGTCCTTCATAGCAACTTCAATCTCCAATGATTTGAACGCCACGATGCTGTTCAGCCCAAGGAAAGTTCTGATTTGCCATTTGTCATCTGCGATTCTTACAAAAGACTCAACCACTGCTTGTTCCTGGTCTACCATCACATATTCTTCAAAACTCGGCAGTGACCGATAGAGCCGAAATTTATGGGTCTGATGGAATAAATGTCTCAAAAATCTCCTTGGCATGTAATGGTTGCTAGCGGGATGTTAGCACTACTTGCTTTTTGGTGGCTTCTTCCACCTGCCCATTTGCTTTCACCTTCGACAAAATTCCCTCCAATAAGGGCAGCATATTGTTCAATCCCCGGGACTTGATGAGGAAGTTCCACAGCGGCTCGAATTTTTTCCAGCCACCGGTGTAGAGCAGGTGTTTGAGCTTATGCTTGTGGGAGGGATGTTTCAAGCTGGCAGATAAGATATTTTTCCAGGAATAAAACTCCCGGTAGGCCCAATCATACCCGCGTTTGAGTTCTGATGCTGATAGTTTGGTGGTTTCATACACCACATGGCGGGTGTCGTATAAATCCCAATTTCGGGTTTTGATCCTGTTTTGGGCTTCCATGCCGCTGAACAGACGTGTGCCAGGGTAGGGGGTAAGGATGTGATAAGTTGAGGTTGTCAAGGCATTTTCCACACCCCAGTCCACCGTTCGTTGGAACACATCTGGGCCATCATCATCTAAGCCAAATACGAAGCTGCCATTGATCATAATGCCCAGAGAATGCAGCCGATTAACTGCCGCTTCGTAGTCCTTTTTGAGGTTTTGCTTTTTGTTGCTTTGCCTGAGGTTTTCGGGTGAAAAGGTTTCAAAACCCACAAAGAGGCTTCTCAGTCCAGCCTCGGCAGCTTGCTCTATCAAGTTACCCCGCAAAATGGAATCAATGGTCGCAGCCCCCTGGAATACCCGGTTCATGCCCTTCATGCCCGCAAATAGTTCTCCCGCAAATTTGGCATTGCCCAGCAGGTGATCGTCGAGGAAGTATAGGTGTTTTCCTGGCAATCGGTCAATCTCGCTCAGGGCATCATCCACCAATTGGGTGTAGAAGGATTTTCCACCTTGGAAGAATGCGTCTTTGTAGCAAAAGTCACAATGATGTGGGCAGCCACGAGTGACCACGATGGAGTTTGGCACCAGGTACCGATTCCGCTTGATCAGGTCTCGACGAATAGGGGGCAATTGAGCCAAGGTTCGGATGGTGGAGGTGTATACCTTTTGGGGAACTCCATTGCGGAAGTCCTGCAAAAATTTGGGAAAGGTATCTTCACCAGGCCCAATAAACAGGGTGTCTGCATGCGGTCTGGCCTCTTCCGGTAGGGAGGTGACATGGAGGCCCCCCATGATCACATAAGCTCCTTTTGCCCGGTAGTGATCTGCAATCTGGTAAGACCGGTAGGCATTGGTGATGTACACCTGGATGAGCACCAAATCAGGCTCATCCTCCAGGTTCAATGTTTCCACGTGCTGGTCTTGCAAGTCAATTTCATCCTCTTCTGATAAAAATGCTGCCAGGGTTGCAAGGCCCAGGGGAGGAAACAAAGAATACTTGATGGGCCGCCAAAAAGGACTTTCTGCCTCCTGAAGGGCCGGAAGGATCATTTTTACTTTCATGGCTATTGTAGGTGGGGTTTTTGAAAAATGACTTGTCTCACTTTGGTCTTGCCAAAGAGGTTCATCAGAAAAGAAATGAGGATGATACCGAAGTCAACGAAAAGGCTGTGCTGGTTGAGGTACTTTTTGTCCCAAAACCAGGAGGTCTTCTTGTGTTGGCCTCCATAGATTTGGGCAAAGCCGGTGATACCCGGCTTGACCTGCCATCTGGCTTCATGATAGGGGGAGGTCCAACCTAACCGTTCGATGTCCGCTTGGGTCAAAGCCCTGGGTCCCACAATACTCATTTCTCCTTTCAGGACATTGAAAAATTGCGGCAGTTCATCCAGGCCAGTTCTTCGAAGAACCTTGCCGGTTCGGGTAGGGACTTCTTCGACTAGGGTCTGGAACTTCAGGATGTTGAATACCTGTTTGTCCTTGCCGATTCTGGCCTGTTTGAAGAGGATGGCATGCTTTTCTTTGATGATCAATAAAGCTGAGATGATAAGAAGTGGAATGGAGAAAATAGCAATTGCCACGATCGCCAGGGAAATGTCAAATAGTCGCTTTATCATGGCATTAGGATAAATGTAAAGTACTTTGTTTTGCAAAGTACACAATTGTTTTACTCTTTCTGCCGGAAAAAGGTTACCTAAAATGTTTGTGAATACTGTGCTGCTTCTTTTTCTAGTTCAGGTGGGGACATTTGACGTTAGTTCCCAATGGCTGTTTTATGAGAGATCTACTTCAATAGACTCCCCATTTTTCTATTCCTAAATTCCGCAATATCAATCTCATGAGTTTGAATCCATGAGTCCGGACTACTTTTATTGGGTTCATCAATGTGGTTAAACAAATGCTTATTGAAAGCTGGAATACACAGGTTTCTGTTCCTTAGCATTACTACTAATTCTCCATCTGAATTCTTCGCGTAAACTTCTGATTCCTCAATGGCGAACATCGTATCCTGATCGAGGACTTCGATCTTGTATTTAACATGTTAAAAGTCTAGTGTGTCCTCGTAATTGATGAAGTATGTTTCTCCTTTCCCTTTTTTAAAGGAATATACGGGCCATCGAATGGTCTCAAATCTGCCATTTAAAGTGATTTTATCAGCATCAATTCTCATATTGGCAGGTTAGGCAGATCGTTTGTAGATGAAAAAGCCAATATGATTGCTGTACGAAAGCTTTATCCAATGATCGGGGAATTCTTCTAGTCCTTCAAAGTTCGCTTTTTGGGCTGGTACGCTATCTTTTTCGGTTCGGTAGGTGTAAAATTTAAGGCTATCATCTGGGATGATTCTGGGTGCATAGTAGGGATTGGCCACCTTATTATTTTGCTCTATTTTGTCTTTCGGTTCACTTTCTGTGCATCCGAAGGAAAGGAAAAACAAAGCGATTCCAATAAGTGAGGTTGTCTGCTTCATTCGTGAAATTGGGAAGTAGGCTAAATTTAGAATCGAATCCTTTTTCTGATAATTCTGTAATTACATTTTTATAAATCTGG
>JBCDIQ010000347.1:0-6109 GCA_039024295.1 Bacteroidota bacterium | reverse complement strand
CCGTGCCTTTGTAAGATCAAAAAATCCTAACTCTGCAATCGTAAACGTCAAACAGGAGTCAACCTTCAAACCAAATACGATTAGGATATGGCATCTTTGAATCCAATGTCCGGGGTTCTTGGAAAAAGGCTTGCAGCCCACCTTCTAAGAAGAACCACTTTCGGACCCTCACGCGCCGACATCGATGCATTCGCCAATAAGACCGTAAATCAAGCAATAAATGAATTGCTGGATCCGGTAGGATATGCCCATCCCACCGAACCTAGAGACCCCAAAAGTGGACAGGGGACTACTTGGGTCTACGGCCAAGCCTCTACCCACCACGTAACCCTTCGGGATTACCTTGCTGGGTGGTTTTTTGATGAGGCATTTGATAATAAGCTTCCTCATATTGCCCAACGCATTACCTTTTTTCTGAGTACAATATTTGTATCTAGAATCGAGACTGCAAGACCTGAGAATATGTATCACCAGCTTCGGCTGTTGCGGCACTATTCAAATGGCAGCATAAAAGCCATTGCACGGAAGATCTGCATGGACAATGCCATGATTAAGTTTCTTGACAGCCAGACCAGTAAAGCTGGATCGCCTAATGAGAACTTTCCACGAGAATTGCTTGAACTGTTCACCATAGGGAAAGGACCTCAGATAGCACCAAATAATTATACCACTTACACGGAATATGATGTCCAGACGGCTGCAAAAATCTTTACAGGTATCAAGCAGGAAAATGACTGGCGAAATAATGGCAAACGAGATCCAGATACGAATATTCCTCGTGGAAGAATTCAGCTAAATCAGCATGATACCTCGACTAAAGTATTCAGTGCTGCTTTTGGCAACAGACAAATCACAGGAGGCAACAACCTCAATGATATCTACCGGGAATTTGATGAGTTTTATGACATGGTTTTCAACAAAATTGAAACCGCACAAAACTATGTACGCAAGATTTATCGATTTTTTGTTCACTCAAACATAACCCCAGAGATTGAAAAGGACATCATCTTCCCACTAGCTACTGATTTATACAATAGCAATTACAACATCACCGTTGTAATGGATCGTCTTTTAAGAAGCGAGCACTTTTACGACGCTGACGATGCACAAAGTGATGATGAAATTATTGGGGCTTTCATCAAATCCCCCATTGAACTGCTTCTGAGTTCAATGAAGCTGTTTAACTTAACCCCTCCTTTAGAAGCCAGAGATGCATACGAGCATTACCATAGGTTTTGGCGTCAGACGGTTGTGAAGTTTTACATGCCCGAAACGGATATGGGTCTGCTGAATCCCCCCTCGGTTGCAGGCTACAATGCCTACCACCAAGCTCCGGCGTATTCTCGTGCATGGGTGAGTCCGAATACCTTACCGATTCGCTACAAACTGGCAGATATGCTACTTGAGAATGATAAACTCTTGGTAAGAGGAGATTTCTATGTGGAACTGGATGTGATGGATTTTGTGGACAATTACATTTCAGATCCTCGCGATCCATTAAAACTGGTTCAGGAAATCATCGATTACGCATTTCCAGAAGCAGTGCCTCAAGCCAGATTTGATTACTTCCTGAATGACCTGCTTTTGGGTAACCTCAGTATGATTAACTGGGGTTTCGAGTGGGACTATTACCTAAATTCCGGGAATGACCGGAATGTACGTCCCCAGCTTGAGAAGTTGGTCCGTGGCGTATTGCAGGCACCTGAATTCCAGCTGTTCTAGTTGGAGTGGTTGATGTGTAATTCTCTTTCTTATTCAATCTGAACCTACTAATTCTCTTATATAATGAACAGGAGAAATTTCCTCAAAACTGCTATTCCTGCCGGTGCTGCGCCTTTCATTCTCAACGGAATGCCGCTACGTGCAATGGCCAGTACCACATTGAATACCACGTTCAGCTGTTCGGATGTAAACGAGCGTATCCTCGTCTTGATTCAGCTGCATGGAGGAAATGATGGGTTAAACACCATTATTCCAGCCGATCAATATTCGACCTATAAAAGTGCAAGGCCAGCACTAGCCTTACCAGAAACTGGAGCCAATGCATTTTTCAAGCTGACCAATCGGACCGGGCTACACCCTGAAATGGGTGCCATGCGGGAGTTATATGATGATGGCCTCGTAGCTATTCTACAGAATGTGGGCTACCCCGAAATGAACCGTTCTCATTTTGCAGGAAGAGACATTTGGCTGACGGGAGGAGATACCACCCCTGCTGGACAAAATAAAACCTCTGGCTGGATGGGGCGTTTTCTTAACGACCGATACCCCAATTACCCTGCAGCATATCCAAATGCTCAAATGGAAGACCCCATTGGGTTGGAGTTTGGAAGTGCTGATATTTCGTTGGGTTTTCACCGTGAGCAAGGATCTCCTGCGGCTCTTTCTATGAGTAACAATCCAACTGATTTTTACAACCTTATTTCCTCAGTTGGTGGCCTTGCCCCGAACCAGTTTCCTAATTCTCATTACGGAGATCAATTAAGCTACATCGTGGACATGCAGCGTAGTAGCAATACTTACGCCAATCGCCTGAATGATTGCTACAACCGTGGACGTAATGCTACTGGTGTTACCTATCCTGAGGAATACCATACCATGCCACGTACTGCGAATCATTACAATGAGTTAAGCCCACAGTTGAAAACAATCGCTCGGTTGATTGATGGGGGCTGCCGAACAAAAGTATTTCTGGTGCGTCTGGGTGGCTTTGATACCCATAACAACCAGGCCAATGGAAACAACCCGTCTTCTGGAGCGCATGCCATACTGCTGTACCACTTGGCTACCGGCATTAAAGCCTTCATGGATGACTTGCGGGCCCAGGGACATGCAGATAAAGTGATGGTCGCTTCTTTTTCCGAGTTTGGACGACAAGTAGCACAAAATGCCAACCGGGGAACGGACCATGGCACCCTTGCTCCCATGTTTATCGTTGGAAAAGGAGTAGATGGAGGGATTTATGGCAAAAACCCCGATTTATCCAAAATTCAATTCAACTACCTCACGGGGCTCCAATACGATTATCGTCAGGTATATGCCACCCTGTTGCAGGATTGGTTGGGAGCGAGTGATGACTCCCTGGACCAAACTGAATTTGGGGCATGGAAAGGAAACGGGAAGATGGCCCTGGTTAACACCAATTATGCCGCTCCCCCTAGCTGTTACTTTGCGACCTTTCCCGTTGGCTTGACCTATTGGGATGCAGTCGTGGAAGACAATGCGGTGGTGAGGCTCAACTGGCAGACGGCTACCGAGACCAATAATGACTTTTTTGAAATTCAGCGTTCACTAGATGGGGTGGCTTTTGAACCAGTAGAACGGGTTCCTGGAGCAGGTACCACTGAGTCTACCCAGACCTATACCACCTTGGATATTAATCCCTTAGAAGGCACCTCTTATTATCGCCTTAAGCAGGTGGATTTTGATGGTGCCCATACTTATTTTGATATCAAGACTGTAACCATCGAAAATACAGGTGAGGCCAGAATAAGTGTCAAATCGTATCCGAACCCTGCTACTGATCGAATTAGCTTTAACCTCTATGCTTCTGAAAATGCCCAGGCAAATATTCGGATGTACAGCATGCGGGGAGAGCTGGTGAAAGAGCAGGCCTTGTCTATTATGCCTGGCCTTAACGAAGCTGCCCTGCAGGTAAGTGACCTAGCTACTGGCATCTACCACATTGAAGTCACTTCTGGCGTAAGGGGTGAATTTGGCTATCGCCAGCTGGCCACAATCAAACAGATGGTTCAACGGTAGCAATAAGTTGCCTTTGCACTGAGTATAGTAGCAAAAACGGAGGCCTTAAGAGGGCTCCGTTTTGCTTTTTTATGAAACCTTATGGAGAAACGTCCTAAGCCTTTACTTCGTTTTCCAGAGCTTCTCCTGATTCAAAAGCACTGATATTTGCTAGGGTGGTTTGTGCAATTTGGGTCAGGGCTTCTTCTGTGAAGAATGCCTGGTGGGCTGTGACCAGCACATTGGGAAAGCTCATGAGCCTGGCAATCTGGTCGTCGTCAATGATGGTTTCTGAAAGGTCTTCGAAAAACAGTTGTTCTTCCTGTTCATATACATCTATCCCAAGGTAGCCGATTTTGCGATGTTTCAATCCATGAATTACAGCTTTGGTGTCCACAAGTCCTCCACGGCTGGAATTGATTAGCATAACTCCCTTTTTCATCTGAATAATTGCCGCATCATTGATGATGTGATGCGTGTGTTCATTTAAGGGACAATGAAGTGAAATGATGTCAGATTCTGAGAAAATGGCGGGCAGTTCTTTGTATATGACGCCTGCACGCTGAAGCTTTTCGTTGGGGTGTATATCATAAGCCAGCACTTTGCAACCAAGCCCCAGCATGATCCGGCAAAATACTGCCCCTATTTTGCCGGTACCAATTACGCCAACTGTTTTTCCAAAAAGGTCAAACCCAGTCAATCTTTCCAGGGAAAAATTTCCTTCCCTAACTCGGTTGTATGCCTTATGGGTTTTTCGATTCAGCCCCATGATCAGGGCCAGGGCATGTTCGGCAACGGCATAAGGGGAATAAGCAGGTACACGCACCACCTTAATATCGTGGGCCTTACAGGCCTCCAGGTCAACATTATTGAAGCCTGCACAGCGCAACGCAATAAGTTTAACGCCCTTTTTAGCAAGTCCCTTAATCACCAGTTTATCCAGCTGGTCATTTACAAATACACAAACCCCTTCTGCACCTGATACAAGGTTAAGGGTGCCTTGCTTCAGGTTTGCCTGAAAGAATTGAAGGTCATGTTCGGTATTATACCTGGAAAAGTACTCCTGGTCGTAAGGCTTGGTACTGAAAATGGAAATTTGCATGATCTCGCATATGAAGGATGAAAATGTTCTCCTGCGAAGGTATGCGAGGGACAGGTAGGTACCAACAAAAATTGCTACTAAATCAGGAATCCTTGTGAGGGTGTGAAAGGGGAAGCTTGATAAAGAAGGTCGCTCCTTCTTGCTCCTTTCCAACGGCCCAAATTTGGCCGTTGTGATGTTCAATGATGCGCTTGCAAGTGGCGAGTCCTATTCCATAGCCTTGCTGGTGGCTGTTGCCACGCTGAAAAGGCTCAAATAGCCTTTCGGCTACTTCCATGGGGAATCCCATGCCATTATCTGATACAACCAGGGTAACCTTTTCATCTTCCTGAGTGGCATAAAGCTGAATGAAGGGTGGAATATCCTTTTGGCAATATTTTAAGGCATTGCTAACCAGATTTTGGAACAGTTGATGCATCTGGCCCGCATCTGCTTCAATGGTAGGTAGGTTTTGCCAGGAAACAGTGGCATTTTTTTCTTGTATTCCGATTTCAAGGGTTGAAACCACCAAATTGAGGGTGTGGTTGAGGTCTACCTGCTTGAATTCTAACTGCTGACTGCTTGCTCGCGAATATGCCAGGACGTCCTCGATAAATCCCTGCATAGATTCAGCTGAATTCTCTGCACGGTTCAGGTAATCTGCAAACTTCTCACTGAGTAAGTTACCTTCCTTTTGAATCACTCGACTGATAAAGTGCCTAACTTTTCTGAGAGGAGCCTGTAAATCATGGGATACAATCCAAGCAAAATCTTTGAGGGCCTGGTTACTTCTTTCAAGCTCTTTGGTATGTAGTTGTAGCTGTTCTTCTGCCAGTTTACGCTCGGTGATATCCGTATGAGAAATCACAGCTCCTTTGTGTCCGCCGCCCAGGGGAGTTACCCGCATCATGAACCACTTTTTTCTGGTAGGGGTGTGGCAGGGATATTCCATGAAAAACTGAAGAAGCTCACCTGAAAGTACCCGAATGATGCCATCATAGGCCTCTTTGGCCTGTTCGTCCCCTCGATCAGCTGATTTTTTGCAGGTTTCCAAATAATTGGAACCCACTCCAGTGGAATTTTTGAGGGACCTACCTCCATTTTCTTTGGAAAACTGCTTCCAGGCCTCATTAATCGCAATTATGTGACCATTGTTATCAATTACGGAAATATGCGCTGCCAAAGACCCAAGAACGGCCTTGGTGAAATCGGTGGAATCTTGGCTTTTGGGATTCCTGCCAGATCGCATGTCTTGATATCTGCCCTCTTGATAGGTCATGGGCTTTT
>JBCDIQ010000346.1:0-6152 GCA_039024295.1 Bacteroidota bacterium | reverse complement strand
CCTCAATTTCACACATCAATGCTGATATTGATGACATATAATAAAAAGCCATCGAAAACGCTGACAGGGTTTTCATCAGTGTGATTTTACACTGTCAGCGTTGGTCAATAGAATGAGATAACTTCAAGGAACACAAAAACGCCTCCTCCCCATTTTGCACCTTTTTCCATTCCTGTGTACCTTTTACACATGAGCCACCAAGCAAAGCATATCATCATAGGAGTGGGTCCGGCAGGTCTGGCCATGGCGGGCAGGTTAGCACATGCAAGAGAATCGTTCGTCGTCCTGGAGCAGCAGGACAGCCTTTCTCCCTCCTGGAGGCAACATTACGACCGGGTGCATCTGCATACCGTGAAAGCGTATTCTGCCTTACCTCATTTTCCTTTTTCCAAGGAATTTCCGCGTTACATCCCTCGCCAGCAACTTGTCGAATACTATGAATCCTATGCGGAAAAATTTGGGATCAAGCCTCACTTTGGAAAGGAAGTCACTTCCATCAAAAAGGATAACGGTTGGCAGGTAAGTTGTACGGATGGCAGTAACTATGAGGGAGAAAATGTAATTGTCTGTACAGGCTTCAACCGAAAGCCCAATGAGCCTACCTGGGAAGGCATGGAACAATTTCGGGGAGAAATCCTTCACAGCCGGTTTTATAAAAATGGCAGCAAATGGAAAGGAAAATCTGTGCTGGTGGTGGGTATGGGCAATACGGGTGCTGAGCTCAGCATTGACCTGTATGAACATGGTGCTACTCCTTATCTATCTGTAAGGGGACCTGTGAATATTGTCCTAAGGGATTTGTTTGGCAGACCTACTCAGGTCACTGCCATGAAGCTGAAAAAGCTGCCCGTTTGGATGTCCGACTGGATTGGGAAGCAAGTCAGCCGACTGAGTGTAGGCAACCTGAAACTTTACGGCCTGGATCGGCCTGACATGGCACCGCTTGCTCAGTTGCGGAAGTTTGGGAAAACCCCTGTG
This sequence comes from Bacteroidota bacterium, assembly GCA_039024295.1. Classification (GTDB taxonomy): domain Bacteria; phylum Bacteroidota; class Bacteroidia; order J057; family J057; genus JBCDIQ01. The sequence continues at coordinate 5,174 of JBCDIQ010000346.1, read as the reverse complement.
ATTGATGTGGGAACTGTCGATCTGATTAAATCCGGTAAGGTAAAAGTGTATCCCGGTATAGATGCGTTCCTCGAAAAGGGCGTCCGGTTTACGGATGGGAGGGAGCTTGAAGTGGATGCGGTGGTGCTTGCCACGGGTTATCACTGCGCAGTCGAAGAATTTCTGGATAAAACGGAAGGCATCTTTAATGAACACCAAGTCCCGCGCTCCCTGTGGTTGGACCAATACCCTGGATTGTATTTTCTGGGATTTGATGCGTATGCCAGTGGATTGTTATGGGCGATTTACCAGGATTCTGAAAAGATTTTGAAGCATTTGTTGGCTGGAAAAAAGGTTAAAGAGGCATCTTCTGAAACTGCGTAGCCGTTAAAAAATAACTCGCTAACACCTCGCAGGTTTCCAAACCCTGCGAGATATTTTTTGATTGATAATCAGTTTAATACACCTCTGTGCAAGGTCGTGGTTAAACCACAAGCGTGGGGGCATATACGAGCATTACTTCTGCTTTGCTACACCGCTCAACTAATAATACTCTGCGGCTGCCTACGCCGTTTGGAAAACGGCGGTACGAAAACCTGCTCTACTCCCTCGCCTTCCATTTCTCCTTAACCATCCCCCCAAATATTTTTTTCACCACAGCATACTATTCGGATCGGGGTTCCGTTCTGTCATGGTAAGGATACTATGTTCTATGACGGACCAGATGATATACATCGGTAGGTTAGGCGCAACTAACTGACAATAGTTTATCATCGTATGTAATGCGCTCCATGAAGGAGATATTTTACTGCTTCAGAAAGTGCTTACGGTTCGTCAAATTTTTTGGGCGCATGCACAAGCATGTCCCATTTTATTAGAACTCGTAACCTTATCTTTCATGCCCCAACAGCAGTCGTCGCCCCTCATTAACAAGAACACTACTAAACAAGAAACACATGATTATGTGTACACCACCATGGTTTCCCACAGGGGAAATCCCGTCAGTTTTGCCATGCGAAACGATGATGGTGGCATTTTCTACAGTGTACTGAACTTGTCCAATACCTCTCAAGGATCAGAAAATGATAAGCTAAATTGGTCGAAAGTTTCCTTTAATGGCCAGGGAGCCAGCCGGGTTCCCTTTCCCGCCGAAATCGCCCAGGTAGGGTACGGGGTAGTACCCAACTTTCAGGTAGCGAAATACAACAGCCAAAATGAGCCGATCATTCATGGAGTTGATCTGAATGGCAATCCCATCGGAAAAGAGGGAGAAATCCTGACCCCACAAGCCATCCGCAACCAGACAGATCTGTTCTATTCCAGTACGGCAAGGCTAGGGGCAAAGGCTCCTTTCCAGGCCCTGTCAGACGGGAAATACATTTACCTGTTTCGGCAATCCATTCCGGGTGATCATCCCCACAATCAGCTTGCGGAAAATGGGGATGCTGAAGTGGGAGGCGAACCAGTGGTGAATAACACCTTATTGGTAGATCGTTTCATCTTGAGTGGGAGCGTCCTCAAACTGAGTCGTGAGATTCGCTTCCAGCGGAGCCGCCACAAAACAGAACCTGAATCTCGGAAAGATACCCTTGCTGCCGCAGACATGGAAGGTAATCCCTTCTTTGAGCCTACGAAAGAATTGGCTTTTGCCAACGGACTGTCAAATGGTAATTTTTCGGTATTGCTGATTCCCGGAGCGGATCCTGAACAAAAACGGTGGCAAATCTTTACTGGGAATACAGATAGCAAGAGGATCAACAGCTTCAATATCCGGTTTGATGCAAGCCTGGTATTTGACACCAGCGATTCCGAGGAGTTTGTCGATAGCTTTAAGCAAAAATTTGAGCTAAATGGACGTTTTATCCCTGATATTCAATCGGGCATCAGAAAAGGGAAAAATGACTTGGAAATTGCCCAGGAACTGTTGTCCCTCGGAGTTTATCGGGAGAAGGGAATGAATGAAGATTCCTTGGCGGAAGTTACTTACACTATTCGAACAGGTGTTGCTAAAGACGACTTTACCCTGGAATCTACCTCAGAGTGGCCGCTGATTGAGTACAAAGCGGACGAAAATATAGAAGAAGCCTATTTGGAAAACGGGCTCCTTAAAGAGGAATATGCCTTTCTTCATGGGGGAGACCAGGATTCATTAGCACCCGTCTCTTCTCCTTATATTCCGAAAAATGGCCTGACTGCCTGCTACTACCATCAGCAGGAAATTAAGCCCGATGGCAAGCCCATGAAAACCAAAGCTGCGGTCATGCTGGCGATTGGCTTGGAAGATAAACAGGGCAACGCATATATCGGTATCCTGAACTTTGCCGTGGCCGCAAATGGTCGGTTGAGTAGAATCACAACTGACGCCGTAAATATGCCTGACATCAATGTACAGGCATTGGACGAAAACCCTTACAGCAACCTCGAAGAAATCCCCACGAACGATGGGAATCAGGTCGCCTGGCAGCAGCCCCAGAAAATGCGTTTGTTGAACATAGATCAGCACGGTCTAGGGACCAGCGGGGGGGTACTCAAGTTTGCCTACACCAGTGCTTCTATCGGCATTAGTCAAGGATATTCGGATGCAGTACTGGCCAAAGAACCCTACCTGTTTGACGATTCACTGGGACGGGTTAACCTCTATTTCAAAGGCCGCCAGGACAATTTCTTTGTGCTGTATTTCAACCCCAATGGGAGCCAAAGCAATACGATTACCGACAGAAATGGCCAGGCGGTGTACCCATCTTTGGTGTTGACCCCACGGATTGATCGCGACCTGAACCTTCAGGTTACCGCTACAGTATCAGCACCTGACAACACGGCTTCGATCCACATCCGCTCGGCAGATAAGCTAGGGGAGGTCGTAGAGGCTTGGAACCATTTGCCCAAGCGATTTACTCAAATTGCTCCCATCCTTAACGGAGATAATAAGCTGCCCCTCGGTACCCTCGCCCCGCTGGGCGGCACCGTCAATTCGCGGATAGCCTATCTGAAATCCACTGCCGGACAGGGAAAGGTTAACCTGCGCACCACCGTCAGCAATAACCTGGTATTTCAGGAGGTACATGCATTTGCAGATCACATTGGAGGGGGGGATTCCCACAGCGTTCCGCTCACGGAGCTTTCTACTTTTTTGAGCCATAATTCGGCCATACAAGTAGCCAATAAGTCTTTTACCCTCCTGGGAGATGCCACCATCACCGCAGACCTCTTGTATAAATCCTATTTGGTAGGACTGGTAAATGATGTTGCCGATTCGGATAAATTGTGGGCCTACCTCCAGTCACAGGGGTTGGTCACCACCGCACCTGGGAAGCAAGACCAAGGGCACCTGACCCCTACCGCTTTGAAGGGGAATGCTCCTTCATTGAGTCAAACAATAGTCAATGAAGAACTAGCTAACCTCAACCTACAGTTGTTGCAAGTGGGCAATGCGGGAGACAAAAATGCGCGTTTGGCCCGGCTCAAACAGGCTTTGATTGAATTAATCCTCGACGTGGCCAAGGTTCGCTTTGTTACCTTTCAGGTACAAGATGCCAATGCGCAGTTGGTAGATAACCTGGAGGCCGGGTTAGAAGTCCAAGTGTATTACAATTACCAAGATCATTTCCGCTGTTTCCCTGAAAACTTGGGAGGTGCCAGTGCCTGGAAATGGGAGCAACACCGGAGTTATTTGTTCAGTGCCACCACCAATTTCAATGAAGGGGAAGATCCCCAAGCAGAAATTACCGCAGCGTTTGATTACGATTATACCGTTAGAAAAAGTGTGGGACAATGGGAGGACTGGGAGGCCAGCCTTGCCCTGCAATTGACACCTGCATCGAATACGGATGGAGCAGCTTTGTATACGACGGAAACTTCCCGACTGGATGCGCTGGAGCCAACCGAAAAAGGGCTAAGTGTGGAAGCGTGGGTTAAGCCAGATAAGCACCTCACCCATTCGGGAATGGTAATGTGCTACCAACATGAAGGGGAGCACTATTCTTTGGGCATAGAACGAGATGGAACCGATACGTTTAGGTACGTGGCCATGCTGGGAAATAAGCTGTACCTCACCCAAAAAACTTTCTCGTTGGAAAATGAGCAGTGGAGGCATCTGGCGTTTACCCATAAAAAATACTGGGGCTACCAGCTTGATTCCAATGAACACATCAACTGTGGCAATGACAGCTCCTTGCAACTCCCGGGAGAGTTTGCCTTGGAGGTATTGGTACAAGTGGACAAAGCGGGGGTCCTGCTTGAAAAACCCGGGGAATACCGGTTTGCGGTGGACAATAACCGTCAGGTTTCCTTTCATTGGGCTGGCAAAAATTACCTCGAAGATTCGAAGGGAAAATCGGTACCTGAACAGCTCGAAGCATTTGGGCAATTCTACAAAATCACCCTGATCAGATCCCGTAACAAACCCCAGAATACTGGCCCCTCCTCCCTGGAATACCCTATAACAGGGGGAGATGGCGAAGGCGGTGAAGGCCAGACCAAGTGGTATGAGGGCAAAAGCACAGACGAACTCATCAAGGGAATGGCTGAGAAGCAGGACCAGATGGACGAACAAATGGGCTTTGCCCAAACCAGCATGCTAGGGGGGAGTCCTAGCAGTTCTGATGACCCTGATCCTCGCTATTACCATACCCTGGTTGTCACCCAAGAGGATGGCTCATGCCAGGAATGGACCTCTAACGCTCCTCGGAAGGCCTCCGTGGTCGAAGCGTTTCAGGATTTGGTAATGGGGGGAAAGGGGTTTGTCGGAACATTTGCTTCCGTCCGCATGTGGAACCGAGTCCTTACCCTTGAGGAAGCAAAAAATCTTTCCCTCTCTGAAAATACTGGTGGGTTACTGTCCCACTGGCGCATGGCAGAAGGTGACGGCACTTATCTGTATGACGAGGTACGGGAAAATCATGGGGTAGCACAGGGAGGCACTTGGACAAACAGCCCTCAGTCCAATCAAGTTGGGCAATTCCAATTCTACGTAGATGGCACGCCGGAATTACATGAAACGCCTGTAAGTTCGGTTCACCCATCAGTGGAACAATTTACGGTAGGTGGAATTTTGACAAATACTGAACCGAATCAGCCTGCTTTTTCCCACCAATTCCAGGGAACCCTTGAGGAAATTCGGATTTGGGACAGGCCCCGGTCCCATTCGCCTTTCAATCGCCCAAAGGCGTTATCAGTAATTTGCTCCTGGGTCCGGG
>JBCDIQ010000345.1:0-6188 GCA_039024295.1 Bacteroidota bacterium | reverse complement strand
AATTTGAAGCCATTATACGATATATAGTTCTAACCCAGAGAAAAGTAAAGAATCATTTACCCTTTTTTTAAGGAAAATGAAAGACTATTAATCCAGAGGAAAAAATACTATTGAATTATAAGTATCGTAAGCCCTGCCAATTTCCTGGAATTTACCCAGATTAAGGAACCAGTGCTTCCAGAACTATATCTTTGGCCGTTATAGCTCGATCTTTTCGCGTATTTCTACGTCAAAAAAGTATCACCTAGCACGCTAGGCTCAACTTTTCTTCCTTGAACTACACGAAAACTCCTTCGCTCTAATTGGCAAAATTCTTTGTTCTGCAAGCACTAGCTATCTATTCGATATCTAATTCATCATCCTGGTTAGCACGGATAAAATGCTGTAAAGTTCACTACACTTTCTCGCTCGTGCGAATGTTGATCTCAGAACTGAGTGTTCTGTGCACCGGGCAACGATCGGCGATTTCCATCAACCGATTCCGCTGTTCCTGTGTCAGGTCCCCTTCAAGCTCGACCTCGCGCTGGATGACATCCATTTTCACAGGCTTTTCCTCACAATTCACACAGTCGTCCACATAGTCTTTGCCGTGTGTAAGGTGAACGCGAGCTTCCTGCAGGTCCCAGCCTTTGTTATTGGCATACATCCTAAGGGTCATGCTGGTGCAGGCCCCAAGGGAAGCCAACAGGTACCCGTAAGGAGTGGGTCCAAGGTCACTTCCGCCTACCGATGGCGGTTCATCCGCAATTAGGTGATGATTCCCCGCCACAATTTCGGTGGTATATCCTTTAGGACCGGTCCGAACGGCCACCTGCCGCTCGGTAACCAACGGATCTTTTTCTTCAGGAGCCGGGATGTATCGGACTGCCCAGCTAGCAATCATGTGCCCCACATAAATCGCATCCTCTTTATGGGAAAGCAAATGGTCAGCACCATCCAGGGTAATGAAACTCTTTGGGTGCATAGCAGCATCATAAATCAAACGTGCATTTTCTATGCCTACCGTATTATCCTGAGGAGAATGTAGCACCAAAAGAGCCTTTTTCAATTTACGGATATGCTCGGACCCTGTCAGTGCTTTCAAGTCATTGATAAACTGTCGCTTGATCTTAAACGGCCTTCCTCCAATGTCTACCGTTGCTTCCCCGGCAACCTCAATTTCATTTTCCCCTTCCTGAAGTAAATGGGTCACATGCACGGGATCTGCAGGAGCACCCACAGTAGCCACGGCCTTGACAGAGTCGATTTTCAATCCAGCTAATAACACGGCTGCGCCTCCCAGGGAATGGCCCACCAGGATTTCCGGGGCACCGATCTGTTCCTCCATAAATGCTGCAGCTGCAATAAGGTCATCCACATTTGAGGAAAAATTGGTGTCAGCAAAATCCCCTTCACTTTGTCCCAAACCCGTAAAGTCAAACCTGAGCACAGCCACACCTTTTTGGGTAAGCGCAAGGCTGATGTTACGTGCTGCCAGGAAGTTTTTGTTGCAGGTAAAGCAATGGGCAAAGATGGCACAAGCACGTGGGTGCTCCCCCACAGGTAAATCGAGCTTGGCTGCCAAACGCTCCCCTTGGGCATTTTCAAAGGATACATTCGTGGACTTCACAGCTTAAGGTAATTTAGGGTGATACACATTGGACAAGCAGGACATCTTCCTGCTTTCGATGGCAAATGTAATCGTTGCCCGAAAGCAAAAGTGTCAACTGGAAAACATTGAAACATCGAGGTGAATTTCCTTTCAAACCGGGAAAGATAGATTAGCTTACCGCCTGCGCGTGCGCCTGATCGTAATAAGACACCAGGTTTTTCCAGTCAAACCTTTCCGCTGCACGCTCTACCTTGTAGCGGAGTTGGATCCGCTCGTGGCGAGGGATTCGGACAAAGGCGAACAACTGATCCGCCAACTGATTGGCCGCCTCATGGTAGCTCAGCCTGGACCGGTTTACGATGTACAGCCCATTTTCCTCAGGGTGAGGCACATTGTTAGCCGCGTAGGCACCAAATCCTGAAAGGTCGCTGGTAACAGCCATTACGCCGCTCGCCATGCACTCAAGTGGGGTATATCCCCAAGGCTCATAATAGCTTGGGAAAATGCCCAAATGACAGCCCCTGACAAAGTCTCCATATTCAATGCCGAACAGCGGATTTACAGAAGAAATAAAGTCGGGGTGATACACGATTTTTACGGGATCTTCCTCTTTGTTGATCATATCTGATGACCGAAGAAAGTTCAAGATGGGGTCTCCGGCATCGTCTTTCAGGTTATGGGTTACGATGGGTGGCAACCATTGGGTAGCTCGCCAGGACTGAACCGTACGCCGCAATCGAAGCCTCCAATAGTCATCTACGAACTTATTGAGGTCCGGCATGGTGGTGTCCTTGCTATTGGCCGTGTAGGAAAATAAGCGATCCCCAATTTGGCGCTCAATGGCCCGGGTATTTTCCCGGATTTCTTCCATCGTGGCCCGGGACTGAAGTACTTCAGGGTTGATGCTATGAAAGGGAGCTTTGGTGATGATAAACATGACCACCCGCATATCAGAATGGGCCTGCTTCATTTTCCAGTTAAGGCGGGCAAGGGCTTCCAGGGTCAGGTCAAAGCCTTTGTTCTTGTGCTCAAAACGCCCGGAAGTAAAGAAGAAGAGGGTTTTATCGAGGTCAAAGGAATAACTGTGGAAGAAGTGGCCCATAATGAACTTGTGGATTTCTTCTTTGTATTCCTGGTGCAGGTTTTGGATTTCGTGCTCGGCCGCAAAGCGGCTGATGTTAAGGCCATTGGGCAAGATCATGTCAGGTTTTCGTCCAAGAAGCTTGTCACATTCCCTCCCGGTCACTTCGCTGACGGTGGTAAATACATGAGCCCCATGTGCCGCTGCGCGTTCTAAGCGGGCCTGAGCTTCGATGTTGAAATGGCGGGATTCTTTTTCCCAATCAAAGAAATCCAAGTGCTCATAAAAGTTGTCAGCATTCATCGCCAGGTACCTTCCCAGCAGCGTAGCGTGGGTGGTAAACACAATCTGGACATCGGGCACATCTCTTCGAATTGCTGGAACGCCAGAACCTGCCATCCACTCATGGATATGGGCAATTAACTGATGCCCCTTACGAACTTCATCCTGACCTAGCTGACGGTAAAACTCTGCGACCATGTGTCCGAAAGCCACCACCTGATTGAGCAGGTCATCTTCTGCCTGTATGCTGATGTGGTGGTTTTCCCAGAGCAGGTATTTGATTTCCCCCAATCGATCAAATACAGAGAAAGGATTAAACAATACCGTTTTGGGGCGCCCTGTTACCAACCATCTCCCATAGTACACCTCGAAACCCATCGACTGCATATTTTTTACAGCCTGCCCAATGGGATCGTCATAATTATCCGTAGGCTCAAAGATCGCTGATACATTTGGATGGACATAAGGCCCAAGCAGGCAGTAATCATCGCCCCATGATTGCACCATTGCCCCAACCTTTGAACGAATCACCGTATAGATTCCTCCAACCTGGTTACACACTTCCCAAGCCACCTCGGTTAGAAGGGAATTCTCGATCTTCTTTTCGGTCATTTTTCCAACCTGGGTCTGAAAAGAGCGTGGATATGGGTTTTGTTTGGTCATTTGGATATGGTCTTAAAAGGAATCCTTAAGATAGAGAAGAGTTGGTAATAAGGGAAAACGCTTAGCTGAGAGAAACACAAAAAGCAGAAGAAAACTGGTTGCAGCCTTCAGCTCTTCTTGCCCTAGTTCAAGTTATGCAACAAAATGAGAGGAATGACAAAAAAGTTATGAAAACCTGCTGGCGTACATTCAATTAGCCAGGCTCACGCATTAAAACCATGCAAGTTCTGTTTGGCACATACAGGCTAAGCATCTGATCATCGTCCGTATGGTGAATTACCCGGTCATCCACTCGGGCATGGCCACCGAAATTGTCATGGTCTGAGTTGAGCAACACACGGTAAGCTCCTGCCTTGGGCACCGGGAATTGGTAGTCAGGAATTGAATTGCCTACGTGGAAGTTGAACACGAATATCAGGTTTGAGCGCTCATAAATGATCACCTGGTTATTGGTGTCTACCCAGAGCTGCTGGGCCGGAATGGCTTCCAGGACCTGATATTTCTTTAGGCACAGCACCATTGCCCGGTCAAATGCATTCAGGAGGTGGTATTTCAAGTTCACATCATCTACCAGCGACCACTGCCGGCGGGCATGTTTGTAGCTCCAGCCATTGCCCTCTCTGGGAAAGTCAATCCATTCGGGATGCCCAAATTCGTTGCCGATGAAGTTAAGGTAACCCTCTCCACCGATACTTGCGGTAAACAGACGTATCATTTTATGAAGTGCCATCCCACGGTCAATGATCAGATTCTCGTCCGATACTTGCATGTGCCAGTACATCTCTTTGTCCATGAGCCAGAAAGCAAGCGTCTTGTCCCCTACCAGTGCCTGGTCATGAGATTCGGCATAGGCAATGGTCTTTTCCTTCCACCTGCGGTTGTTCATGGTGTGCCACATCTCGTGGAGGTTCCAGTCCTCATCCCGAGAATGCTTTAACAGCTTAATCCAATAGTCTGGAAGCCCCATCCCCAAGCGGTAATCAAACCCAACTCCCCCTTCTTCTATCTTCCTGCACGCGCCTGGCATTCCACTCATGTCCTCAGCAATGGTAAGTGCATGGGGGTTTAACTTATGCACCAATTCATTGGCAAGCTGCAGGTAGGTAATGGCATCCCACTCTACGCCATCTTTGAAGTATTTGTCATAATGGTCAAATGAGATGTCGCCATGGTGGTAGTACAGCATGGAAGTAACCCCATCGAATCGGAAGCCATCAAAATGAAATTCTTTTATCCAGTACGCCAGGTTGGAAAGCAAAAACTGCTGTACTTCCCATTTGCCGTAATTGAACAGTTTGGAATCCCATCCACTGTGCTCACCCCTCCCGCCCGGATGAAAATATTGGTCTTCTGAGCCATCAAATCTGTTAAGCCCCTCAGCCAGATTTTTAACAGCATGAGAATGTACCACATCCATGATGACGGCAATTCCTCGTTTGTGGGCTTCATTGATGAGGTACTTCAGGTCTTCAGGTGTACCGAACCGTGATGAGGCGGCAAAAAAGTTGGCTACATGGTATCCAAATGAACCGTAATAGGGGTGTTCCTGGACGGCCATTAGCTGGATACAATTGTACCCCAATTCATGAATGCGGGGCAAGGTATTTTCGGCAAACTCCCGATAGGAACCAACGTTCTCCTCTTCGGTTGCCATGCCGGTGTGAGCTTCATAAATAAAAGGAGCTTGCCCTTTTTTGTAACGAAACTTCTTATCTGTCCACTTAAATTGTACTTCAGGAGCCCAATGCTGGCCGGAGAAATCATGGGTTTCAGGGTCCTGGACGACCCGGTTGATGTATGCCGGAATCCGGTCCATGGTTTCCCCATCTGCAGCGGTCACCTGTACTTTGAGCAGGCTTTCGTGCTCAATGGCAGACTTTCCCTTTTGGTCTTTGAGGAAGATCTCCCATACCCCTCCTTGCACTTGGGTAAGGGGGTGGGCTTCACGGTCCCAGCCGTTGAAATCCCCGATCAAATGCATGGCGTTAGCGGCAGGTGCCCATTCGCGGTACCACCATCCTTTTTTCCTGTTATCCCGATTAAAGCCAAAGTGGTGATGGACATTGGCAAAATCTTCCAGGCTTCCGCTAGCTTTTTCGATTTCTGTCAGGCGGTCTTTGAATCGGTCGAGTCGGTCTTGAACATCGGATTCGTAGGGAGCTAACCAGGGATCGTCCTGGATCAGGGCGAGGGTTGCCGCTGAAGGGTGGGATTGAGATGAGGGCATAGAATAGTTTGTTGCGAATGCAAACAAAAATAGGGAATAATTGGGAAGTAGGCAGGTGAGGCATAAGGATTTTTTGATGGCAATTACATCACCCCTTTCTCACCCGGGATACCCATTGACCTTCTTTTGTCCTATTTGAGCATATGGCGGGAAAATGCTGATTTCTGTGGATCAGGTGGATTTATCCTGGGGGATTCTTATGGGTGCTGCCGCAGCAGAAATCTTGACGGGGTTTCGATCTTTCAAATACGTTTGCCATATGAATCCAGATATTCCGTACTTTGTGTAGGGGAGCGGTAACATCTCTTACTTTTGGCTGTGGCCAAGATATTCCTGCTGTTATT
>JBCDIQ010000344.1:0-6262 GCA_039024295.1 Bacteroidota bacterium | reverse complement strand
TTAGCATCCTCCGGAATGTACAGGAACTCTCAGGTATCCACTTATTTTATTTTGAGAAAAAACTACTTCAATAATACGATCTCCCAAGAAATAAATCTTACAAAAAGAAGGTAAGAAATTGATGAAAATATAGCATTTTTTTTATCGAAAAAGCCCATCAGCATGTTTGTATATACATGAGAGGGCAACCTAAAGGCGTTCCACAGGGGAAAATTAAAGCAAATCTCACCCTACTTTTCGCGTAATTCATGCGTTTTTTTGTCTCTTGGCTGCATGGATAATGCAACCTAACTTGCGCTTTCGCATCTTTTACCTACGCAACCCAATTTCACCATATGATCCAACCTATATTACGATTCAGCTTTGGCCTATTTTTGCTTTTTCTGACAAATTCACTTATCGGCCAAGGAAGCCAGATTAGAGGCGTGGTAATCGATCAAAACGGGGAACCCCTACCAGCTGCTACCGTTTACCTGCCTGAGATAAAAAAAGGAGCCTACACCAATGACGAGGGTATCTTCAGCATCAGCCGACTGGAGCCTGGCAGCTACCAGATTTGGGCCATTTATGTAGGTTACGACACCGTCCGGCAGCAGGTAACCATCAAGCAAGGGCAAAAAGGAGTGAATGTGAAGCTCGTCATGCAAGAAGTTGCCGTTTACACCAATGAAGTAGAGATTTCGGCTACACAAAATGGCAAGATTGAAACCAAGGAAGTAAAACTTGGGAATGTGGAGGTTACCGCAAAGGACATCAACCTGCTACCTTCGGTGGGCGCACCTGACTTATTACAATACATCCAAGTACTTCCTGGGGTGGTTTTCTCAGGCGACCAAGGCGGCCAGGTTTACATTCGGGGGGGAACCCCCATCCAAAATATGACCCTATTAGATGGCATGATCCTGTACAGTCCTTTTCACTCCATCGGCTTATTCAGCGTGTTTGATCCCGATTATATCCGTACTGCAGATGTGTATTCTGCCGGGTTCCCAGCCAATTATGGGGGGCGTATTTCCTCTGTGATTGACGTAAAAACCCGAAACGGCAACTTTAATAAATTCAGGGGCAAAGTGAATTTTAACCCATTTTCCTCCAATGTACTGCTGGAGGGCCCCTTGTTGAGGTCTAAAAAGCAAGGTGGGGGAACCAGCTTCCTGGCTTCTGTCCGGAACAACTACATCGACCAGACTTCAAATGAGCTGTACCCCTATATCAATGACAGCATAGGCCTACCGTTTAACTTCCTGGACATTTATGGCAAATTAACCATGTCCGATGGGGTGAACTTTGCCAATATCTTCGGTTTCCGACATGTAGACAACGTAAACTACGGCTTTCCGGCAAGCATCAACTGGCGCGCTTCCGGTGGAGGAGCCAACTTTATGCTGTTACCAGAGGGTGCAGGTGCCATTATTCGGGGTAATATGGCCGTATCAAATTACGAGACCTCTCTTACCAGTGATACAGAAGCCTTCCCCCGAAACAGTTCCATCAGTGGATTTAATGGAGGCCTGGATGTAAGCTACATCGTAAATTCGGTAGATGAAATAAATGCAGGGATCATGTTCCTGGGATTCAGAACCGATTATGAGTTCACCAACTCATTTGGCTTCAGGACCCAGCAAGAGGCAAATAATACCGAACTTGCTCCCTACGTAAAATATAAAAAGGTGATCCAAAGCCGATCCTTTGGGGGCGGGGATTTGGACTCCTTGAAGGACCTAGCGGTCATCGAGCCCAGCCTTCGTGCCCATTACTTCAACGATCAGGCACATTTTGCCCTGGAACCACGCCTGCGGGTAAAAATAAACCTCCCCAGGGTGAGTTTCAGTGGGGCAACCGGTTGGTTTACCCAGAACCTACTTTCAGCTGGTTCCGACCGAGATGTTGTGAACCTATTCCAGGGGTTTCTATCAGCCCCCTCTTCCCTGGCCAATCGCATAAACGACCACAACCTTCAAACTGCTTTCCATGCCCTGGCTGGAGTGGAAGTAGAGCTTCTGCCCAACCTTTCTACAACCGTAGAACTTTGGATGAAGGATTTTACCCAGTTGACCAACATCAACCGGGATAAGATCTTCCCTGAGGACCCCAATTTTATTACTGAAACTGGTCTTGCCCGCGGCGTGGACCTTGTGCTTAAGTATGCAACCCCTGAGTTGTACCTTTACGGTACATATGGTCTCTCCAGGGTTACGAGAGATGATTTCATTCGAGAATATCCTCCTGTATTTGACAGACGACATAATATAAACATCGTGGCAGCCTACCGACTCAAGCGATTTAGCTATTACGATGATGGAGAACAAAAACGCCCACCAAAATTCAAGGTACATGCCTGGGAATTTTCGCTCAGGTGGACCATGGGTTCTGGATTTCCCTTTACCCAGACACAAGGCTACTTTGAAAAGGTCACCTTTCTGGATGATGGTGCCCAAACCGATGTGCTCAACCAGAATGGCCAACTCGGACTTTTGCTGAGTGATGACCTAAATGGAGGGCGCCTCCCCTATTTTCACCGTTTGGACCTGTCAGTCAAGCGAAATTGGGTCATTAGAAACAAGGTCTTGATCGAAGCAAATGGAACCCTTGTCAATACCTATGACCGCCAAAATATATTCTATTTTGACCGTATCAGGTTTGAACCGGTGTATCAGTTGCCCATCTTGCCAAGTTTAGGCATCACCGTTTCTTATTAGTGCTTACAGAAAAAAGAATTTTGCCAATTAGAGCGAAGGAGTTTTCGTATGGGTCAAGGAAGAAAAGTTGAGCCTAGCGTGCTAGGCGATACTTTTTTGACGTAGATCCCAGATGCCGACCTATCGGCAGATACGCGAAAAAGGCGAGCTATAACGGCCAACGATTTAGTTCTGGAAGCACTAGTATTCGGCTTATTGGTGACTTTTTAAGAAATTGAGGCAAATTTGGTCCTATGAAAAAGCGAAAAAATCGTGGAGGACTCGTGTACTCCACAGATAATTCATTCGAGTGGGAGGAGGATCAGGAAGCACCTGAACTTCTCCCGCCTAACAAGCAGAACCTCCGAATTCGCCTGGATCGCTTAAAGGGGAATAAGCGCGCCACGGTTGTTTATCAATTTGAAGGACCCGATGAGGCCCTAAAAGACTTAGGAAAATCCCTCAAGTCAAAATGTGGATGTGGAGGCTCTACCAAAAACGGAGAAATAATCCTTCAAGGAGACTTCAGGGAAAAAGTAGGAACAGAACTTGAGCGATTGGGGTATCGGTATAAATTTGTTGGGGGATAATTGAGTGTTACCTCTTAACACCTGAATGCTAGAAGCTAAATTTCTCCCACTTGCCTCAAGATTTTCAAATAGAATATTTCGCAGCTCCTGTCTATTTGACGTTGCTACTGCTGGTTCCCGCCTATTTGGTGTGGTACAAGCTGTGGTTTGCCCCAAAACGACTCATCATCCACCTGAGTTATGACCCCAACACCCTAAAACGTCCTAAGTGGAATTTGACCTGGCTGCGGCATGTTCCTATTGTGTTGCAACTCCTTGGGATAAGTTTGCTGATTTTGGCCCTTGCCAGACCACAAAGTGCACAGACCCTCAACATTCGAAATACCCAAGGCATTGACATCATGCTGCTCTTGGATACCAGTGGCAGCATGGAAACGCAGGATTTTACGCCTAACCGGTTGGAGGTAGCCAAAAAGCAAGCGAAAAGGTTCGTGGAAGGTCGAGAAGGTGACCGGATAGGCATGGTGTTATTTGCAGAAGATGCGTTCAGTTATGCCCCCCTTACCCTTGACTACAGCCTCTTATTCAGGCTAATTGATGGCATTAACTTTACCATTCTTCCCAAGCAAGGCACTGCTATTGGTTCAGCCATTGCTACTGGAATTAACCGCCTAAAGGAAAGCGAAAGTCCTTCCAGAATCATGATCCTGCTAACCGATGGGGCCAGCAACCGAGGGCAGATAGATCCCATTACTGCTGCCAAGCTGGCCAGAGAATTCAAGGTGCGTATTTACTGTATTGGCATAGGCAGGGCAAAAAACTCAGGCTCTAATCCCACCCCATTGAACTCGGAACTGGATGAAGTAACCCTAAAAAAAATAGCTCAGATTACCGATGGAACCTATTTTCGGGCAGATGACAAAGAGCGGCTAGCTGGGATATTTGACTCGATTTCGAAACTGGAAAAACAAAGTATAACCGAAGAAAACTTCCGACAGGTCACAGACTATTATCCCATTTTTCTGAAAATTGCGCTTGGATTACTTGCCACCTCATTTTTGCTGATGGTAACTTTTGTGTTTAATCCTTTAGAAATTTAGGGACATTTGGGACTTTCTGGCTAAATATATAATTTAGCTCATATTTAGAAAGCTTATCCAAGGAGAATTGTCTACCCTTGGGACTTATTTAACAATTAACTTTCCACAAAATGAAGATTTACCGAGTGTTATTCATGATGCTATTGGCGTCTGTTGTTTTTGTTGCTGGATGTAACAATGACGATGATGATGATCCTACCACAAACATGGGAACAGGAAATGGAGACCCTAACAGTATAGTTGGAGTTTGGACATTGACCGGACTTGATTATACAGGAACCTCAACTACTTCAGGTCCAGGGTTTACCCCAACTACCACCTCATTTGTTGGAGTAGGTTTCAACATCAATTCTAACCTTGAATTCAAAGAGAACCCCAACGAGTTCGTCTCTCAAGGAGGTTACAGCGTCCGCTTAACCAATACAGTATTGTCACAAACTTTCACCCAGGAAATTCCAGACATTAACTATGTGGGTAACGGTACCTATGTACGAAATGGCAATATGCTTACCATTCTCAGTTCAGCCGGCGGAGCCGGTGGAGCTCAAGCAGGTGAAATTCAAAAACTTACGGCTGATTCCATGATCCTCAGGTGGGTGTTGGATACTGTCACAGTATCCCCTATGGGTACCACTGATATAGATGCTGATGTAACCTACACCATGACACGTTAAAACGAATATTACCCCATTTTGACATGGCCTCAGCTGTTGCTGAGGCCATTTTTTATTGATGAATGATCTTTTTTGTGACAGGAGAAGCGATTCCTGGCCCCGTGATCCTTACCAGGTTTAATCCCGGGCTAAACCAATTTTCCTCAATTTCCCACTCATCAACTTCTCTTTCCAAGTTAGCTTTTCTGACACGTCCCATGGGGTCTATCACTTCAATAGAAAGAGGTCCTTTGATTTCTCCCAGGCCTACATATACATTGCCCTCAGCGGGATTGGGATAAACTGTTATGGATTGGGGAGGCAGTTTATCCTTCACACTCACGGTCTGCCCACAGTACTCATTGGCGATAAATCGTACCGAGGCATTAAACACAGAATCTCGAAATTGGCTGTTAGGGTCACCAAAATAACTCACGTGCGCAGGGCTATTTGGAATAACCACTAAGGAAGACTTAACCCCTAATGCTTGTAAACGGGTGTACATGGATTGGCTTCCTTCCAAAAATACGGTGTAGAGAAAACTCACTGGAATGGTTTTGCTACCGAATGGAACAATATCGTCCTGGTCATCATGGACCATATAAAGAGGCGGATCGTCGGCATCCATGACCATGACATCGTTCAAAGCACCTGAAAAGGAAATGACTGCCTGAGGTTGAAAACTGTACTGGGTATTTGCGCTACTGTTTCCATCAAATCCCCCATTTTGATCCAAGGCAGTTTTCACAAAAGCTGGAAGGGTGCCCACAGAATCTACATACGCAGTATTGAGCGCGGCAATAGCCCCGGAGGAAATCCCCCCAGCAGCAATAAAATCAGGATTGACTTTATACACATTGCTGGTGGCAGCATCTTCTCTAAAAAAGCGAATAGCAGCTTTCATGTCACTGGCAGCACCAGCTACAACGCTGGCGAGTGCCGCTGTATCTAGTACCTGGAAAATATCGTCTATGATCCGGTAATCAATCGTGGCGGCCACGTAGCCGTAACGGGCATAGTTGATGCAAAGCTCGGAAAGCTGTTTGCGAGTGCCTTCGGTAAAACTACCCCCGAATGCCAAAACGATCACAGGTCGCCGGGAGGCCGTATCCCCTTGTGGTTCATAGATATCCATCAGCAGGTCCTGCGTTACGCCTCCCACTGTTGTATTCTGACCGAATTGAACCCCTATTGTTGAATCAACATTAGCAAAAATCGGCGCATAAAAACGGACGCCCGTGCAGGTTGCATACTGGGCTTGAGCCTGTGTTGCTAAAAAAAGGAAGCTTATTACAAGCAGG
>JBCDIQ010000343.1:0-6288 GCA_039024295.1 Bacteroidota bacterium | reverse complement strand
ATTGGGGGGAACCTTTCCCAGGTCTTCGGCATACAGGATTAGGTGGTGGTTTTGTATGCCTGGATCAAGGTTGATTTTCAAGCGAAAGGGTTTACTGGAAAGTTTATGCTCCTTTAGGATTCTTTTACCATCCAGGTAAAGGGATACGATATCCTCATCTTCTTTTTGGTGATCGAAAATGTTCAACACCAACTGGTTAGAACTGACCTCAAAAGCATTCCCCTCTTTTATTTTTCTGTCCCCAATTTGCTTTACTTGATTGGCCTCCTGTACCACTCTTTTGGCTGTAGCTCCCCGGGCTTGGTTGGGAGCGGGCTGCTGGGGACTTTTTCGTTTAAGGTAAATAGCTCCTGGTACGCATGGGCCCGAAATCAGGCTTCGGCCTTCCCAAAGGCCCTGCATCAGTTCGTGGGCACCTTGTGGGAGCCATACCAATCGGCCCTTTTTCAGGCACCATTCTAGTCTGGGAGAACTTGTCTTCTCTTCCAATAGTCGGGATTCTTTGAAGGAAAAAATTTTTCCATCAAAGGTTCCGGTAAGTTGGAACCGTGCTCGCTCTTCGTCTATGTAGATTTCTGTGTATCCGGTAATGTTTCCATTGCGATCTTCCAGTTCCATGACAAAAAAATATTCAGGATATGGACCTCCGTTTTCCTGCGTCAGCGTTCCACTCCATTTTCCACTCAGGTTTTGCCCTAGGAGGGGTAGGAGAATCAGCCACCACCAGAAAAGAAAAGACCCTAATCCTGCAATTCGCATATTACCTTGTCTTTAGCTGACAATATAACGATAAGTTCGACAATGATGTTGGAGGCTAAAAAAGCGGGGATCTTCCTGAAAATCAAAATCATTTATCCCATATCGTTACGCCACTGCTCCCGGAAAACTGTTTCAATGGTGTCGCTCCTTTTCACAATCCTGCGAAACCATTTCAACCGAATCTCATTTTGTTCTTCCAGGCTGAGTCGCCAAGAAAACTCCGATGCATGTAGCCGAGTAACAAGGTGGGATAAGACAATGGCTACACTTACAGAAATATTGAAGCTCTGGGTAAACCCAAACATGGGAATTCGTAAATTGTAGTCGGCTGAATCCAATACTTCCTGGGTTACGCCCTGTTCTTCATTGCCAAAAACCACCGCAAGTGGGGCATCAAGGGGAATATCCATGGGGGTTACGCCATCAACGGCCAGATGGGTTGCTGCGATCTTCATGCCCTTTGCCTTTAGGGCCTCCAGGCATTTTTGGGTTCCGCTTTTTTGGTTATCTGCCGGATATTGGAGCATGTCTACCCATTTTGAGGCACCAAGGGCAATATCAGGGTTCAGGGAATAGGTATTTCTATTTTCGACAATATGAACCTCTTGAAGCCCCATACAGTCAGCAGTTCTGATGGTAGCACTCGCATTATGAGGTTGGTATAGATCTTCGACTACAATGGACAGATGCCGAGTCCTTCTTGCAAGCACCTCATCGATGAGCCCCTTTTTATGATCGGTCACAAACTGCCCCAGGTGGTGCATTAAAGCCGTATGATAATCAGCATTCTCCATTTAAAAGTTTTCGATTAAGTTGCCAAAGTAAGAAAATTACCCTCCCTACAGCAACCTGAACCTGGAATACGTACGTACATGTTATTTCTGAACCCTGAGAAATCCCTATTTATGAAACGCCTAACTATCACCTCCTTGTTTTTGGTATTAGCCTTAATGGGAACCCCCTTGGCGGCGACTGCCCAAACGTTCGAACCCGGAGATTTGCTTCGAATTCAATTGGGAAGGTTTACCCAATCGGCTAATCCGGCTGCTTTGCAGCGGGTAGCTCATCTTGGCCAGGTTAAGCAGGAAGCGGTTTTAGAAAACGCAGAAGGCTTCGCCTACCGAAGTGCGGGTCAACCCGTGACTTTGGGAACTTTTTTGGAGGAGGCCACTGCCCGGAGGGTACTTTCCATGGTTAGGCAGCAAGGCTTCCCCGATGCATTTATCGAAAAAGCTTCTGAGGTTGCAGATAACACCTATCTGACCCACGCGGTCCAGGTAACCGCCCTCAAAACCCTGGATGTAGAAGCCCTGAAAACCCTGCCTCCGGGGTATGAACTCTACATCACCTATGAAAATGGCTATTACAAAGTATTGACCCTCTTGCATGACCCTCAGTACAAGCCAGAAAATTTGGCCGATCGCCTCATGGAGCTACAAGGCTTAGGGTATACTGCCTACATTCGAAAATTCAGGTAAGCGGGCTTAACAGCCTTTTACCTTGTTCAATGGCGGTTGTTTTGTAGCTTTGCCATTTGATGCAACTATAAGCTTATGCCAACTAACTCCTCTTTGATTGGGGTCCTTGGAGCGGGTGCCATGGGAAGCGGTATTGCCCAGGTCGCCGCCACTGCTGGTCACCCGGTTGTCCTTTTTGATGCCTTTCCAGAGGCACTGGACCGATCTTCAGGAAAGCTTGCTAAAATCCTGAATCGACTGGTCGAAAAGGGGCGAATGACCCAGGAACAAGCAGGCGGTATAAAAGATCGAATCACCTACACTTCATCTTTGGAGGATATTCAGCCTGTGGGACTTGTGATTGAAGCGATCATTGAGAACCTGGAGGTTAAGCAATCCCTTTTTCAAGAGGTAGAAAACCTTGTAGGTGAGGGATGTGTAATCGCTTCCAATACTTCTTCTTTATCCATCACTTCACTGGCAGGTGCCTTGTCTTATTCCTCCCGTTTTTTGGGGCTTCATTTTTTCAATCCTGCTCCCCTCATGCCCCTGGTGGAGGTAATCCCCGGCTACGAAAGCCCTTCCGATCGGGTTCAGGAGATGTATGAATTGATGAAAAGCTGGGGAAAGGTACCGGTGATTGCAAAAGATACCCCTGGGTTTATTGTGAACCGGATTGCCCGCCCTTTTTACGGGGAAGCCTTGCGGATGGCGGAGGAGGGGCATTCTTTTGCCGATATTGATTGGGCAATGAAAGAGCTGGGCGGCTTTCGCATGGGGCCATTTGAGTTGATGGATTTTATTGGCAATGACATCAACTTCACGGTGACCCAGACCGTTTTTAAGCAATTTTTCTACGACAGGCGCTACCAGCCGTCTCTGATTCAGCAGCGAATGGTGGAAGCTGGGCGGCTGGGCCGCAAAGCTGGGAAGGGCTATTATACATATGAAAATGGCAAACCTATCCAGGAAAGCACCAAGGACGAGGTGATAGGCCAGCAAATGGTGAAACGCATCGTCGCTATACTGATCAATGAAGCGGTAGAGGCCAATTTCTTAAGCATTGCCACACCAGAAGATATAGAGCTTGCCATGACCAAAGGGGTAAATTATCCCAAGGGCCTGCTTGCCTGGGGGGATGAATGGGGGGCCGAAACGGTATTGGATGTCCTTGACAGCCTCTACGAGTTGTACCGGGAAGACCGCTACCGGGCAAGTCCTCTTTTGAGAAGGATTGTCAAAGAAGGGGGAAAATTACATCAATCATTTACCCAACATCTTGTTTTATATGGCAACGCCTAAACAGATTGTACAGAAAATGATGCAGGAAGATGCCTTCAGCCAGTGGCTCGGCATTGAGGTGCTGGAAGTAAAGGCGGGCTACTGCAAATTACAGATGGTGGTCAGACCAGAAATGTGCAATGGATTTGGCATCTTGCACGGAGGCGTGACGTTTTCCCTGGCAGATTCCGCCCTTGCCTTTGCTGCCAATGGACATGGCAACCTCAGCCTTGCCTTGGATGCTCACATCACCTTTCCCAAAGCGGCCAGGATCAGCGACACCCTTACTGCTGAAGCAAAAGAGCTTCACCTCGGCACCAAAACCGCTCATTATCATATTACTGTTACCAATCAGGAAGGCCTCACCTGTGGCATTTTCAATGGAAACGTATACCGCACTTCTCAAGAAGTTATCAGGTAATCCCGCTCTGCGGGATTTCGTCCCGATTCTCGGGACTCAACGGTTTTCGGTGTCTAGTGCCTTAGAGGCAACTGACTGAAAACTGACAACTATAAACCTAACCACCAATACTTTATGAATACCTATATCATAGACGGCATCCGCACCCCCATTGGAAAATTTACTGGTAGCCTTTCCTCCATTCGTACCGATGACCTTGGTGCCCATGTGATCCGGGAACTGATGGCCAGGCATCCAGCTCTACCCAAAGAAATCATAGACGATGTGATCATGGGATGTGCCAATCAGGCAGGAGAAGATAACCGGAACGTCGCTCGTATGAGCCTGCTGCTGGCAGGCTTGCCCTTTTCTGTTCCGGGCGAGACCGTGAATCGCTTATGTGCGTCTGGGATGTCTGCGGCTATTCATGCGCACCGTGCCATTCAGGCAGGTGATGGAGAGGTGCTCATTGCAGGTGGGGTAGAAAATATGACCCGTGGCCCCTGGGTGATTTCCAAGGTGTCCAAACCCTTTGGAAGAGATGCGCAGATGCATGATAGCAGTTTTGGGTGGCGATTCATTAATCCCAAAATGGAGGAATTGTACGGCACCCACGGGATGGGACAGACGGCTGAAAATCTGGTGGAGGCATATGACCTGACCCGTGAAGACCAGGATGCTTTTGCCTTAGGGTCACAGCAAAAAGCCGCCGCCGCACGTGAGAGGGGCCGCTTTGCGGAAGAAATCGCCCCTGTATCCATTCCCCAGCGTAAGAAAGACCCGGTTTGGTTTTCGGAGGATGAATTCATTCGTCCTGGAACGACTGCGGAGGCATTGTCAGGCTTGCGCCCGGCGTTCAAAAGAGGTGGTAGCGTAACGGCTGGAAATTCCTCGGGCCTCAACGATGGAGCTGCTGCCCTGCTGATAGCTTCTGAAACGGGTGTAGAAAAACACCAACTCAAACCCCTTGCGCGAATTGTGTCTTCTGGGGTAGTGGGCGTAGAGCCGCGCATCATGGGAATTGGGCCTGTCGGGGCTTCTAACTTGGCCTTGAAAAAGGCAGGCCTCACACTGGCGGACATGGACATCATTGAGGTTAATGAAGCTTTTGCCGCTCAGGTGTTGGCTTGCCTGAAAGAATGGGGCATTGCCCAGGATGATCCCAGGATCAACCAAAATGGAGGTGCCATTGCGTTAGGACATCCACTCGGGGTAACTGGTGCCCGCATCTTGCTGACCGCCGCGCGTGAATTGCACCACCAGCAAAAACGCTATGCTCTCGTGACCATGTGCATCGGAGTAGGGCAGGGGTATGCGACGGTGCTGGAGCGTGTGTAGGCGGACCTTACTTTTTCCTCCGACTGTACTTGTCATTCAACCCAATCCCATTCAAAATATTGGGCGTGCATTTTTCAATTCTGGCAAACCGGGTTTTGGCTTGCTTGGGCTGAGAAAAATGCAGGAGATATCCCCGCTGGCGTCCGGGGGTAAGGGATTCGAAGGCAGTTCTTAACGTTGGGTCCTCCTCGAATTTTTGTTGGAGTTCTTCGGGAATAGGTTCAGGCGTACGGTTGAAAGAAACCTTCAAGCCCGCTTGTTCGATTTCAATTGCTTCGAAAACATACGTCTTCAAAATAGGAGCGAGGTTCATTACCTCTGATGCAGAAGTAAATTTAACCAACCGATCCGACTGAGAATGTTTACCTGGTGCCACCAAAATTTGTTCAGGATCAGCCAGCAACACCCCTTTGAAGAAGCTCATGGCGCAGTAGTGTTTGAGCGCAGTGATCAGCAGGACATTTTTGCCCTGGAACGTGTAGCAGGGAACACCCCATTTGACTTCCTCCTGTAAGCCACAAGCAAGTGGGATTTTCCTCAGTTCAATTAACGCTTCCTTCCACGGGTGGACTTTGCAATCGGGGGTGCCACCCAGGGGACAGCGCCCGCATCCTTCGAGCAGGTAGGTTTCAACGGTTGTGGTCATGGTTTCCGGTTCTTGATAGGCTTTAACTTCTCTCTCCTCAGATAGGCTGGCTGTCGATTTTTTCCTTTGTAGGTGAAACTATCTAGGAGTTCTGACCAAATCTCGGACATATACCTGAACTCATTTATTTCTGGCCATATTTCACTGTATGGGTGCGGATTGCCAAAACTATAGGACCTGAATTTTTGGCCAATTTTAATGCTTACGGAGATGTTTGAACCATCAAAAACTATGATATCCATCCTGGGGTCGTAATTATCTAATGGGTTATCATCAAGGTTATGTTCAATGGCATAGTCGATGCTATCTATCTCGGCTTGTGTTAAGCTATCATCAATTGCCCTATGCGATCTCATACTGAGTAGCTTTCGCTCATTGAAATAGCTCCATAAATCTTCCCATTTTCT
>JBCDIQ010000342.1:0-6290 GCA_039024295.1 Bacteroidota bacterium | reverse complement strand
TTAATAGGTCGGACACCAAAAATTTAGCATTTTGAGGAATAAAATACGCCTTAAATGAACCAACTAGCCCTCAGCCGTGCACGAGAATCCCGTTCTGCCATTGAAAAAATGTACATAGAAATGCGCCACCTGTTTAACTGTGGCGGCTACCAGCGACTGGGAATGCCAGGAGAAGTATTGACAGATGCAATGTTAGACCTACGGCCTGAAATCTATGGCTCTCTTGGCGATCCAGACAAAGTCGAGCTAGATGGGCTGGTGTATGTGATTGATCGATTGCCCAAGGGAATTGAGTCGAGTAGGTTTATTCGGTTAATTTCTGAGGAAGGCTACCGAAATTCAGGATTTGAAGTGGTGGTGCCCGCCAGTCGTCGGAGGAATTGTTATCCCGTTGACAATGACAACATGCTCATTGAGGTTACCCGGGGAAAAAGCGAGATTTATGATATCCTCACCCACCTGACGTTCATGTTCATGGAAGCCGAAAAAATTCGGAAGCATGCCCTCAATGACCACGATGAACTTACCCATGATTGGAGGGAGCTTAAGGCCATCGTCAAAAGAAATGAACCCCTTTCGGAAGAAGAAAGGGAAGTTGGCCTCACCTACCTAAGTGCAGTTCTTGGACGAACCTTCGCTGAAACCAAAAATGCTTCTGAGCGGCTTAATTCGCATGCGGAGAAAAACAGCGGGTTGTTTCATGTGGTATATGGCATGGGCAAACTCGCCATAGAGCGTCACAAGGAAGAAAGACGAACCCAGATTTCTTTTAGTCCTACCCTGAGAGAACGAATCGGGCACCACATTTTTGGCGAACGCTGGGCAGATCAAATAAAAGGCCAATTGTTGGCCCATCAACTGCTGGATCGGCCGTTGCATATCATCAGTGCCAATATGCACAGCGTGATGAATTGCCTCTATGCCTATCCTGCTTTGAGCAATTCCTTCGGCAAGGACATCACTATTGAAGAGCTGGCCCTGGAATTGCGGCAGTCTCAGAACAAGCCATTGATGGAAAAAGTCCGAAAGTTTGCCCATCAAAAAGGGGCGATTACCCTCAATGAGCATGCAGGTACCCAGATCGGGGTTCAGATCTTTGATACAGCCAAATTACCCCACAAAAAACTGTCGTTTGAACTTGACATGGACGAGGAATACCTGCGAACAGAAAAGCCGGTCATCATTGTGATGGATTATGCTTTTGGAGAACAGGCGTTCGAAACGATGGATGAGCTACTTAAACCCTACAGACTTGGCGGGCAAACGTATCCTATGCCTGTTGCTTCCATTTCTATCATGGGAAAGGCGGGTATTTTACATGGTGGAAAAGGAGACCTGATGATTCCCAACGCCCATATTTTTGAAGGCACTGCCGATAACTATCCCTTCGAGAATGATTTTGAAATAGATGACTTTCAGGGAGAAGGGGTAACCGTATTTGAGGGTCCTATGATTTCTGTAATGGGCACCAGCCTTCAGAATCGGGACGTATTGGCCTACTTCCGCAATTCTTCCTGGAAGGCCATAGGCTTGGAAATGGAAGGTGCCCATTACCAAAAAGCCATTCAGGCCCACACCAGAATCAGGAATAATATCTCAGAAGACGTCGTGCTGAGATATGCTTATTACGCTTCGGATAATCCCCTAATTACAGGAAGCACCCTGGCTTCAGGTAGCCTGGGAGAAATCGGGGTGAAGCCTACGTACCTGATCACTCGAAAAATCCTCAATAAGATTTTACAACCTGCATCTTCGAATGCTAACATTCCGGTGAAAGAAGGATGAACTTATTTCTTGCCCAGTTTGTACATCAGGTACACAACACCTGCTAACAGGTGCAACATGACGATGCCGAAAATGATGTGCGGTAGGTAGGAGCCACTTTCCATAATTGGTTGATTTTCTGGCAATTTTATACAGATAAATTGTAGTAACAATGAGTTACCTCATTTTTCCACACCTAATTTGCTGGTAACTCACAGTTGAATTCTGGCTGGGTAAAAATTTTTGTAATATAATCTTAACTTTTGCATAATTTCGACCTACAACGATTTACAATAGATCAATTCCTCAAAACTCCTTTTTCTTGCTCTTATGTTACCTTTAAAGGCACTTATCTGGGAAAATGAGCTTGATCATGCCGAGCTTTACGAGTACCACCTGGAAAAATTAGGATATGAGGTCATCTGTGTAAATGCAGAAGAGGAACTTGTTGAGATATCTCTCCAAATTCGTCCTGCTGTCATTTTGATCGGAAATTGTAGTTCTGCCTCTGCAAAAGAACATATATGCATGGAACTAAACCGTTTGGGGGTCAACTCAACTGCTAAAATCATTTGCACTTTTTTAGAACAAGAGCTATTAGCAAGGAATTGTTGCGAAGGTACTCAAGTGTGTGTGCCAATTAGCACCAAGATCAAAGACATCATGAGTTTGGTAAATGAATCACCTCGTCAAGTAGCTTAATTTCTCCTGTTTTTGTCCAATTGGGCTTCGTACCAGTCATCTGTTAAGCTCATTGCCTGATCTACCAATAAAATGATTTCCTCCGGCGGTCCGATTGATTCCGTTCCATAGGTAAATGCAAATCCGGTTTCTGTTTCCTTATCCGACGTCAGTTCTATTTCCAGTTCGCAGCGTTCACCTGTAATATCTGGCATTTCGTACCTGCCGGTTTGGTCCATTAAGTCTTGCGTTAATATGTCGGTAACTAGATTCCAGTCTGGAGCAGGCATGCTTCCCATAAAAAATCGCTTGAGTTTGGCTGCACCGGATCCATCTCCCATCCGGTTTACTGCCCCGCTTTTTGCCACCATCAGGGAAAGGACCGTTTCCGACTCCACCTGAAGACGGATATGGATTCTCTCTATATCAGAGGTTTTCATCTCGGTTGTTTTCTAAAGGGAGTTCTTCTAATTTTAACCTTATGATGACCTTTAGCCAATATCCTTACAGCAGGCCTGACTTTGCATCATTTGCCGTCGAATTTACAGAATTGGTGAACCAATTTCGAACCGCTGAGACTTCCGAAGCTCAGCTGGAAATCATGCAAAGGTTGTATGAGCTTCGCCGGCAGTTTGATACCGCCCGCGACATTGCACGGGTTCGGTTTACCGCCGATACTACTGATGCCTTTTACAAAGGTGAAAACCAGTATTTTGATGAGAAAATGCCTGAATACGAAGGCCTGATCAGTGATTTTTACAAAGCGCTGATTGGTTCTGAGTTTAAAGGCGAAATTGTGGCCAAATATGGACAGCACCTGATCAACCTGGCCACCCTCTCTGTGAAGACCCATAGTTCTGAAGTGGTAGAGGAATTGAAGTCCGAAAACCTGATTGGTTCGGAGTATGTGGAGTTATTGGCTTCGGCAGAAATTCCTTTTGAAGGGGAAACCTACAACCTGTCAGGTCTCGGGCCATTTATGGTAGACCAGGACCGTGTTCGTCGTAAATCTGCGCATGAAGCCAGATGGAAGTTTATGGCTTCCCAAGCGGATAAACTAGACGACCAGTTCGATCGCCTGGTGAAAACCCGCCATTCCATCGCCCAGAAGTTGGGATATGAGAATTTTGTGCAGCTGGGGTATGACCGGATGTTGCGAACGGATTATGGCCCTGCGGAGGTTGGAGCTTTTAGGAAGCACATACAAGAATATTTTGTGCCCCTGGCTTCCGAACTACGAAAAGAACAAGCTCAGCGACTAGGGCTTCCTGAACTGGCCTATTATGACGAAAGCCTGACCTTTCCAGATGGAAATGCCCAGCCCAAAGGTAATCCACAATGGATCGTAGATCAGGGAGGAAAATTGTACCAGGAGCTTTCCCCTTCTACGGGGGAGTTCTATGAATTCATGACCAATGGGGAGTTATTAGACCTGGAAGCACGAAAAGGTAAAGCTGGTGGAGGGTACTGTACCTTTATTGCTGATTATAAAGCACCTTTCATTTTTGCCAATTTCAATGGCACAGAAGGCGATGTGTTTGTGCTGACCCATGAGTTAGGCCACGCCTACCAGTGTTACATGAGCCGCAATCAGTCCTTGCTAGAATACAACTGGCCAACCTATGAGGCATGTGAAATTCATTCCATGAGCATGGAATACCTTACCTGGCCGTGGATGGAGCTGTTTTTCGAGCAAGATGCGCATAAATATCGGTATGGCCACTTGCTGAGTTCGACCTTGTTTTTGCCCTATGGCACGGCAGTGGACGAGTTTCAGCATTTTGTGTACAGCCATCCAGAAGCTTCGCCTGCAGATCGCCATGCGGCATGGCGGGAGATAGAGCAAAGATACCTGCCCACCCGAGACTACAGCGAAAACGAATACCTCTCAAAAGGCCGTTTCTGGCAGATTCAGCGACACATTTACCTGATGCCGTTCTACTACATCGACTACGTACTTGCACAGATTTGTGCCTTCCAATTCTGGGAAATGTCGATGACCAATCGAGAAGAGACCTTCAATACCTATGTGGAACTGTGTAAGCAGGGAGGTAGCAAACCCTTTCTGGAGTTGGTCAAACATACAGGACTTGCCTCTCCCTTTGAGGCTTCCACCATTTCTCAGGTAACAGATCATATCCGTAAGTACCTTTCCACCGTAAATGTAGCTGAGCTTAGTAAATCAGTTTCATGAAGCGATTTGAGCAGTTTGAGCGTGAATTGCAAACCGTGATACCTTTCAGGATTCGGTTCAAGGACGAATCCCCTGAAATGAAATGGCTGTATCCATTTGTGGCGTTGTTTTGCCCAGATTTTTTGAGAAACTATACTACAGTCATTGGCAGTACTATTTATTTTCCTAGTAGGGAAAAATTGCAAAAGGACGAAGTCCAGGCCATCCGTACCCTCGCACATGAGGCTGTTCACCTGCTGGACGCCGAACGCTGGGGGATGCCGATTTTTGCCGTTGGCTATTTATTTCCCCAAATTTTGGCCTTAGGGGTATTCTTGATGCCTTTTATAGGGCTGTCTTCCATTTTGTTCCTCCTGTTCTTATTGCCGTGGCCTTCTCCCTTTCGGACCTACGCTGAGTCTCGTGGGTATGCACTGGATGTGCTTACTACTCCTTTTCACCAGCGGGATGCAGCCATCGACCGCTACGCGCGCCACTTTTCAGCTTGGTCCTATTATTTGATGTTTCCTTTTCCTGGTATGGCCAAACGCAAGCTGCATCATTGGGTTCATCTGGCAGAAACGGGAAAGGACCCTGTACTTTTTGAGGTGTTGACGATGTATAAACGAAGTATTTGATGAACACAGATGTTCAAAATGTGGCCCGCTTATCTTCCTTGGTGAGGCCGCATATCTTGAAAATGAGTCCCTATAAATCAGCTCGAAGTGAGTACACCGGGACAAAGGGCATATTTCTGGATGCAAATGAAAATTCTTTTGGGTCAGTCATTGACGGAAGTTTCAACCGATACCCAGATCCGCTACAGCTTGAGGTAAAAAAGCGTCTGGCTCATTTGAAGGGTGTGGAGGTTGAGCAAATTTTCCTGGGAAATGGGAGTGATGAAGCCATTGATTTATTGTTCAGGGGATTTTGTGAACCGGCAAGAGACGTGATCCTGACTTGTCCTCCCACTTACGGCATGTACAAGGTAAGTGCGGACCTGAATCAGATTTTCATTTGGGAAGAACCGCTTTCTGCTGATTTTCAATTGGATGCGGACCGTGTAATTGCTCGTTTAACGGATCAGGTGAAACTGATTTTTATTTGCTCGCCGAACAATCCTTCTGGAAACTCCCTCGATCCTATCGCCATAGAAACAATTATCAAAGCTGCTCCAGGACTGGTAGTAATCGATGAGGCTTACATTGATTTTGCCCCTGAGAAAACCAAGCTTTCGTGGTTGAAGCAATATCCTAATTTGGTGGTGCTGCAGACCTTTTCCAAAGCCTGGGGGCTGGCAAATCTTCGGCTCGGGGCTGCATACGCTCACCCATTTGTCATAGAAATATTAAATAAAATCAAGCCGCCTTATAACGTTAATGGCCTGACCCAACAAATGGCCTGCGAAGCCCTCGATCAAGTGGAAAAGCAGGAACAGATGGTTGCCCAGATGTTAGAAGGTCGACGTTGGCTGGAGCAGGCCTTACCTGAGCTTGAAGGGATACAGGAAGTCTTTCCGTCAGATGCGAATTTCTTGTTGGTCAGGATGAAAGCGGCTGAAAGGGTGTATGGTTTGTTGTTAGCGGAAGAAATTATCCTCCGAAACCGCTCACAGGTCCAACTTTGCGAAGATTGTCTACGTATCACGGTAGGTAGACCAGAAGAAAACCAC
>JBCDIQ010000341.1:0-6386 GCA_039024295.1 Bacteroidota bacterium | reverse complement strand
GGCTTCAAATTTTTTTTCAATACGATTAAAATTTTTTTAGTGAAATACTTGGTTGGTTCTAGGAGAGGGCTTACCTTCGCGGCATCAATATGTACCCATGTCTATTGGGTTTTGTAAAAGGAAGTATGCTGATAATCAGCAGGACATATACGTAAAAATACGTACGTAATTATTCCTGAGTGTTGGCTATTTCCAGCCTGGAAATATTAAGAATCCTTTAAATTTTCTGTCTATTAAAGACATTGGTACGGAACTTGAAGTTAAGCATCGACAACAAACATTGAAGCACTGCTCGTTTTTGAAAAGACCACGCGCCAACTCTTTCCATTAGTGCTTTGAATCAATTAAACCGGCGGAGTTAATCCAACTTTCATGAAACAACTACCGATTTTACTCACTGCTTTCATCTTTCTTGTAATTGCTACTTCCTGTGACAAAGAGACGGTTGAGCCGATCCAGGAAACTGCTACCGATGAGGTTACCCTTTCTCAGTCAGGTGACAACCCAGGTCTTGAAGTGATCCTGGATGCTGATTACGATTTTGCCAACGGATACTATGTTGTAAGCGGTCTTGCCCCAGGGGGCGGTTTGGATACCTACTATGGAACTACCCGTAATTGGACCAAGCAGCGCGATAACCGCGATGTAAGCCAAATAAAGGGAACGTATGTTGCCACAGCTTTTGCTGATGATGGTACCTTTACCAACTTTTCTATCTTTAATGGAGAAGTGACTTCCAATGGTGGATTCACCTTTAGCAATGCCCCACGTTCTGCTAGCGGCGGAGCAAAAGTAGGTGACCTAGTTGAGTTCATTGATGCTGATTATGACGCAGCAAATGGCTACTATGTGGTGTCCGGAAAAAATGCTTCTGGTGGTGTAGACACGTATTACGGAAGGACCCGCGAGTGGACCAAGCAGCGTGACAACCGTGATGTAAGCGCAACAAAAGGAACTTATATTGCCACAGCCTTTGGTGATGATGGAAATTTCCAAAACTTCTCCATTCATAATGGCAAATTAAACTCCAATGGTGGTTACACCTTCTCTGGAGCGCCTCGCTCTAACAGTGGCGGAGCAAAAGTGGGAACCTTGGTAGAACTCCTGAGTGCTGAATATGACCGTGCAAATGGTTACTATGTTGTATCTGGAAAAAATGCTTCTGGTGGTGTGGATACCTATTACGGAAGGACCCGCAACTGGACCAAGCAGCGTGACAACCGCGATGTCAGCCAGATAAATGGACAGTATATTACTACTGCTTTCGGTGAAGGAGGTAATTTTACCAATTTCTCTATCTTCAATGGAAAAGGGACCTCTAACGGTGGATATACCTTTAGCGGAGCTCCTCGCTCTAACAGCGGCGGTGCGACAATTAAGTAATTTCACGTAAATTTTTCTGTTCTTTAGAAGGGCAGTACTGGAGAACGAGCCTCCGGTATTGCCCTTTTTTATATGTTAAGCGTTATCGTAAGCAGGGTTCTTATTGCCAATATCCTGTCATGCTACCATTCACCTCAATCAAGGTAGAATCCGCTGAGAAGGGACCACTTATGCCAGTTTCCCACTTTTCGCGAGGGTATTTATATCGGATCAGGTAAGCCACCTTCCCGGGGTAGAGGCTGTCTACGGAAATTTGACCCTGGATTTTTAAGGAGTTGGGATAGGCGTTTTTATTTTCAGGTAGATGAAGCCAGTCTGCCAAATCACCAAGCGCGAGTGATGCTTGTGTATAAAATGACTGCGGAAATGCGTCTAGTTGGTCCGAAGCTTCCAGCTTTCGGTAGAGGGGCATTCGGGTTTCTACCTTTTCCGCAAGTGGGATCAACAGCGAGTCCTGCTGGTAATGTTCCCATAAAGCCATTGTGATTAGCAGGTTCCATTCAAGAGATGTTCTTTCGTCCTTTGCCAGATACTGTCGAAACGAGTCCTGTTGTATCATGACAGGTACCAACTGTTCAGCAATAGCGAGCCCTTCAAGCGGGTCATTTGAAGCACTTTTTTTCACCTCTTTGTATAGGGCAATCAGGCTAGGGGTGAGGTTGCTGATCAGTTCGTTTGAGAGAACGCCTGATTCCTGCCCAGTTCGGAGACATTCCGTAATCGCTAGTTGGTAAATAGGTTGTTGGACAAGAGCAAAAATATCTGGAAACAGGACATTTAGGTTTTCAGGGGTTTCAAGGAGTGGCGCTAGCAGTTTTGTTAAATCACCTGCTGAGGCAGGTGGTACTGGAAGCAATAACGTTTTCAATTCTTCAATTGCTTCTGGCGTATTCATGTGGCTCAGTACCAGCATGGCCTCTAACTGCAAATGAGGGTAATCTGAAAGCGTCCTGGCAAGATTAGCTGCTTCTTTGGGCGTTTTGTCATCATGAACTGCTTGGAGAACTCGCAGTAAGCTTACTTTTGTCCCGTCCTTTCTCGTGTCGTCTGAAAGGGGCCTTTTCAAGACTATGTACACCTTTGGCAAATCCCCTTTGAGCCATAAAAACTGTGCACTCTCTTGTTTGGCTGAGTCTCTAACCAGTTCGTCCTCAGAACTCAACCGGCTAAGCAGTAAGTCTACATTTCGAACATCGGTTTTTGAATCACAACTCATTAACCCTGGCAAACAGAGCAGGAGTATGATAACCAATTGTAAGCCTATTCGCATTGACCTAAAACCTATTGAGCGCAGCGAAATCCCGCATAGCGGGAAAACCTAAAACCTAAGACCTAAAAAACCTATTGATGCCTGCTTTCCAGGACTTTCACTACCTGTGGTAAGCTGTGCCCTTTGGCCTCCAATAGCATCATGAGGTGGAATATCAGATCTGCACATTCATTCAGAAATAAATCAGGTCGATCATCCTTTGCCTCAATGATTACTTCAACTGCCTCTTCGCCCACTTTTTGCGCCAACTTATTTAGCCCTTTGTTAAACATCAGGGAGGTATAGGATTCATCTGGATCTGCCATTTTTCTTTCCTGGATTACCCGTGCCAGTTTACTCAAAAATGCAAGATCACCCCGATTTATTTCGTTGAAACATGTATCAGCCCCAGTATGACAAACCGGTCCTTCAGGCCTTACTTTCACCAGTAAACAATCCTGGTCACAGTCAAGTGAAATATGTTCTAAATTCAGAAAATTACCAGATGTTTCTCCTTTGGTCCACAGGTCTTGCCTGCTTCGACTAAAAAAGGTGACCCTGCCGCTTTCACGGGTATGCTGATAGGCTTCCCGGTTCATG
The DNA here is from genome assembly GCA_039024295.1 of Bacteroidota bacterium. Taxonomy (GTDB): domain Bacteria; phylum Bacteroidota; class Bacteroidia; order J057; family J057; genus JBCDIQ01. Next base: position 3,154 of record JBCDIQ010000341.1, on the reverse strand, counting down.
TAACCAAGCATCAACACTTTTTGGGTGTCAACGTCCTGAATGATAGCAGGAACAAGCCCATCTGAATATTTTGCGAAATTTGGGGTACTCATTTCCATAAACTTTTACAAAGATGCATCTCCTTAAATTTTTTACCAATCTTTTTATTGCCTTCCTCCTAAGCTTTTTTGCCAGTGCTTCCCTTTTTGCTCAAGACCTCACCGAAACCCTTAATGCGCTTGAAAATGAGGGACAAACCCTGACCTTCGTTGCCCAAGAAAAAGGGAAGACGGAAACGTCTGAACGGACAAGTCAATTCATGGCCCTTGAATCGGAACCATCTGCTATTTGGAACAATTACCTGATCAGAATTCCAACTGACAGCCTGGAACTTTATTCTTTACAGCGTTTCCTGCTACACCCTCAATCCTTGTTTGAAACCGATACCATCAGCTGGTACATATTCGAAAAAAAAGAAGAGGAATGGAAACAGCTCAGGGTAAAAAAAGGATGGTTGGAAGTACAGGATTCCATCCAGGTATCCTGGCAGGGACATGTGCAGCCGGTGTATATGGTAATGGTGATCACCAAGGATGAATACACCCAGCGTCCCATTCGTTACCACATGTTCTGGTCACCGATATTTGGGATTCTGATGACCAATAGCCGAACGGATTACAGCGAACTTCGTCACATGGAAGCTGGCGCAACGGGTCCCTCTCCTTTTGAAGATTTATTGGTCCAGGTAAGAAAGCAATTTACCGAACGTCAGGGGATAGAAGTGACAGGTATTCGATAAAGGACTGCCAGGTTTCTTCTTTTGGGGTTACCCCTGAAATTGACTGAGCACTACACAGGCATCCTGGACAATCCGCCGCAAGGGAGTAGGGGAGTAGGTACCAATGATTCCCGTCAAGCTCTGCGTGGTTTCCTTCCAGGTTGAGGTTGGCCAGGTTAACTCTTATGCCTCGGCCATCTGCTTTTACCACGCTCTCTTTTTTGACCCAATAATCAAAAAACAAGGCAAGGGGATCTGCATCATTTTCAATTAGTTCCCACTCCTGTTCCTTCATTTGTGGGCGAAGGTGATCAAAGTTGACCTTGCGGTGCACCTCAATATCTACGCCTATTGGCCCCTGCTCAGAAACGGCAGCCATTAGCCATGAACCGGTATGTGAAAGGTTAAAGTAAGGTCCGTCCAGAAAGAAGGGTTTGTCCAGGTGATCAGTTTGGATGTTTTCCAAGACATTTTGAGGCTTATCAAATTGCTGCATCAAAATTTGAAGCAACAGCAGCCTGCCAACCAACGCCCGCCATTGGTCACCTTGCGCACGATATCGCTTCACTTTTTGCTGATCAGAGGGAGGGAGCAACTTACACCATGTATGGAATTGTGCTTGCGGCAGCTCATCTGGGAGACGTAGGTACCGAAGTTCAACTGCCATGATTCATCCAAAATAACCACCAAATGACCAGGAATTCTTTTAAATGCTCTCTCAAGCTTTTGAGGGCTTTTGACATTTGAACCTCTACCGTTTTGGGAGAAATGCCCAAAAGATCTGCAATTTCCCGGTATTTCAATCCTTCATGTCGGCTCAAAAGAAAAATCTCCCTGCACCTTTCGGGTAAGGCATCAATTCCCTTCGCAATTGCAGCCTCTAATTCACTGGTGAATGAAACTTCCTCATAGCTATGCCGCATCAAAAAGGTGGTTTCGCCCACATACCGATCCTTCACTTGTTGGTGCTTGATCACATTCAGGCTCCGGTTTCGCGCAGCACGATACAGATAGGACTTGATGGAAACCGTCAGTTCCAGTTCATTTTTCTTCTCCCAAAATGCCACAAACAGGTCTTGGACCACTTCCTCTGCTTCCTCCTGGCTTTGTAAAAAACGCAAGCAAAATCTGCACAGGGGCTCGTAGTACAACCGAAACACCTCCTCAAAGGCCCTTCGATTGCCATTTTTAATTTCTTGAAATTGTGCCGCTTCTTTTGCTTCCAAAACCTAGGTAGTTTTCAGTTTTCGGTGGGCAGTTTCAGTAGTCAGTTATCAGTTATCGGTTTTCAGTAGGGTAACCGTAAGGTTCATCTCTGTACACTGAACACTGATAACCGTAAACAGTAATCTAAAACCCATCTTCCGGCCTATGAGGAGAAATGTCCTGGTGCATCTTCATGGCTTTGTTGGCAAAATACACCCCAGCGGCCAATAACACGAATGAAAAGGTCGCTATATAGCCGATCCTTAAGAACAGGAAGTAATCGTAAAGACCGTGAAGAATTACCGCGATGAGCAAGCCCTTGCACAGTTCCCAAAAGGCACTTCCCCTTCCTTCTATGAATTTTGCGCGACCTACAAAGTAGCCCATCGTAATACCAAATACCGCATGGGCCGGTACGGCGGTGAACATGCGCAACAGAGCCACTCGCATCCCTTCATCTGTATCAGTTAAGACGTACAGGAGGTTTTCAATTGCTGCAAACCCCATCGAAACTGTCACCCCATACATGATGCCATCGTAGGGTTCGTCAAATTCCTTATGGGGATAATTGTAAAACCTCAGCACAATGAATTTCATTGCCTCCTCTGTAAGGGCCACTACCACAAACGCATAAAGGATCAACTCTAAAGGAGGAGAAGTCACGCTGACGCCTAAAATCATGGAGAGGCGACCACCCACATAAACCACCGGAAAGGCAGTAGAGAACCCCAGCACGAAGGTGATGACCAGGTATTTTAACGGTTCCCGGTCAAATTCATCTTTGAGGTACACATATACCAGAACAAAAATGATCGGGGCCAATGCCAGGGCAGAGAGTTTGGCGAATTCGAACCAATCCATCCCCAAATATAGGAGAAATTGGAGAGGGAGGTAATAGGTAGGTAGAATTCTTTGGGGTTCCCTGCTTGCCTATTTCTAAGCAACGATGTATCCGCTGCAAGTAGAGACTAGGATAGGGGTTAGCATACGCTAAGGTTTAGGTGTAGCTCCATGTGGTCAAAGTCGCGGTCATTATGTAATAAGGTATGACCGTATTCGATGCAAAAAGTACCTATGAGTAGATCAATTGTCTTTCGGATGGTAATGCCTTTGGCTCTTAATTTTCTGTAATTCCGTGCACTTTGATTGGCCATTTCCTTCCCTAGCATATCAAAGCAAGGAAAATCAGAG
>JBCDIQ010000340.1:0-6398 GCA_039024295.1 Bacteroidota bacterium | reverse complement strand
GGATCACCGCCGCATATGCCCAGTCTTTTTGACGATTGAGAAAAGCTATTCCAAATCCTGCAGCGATGAGGACAAGGCCCGCGGCTAAATATTGGTTTACCTCAATCCCAAAATCAACCTTATAACTCACCAGCAAAGCAGTTGCATTGGCAATGGTAGCCACAGAAATCCACCCCAGGTAGAGCTGAAAGGGGAACTGGGCTAGCCAACGGTCTGCCGTCGAGTCAGGGACTCGCTTTACCTGTCGGTTGTAGATAACAATTAGTGATCCCAGAATCACAAGCATGATGAGGAGCGATAGCTCGATTTGCAGGTTGTGCCATGCGATGATCCAACCAGCATTTCCAAGACAGCTTACAAAAAACCAGATGCCGATTCTCTGGAGAGCACCTGGACCCGTTTTGCTACCAAATAATCCTTTTGCCTGATAAATAATGAATCCGATCAATGCCAGGTAAATAACGCCCCATATGGCAAAGGTGATCCCGGCGGGAACGAACAAATTGGGGTAAAAGGCAGACAACTCACCCGTGGTGCGTCCGCCTATGGGCAAGGCATTGGCTAAATAATTAACCGTGATGACCCCAATCAGGCCAATGATATTCAACACTTGGAGGATGCGAGGGGACATATGCGTTTCTTTAACTGAAAACTGTTGAGCGAAGTGAATTCCCGCAAAGTTGGGAAAACTGTAAACCGAAAACTGTTGAGCGAAGCGAAATCCCGTAAAGCGGGAAAACCTCATACCTATTTCTTCAACCCTATCTCCTTCAACCGCTCATCCAAGTACTCTCCGGCTGTCATGTCTGAAAATTGTTTGGGGGTTTCCTCTGAGATGCAACTTTCAAGGGAGGTGAGGTCCATTTCAGAGCGTGGATGCAGGAAAAAAGGCATCGAATAACGTGGCAGATGCATGCTTTCCTTGGGAGGGTTCACCACCCGATGGGTGGTAGATTTGAGCCGTGAGTTGGTCAGGCGCTGAAGCATATCCCCCACATTGATGACAATTTCATCAGGGTTGGGATTGGCGGCAATCCATTCCCCCTCTGCATTGAGCACCTGTAGCCCTTCCGCACTTGCCCCAATCAGCAGGGTAATCAGGTTGATGTCCTCATGTTCAGCTGCACGGACGGCACCATCGGGAATATCATCTGGCTCTGGAATCGGGAAATAATGGATAGGCCGCAGGATGCTGTTGCCGTGATGGATTTTGTTGTCAAAATAGTGGGTATCCAACCCCAGGTATTCAGCAATCGCCTGAAGCAGGTACTTGCCGCTGTTCTCCAAAGATTTATAGACGCTAACTCCGTATTTTTCTACTTCCGGCACCTCATCCACCCAGATATTTTCCGGGTACTGGGATTTAATCGGATCATCCCCTTCCACAATCTGCCCTACATGGAAGAATTCTTTCAGGTCTCCCACATTTCGGCCCTTGGCGTGCTCACGTCCCTTAGAGGTATAGCCTCGCTGCCCGGCAAGGGATTCTATCTCATACTTTCGTTTGGTGGCATCTTCCAGGGCAAAGAATCGCTGGAAGGCATCATATGCTCCATCAATCACTTCCTGGGGAACACCATGATTTTTGACAATGGCAAAGCCAATGCCTGAGAAGGAGTCGCCTAATTCCTGGACAAATTTCTGCTTTTCATCTACAGAGCCGTGAATGTATTGGTTCAGATCAACGGTAGGGATGTATTTCATGGGATTACCGGTTTTTGGGGAAATATAGGGAAATCCCGAGGCATGTCCATATGCTGAGGTGATTTTACTGGAGTGCAAATGAATACGGGAGATAAAACCCTGCGCTACGCATATCTTTGATTGCCATTGCCGCAAACAGGATACGAAACCTGGGCAGGAATCAGTAGATCGGGCGTTTTATACCCCGATCTATTTATTAACCCTCCTGTTCCCGAAAAAGAGTGAGCTGCCGAAAGGGAAGGCAGCTCACATGGTTCACTGTTTGAAAAAGTGACACAAATCGTAAAGAAGGATAGCAGCGTCTATTTGATTGGTTGATGTTGATTCAAATTTAGAGCTAGGAAGTAGTTTATTTCTCCCTGATTTCCCGGAAAAGTGCTTTTCCATGATTTTGGGTAAAAGGATAGGGGAAAACCCTGAATTAGAGGAAGGTTTTACGGAAATGGAGATATACTACTTGATCAAGGAAAACCCGGATATTGCTCCTTTAATCTGGGTATTTTGTTCGACTAGGTGAACCTTTTATGATTTGAAAGCAGTATATTGAAGCACATGCTTCGAAGAGGTATCCGTGTAGCTCCTCCGACAAGCTTAATTCCTTATATTAACTTAATTCAAACTATTTGTTATGCCTATTACAGAAAGTGATTTCAATAAAGACTTTGGTTGCAATTGGATTAAAAGGTCAACTGCCACGCTTCATGAAGTATTTCTCCTGAACACCACCCCTGGATATGCCCAGTCATTTGAACTATCTGGTTCGGATTTACAAGATTTAATGAGCACCACCCCATTAGAAAACTTAAGGTTTCACATGGGAGTCAGATCTACAGGTTCATTATTATTTCAGCCATTTGTGGAGGCTGTAGGCGCACCCGCTGGTTCCGCGTCTTTCTATCCGATGAACCATACCACATCTGGCGTCCTAGGTCCTCTGCATAAGGAAAAACATGTGCTTTCTGAAGGTGAATCATATACAACCCTTGAAACCAAAGGTAAAACTGCGGGGGATAGCGTAATCAATCCAGATACCGCTCTTCTACTTTATGCTGGATGGCGGGATATCCTTCCGCATGAAAATAAAGGTAGTACGTTTCAGTTGCCTAATAATTCTTCTCAAAGTGGTCGGTACAGACACTGTACGATGACTATTGAGGATTTTGGGAAGCTCACAACCCTAATAGGGACTTCACCAGCTCAGTCAAAACTTAGGTTTTATATCGGTGCAAGTTTACTCACAACTATTCATCCTTTTATGTTCAAGGCAATCATTGAGGGAGAAAAAGCAGATGGGACAAATAAATTTTATGAATTTAGTAATCCGTGCCCTTTCAATTGCGGTACTCCCCCACCTGTTTGCAGTGATCCGGAGTAGTTCAAGGCATCCTATTCCACGATCAATTATTAGCTAAATGATCCAAAGCATCTCAAAGATTCTAATGGGACTCTCTGGTTTCTCTGTAACTATTCCATTAATATTTGGAATGTATTTTTTGGCTGAGTTGCGTTGGAGCCAGATATTTCTGTTTTATCTGGTTTGTGTTTCAGTCTTATTTGAGGCTGCTTCCGTCTACTCTAGTTATGTTCTTTTCGATAATAATTTATCTCTCATCCACATTTTCACCCCCATCGAATTCTTTCTAATCGTTCTCATATTTCGACATGGATTGAAAAGCAAATTTCTTTGTTCATGGGCGGTTCCATTGGGAATCGCCTTTGTCATTTTTTCTATCCTGAATTCACTATTCAATGAACCGATTACTGAGATGAACTGGGTTGCCCGATCAGTAGAGTCTTGTTTGGTTATTGGCCTTACCGCACACTACTATTACCTTACGGCCCTACAGCTCAAGGTAGAGCGACTGGAGCGGACGCCTATGTTTTGGATTGCTACTGGGTTGTTACTGTATTTTGCCAGCACTTTCATGATCATGATATCTAACAACTACCTCGTTTCAAGAAACCTGGAATTAGTCTGGTGGGTCATGTGGGGGATTCATGCATTTTTCGGGATATTGAAAAATGTATTTTTTACCTTGGCTTTATGGACGAGGCCAACGGAATCAACGAGTTGACGACACAAGATCAGGAATTGGTACTGCTGATCTCGGTAGGTTTGGGAGCTATGCTGCTCCTGGCCTTACTGGTCGTTTTTTTCTTCATTTACTACCATAAGCGATACCAGAAACAGGCGCAGGACCTGGACTTTCTTCAGCAAAAACTGATTAATGCAGAAATTTTAACCCAGGAGAATGAGCGCGTGCGGGTAGCAAAGGACTTACATGACGTATCAGGCAGCATGCTTGGGAGCATCAAGCTGTTCATTACGAAGATCAAAAAAGACATGCCGGAAGAGAAACACAGCCTCATCAAAGAGGAAGTCTTGCAATATGTGGATGAGACCATTTCCAGCATCAAAGAAATTGTGCATCAGATCGTGCCGGGGAATTTGGAGCGATTTGGCCTGTGTCCAGTTCTGGAAGAACTTTTTCATACCTATGAAAAACTACACCCCGCAACTTTTGAGTTTCAAGCTGAATTGAATGAGCGATTTAACCTTCAGCAGGAGTTGGCCGTTTTTCGCATCATACAAGAACTGCTAAACAACACCATCAAACACGCGGAAGCATCTCATATTTCCCTCAACCTGGAACACTCGCCCGAAGGCATTCAGGTGATGTACGAAGACAATGGAAAAGGCTTTGACGTGAATAGTTATGTGAAATCTTCTGCAGATTTAGGGGGACTGGGATTAAAGGGTATCAAAAGCCGGATTTCGTTTTTGGATGCAGAATACCGCATTCGGAGCCGTCCTGATGAAGGAATGCAACTCACTTTTTCCTTTTCGCCAAACCCAACAATAGATAGCCATGATTAAGGTAGCCATTGCAGAAGATCACCGCATTTTTCAACGAGGGGTGGAGCTAATACTAGAAGACTTTGAGGACGTCAATCTTGCCCTTATTGCCAATAATGGAAAGGATTTGATCGAAAAACTGGGGAACACGCCTGTAGACATTATTCTGATGGATTTGGAAATGCCTGAAATGGATGGCATTGAAGCGACTAAATACGTACATGAGCATTTTCCAGAAATCAAAATCATTTTGCTCACGATGCACCATAGCGACCAGTATGTTTCCTACATGGTGGAGTTGGGCGTGAGTGCTTACCTGCTCAAAGATGAGGCCGATCCCGAGCGTACCCTCTACGAGGCCATTACCACAGTGGTGGAAAAAGACTTTTACTTCACCCCAGAAGTGCAACAGGCCTTGCTTAGGTCTACACGCAAGACCAAGCCTCCCATTGCCATTAATCATCAAATCGCCCAGTCCGTTACGCGTCGAGAGCGGGAGGTCATCGAGCTAATTTGTAAAGAACTGTCCACCCAGCAAATGGCCGAAGAGCTGTACATCAGCCCCAAGACAGTAGAGACCCATCGGAAGAATATCCGGGAAAAACTTGGGGTAAAAGGGACCGCCGGGATTGTAATTTTTGCCATTCAGCACGGATGGTTCAATCCGGATAAGCGGTTGTTTTGAATAAGATGAAATCAACTTTTAAGGGTGGCCATTATTTACGAGCATACCCTTTATTCATTGCTTTTCTCCCTCAGTAGCTCCAAAAATTCCATTAAGCCAATTGCTTCAGTGTCCTTGGCTAAAGGAAATTGTACTTTGCCAGAATGGATAACCCATTTTTGGGTACTTTTTATGTCTTCACAGGCAACATGGAAGCCTTTGGAGACTTTTGGAGCAATGGTTCTTTTGATCTCAATAGCCCACCTTGTTCGATGGCCTTTTTCCAGTACAAGATCAATTTCATGCTGATTGGAGGAACGATAGTAGCTCGCTTGCCATTGATCTGTAATAGATGAGAGTATATTTTCGATCACAAAGCCTTCCCAGGAAAAGCCCAAAACAGGATGGGAAAGTACATCTTCGTACGTTGCCAGGGACAATAAGCGGTGTAAGATGCCACTGTCTCGCAGAAATACTTTGGGTGATTTTACTAGCCGCTTTTTCGTATTGCCTGACCATGCTGGTAATTGGCGAATCATGTAGAGGTCAGTCAAAACATCGAGGTAATTCCGAATAGTGGTGTGAGAAACCTCCAGGCTTTTAGCTAGGGAGGAAAAGTTGACCTGCTGACCATGTAAATGCGCGATCATGGTCCAAAACCTTCGCATCCGTGATGCAGATATCTGGATCCCCAGCTGTGGTATGTCACGTTCGAGATAAGTAGAAATGAAGTCTGAACGCCAGCTCCAGCTTTCCGCATCATCAGGTGCCAGATAGCTCAGTGGAAACCCTCCTCGGAACCAAAGTTTTTCTGGTGAAAATTCCAGGGGGTCCCTTTTAGAAACCTCTGACACCATAAACGGCGTCAATTCTAAATAGCGTATCCTGCCTGCCAAGCTTTCAGCAGACTGTTGCAAGAGTTTTGGAGAAGCCGATCCCAACAGTAAATATTGAGCACTTGATTCCCCTGATCGCTTTCGAAGATCAATGAGTCCCCGCAGCACCTTGAAAAGGTTGGGTTTGAGCTGCACTTCATCGATGATTAAGAGTTTGTCAAAGTGCCTCCTCAAGTAACTCTCTTCATCCCCCAAAAGTGCCAAGTCAGAATCAAGTTCAAGGTCCAGGTAGGCTACGGGTTTCCCTAATTCTGCTTGAAGTAATTCTAAGGCAAGC
>JBCDIQ010000339.1:0-6402 GCA_039024295.1 Bacteroidota bacterium | reverse complement strand
CGATGTTTAAAGAAGGTAGGGAGAAATTTTCATGACCACGATGTTAGATGTCATTATGGAAAGGTTGTTCATCAAAAAAATAGGTTATTTGTCAATAAGTCCTTCTATTTTCGGATTATGAGATTCAAGCAGTCCCTTGTTTCGGCTTATAGGTGGTTTGTACAGCGTAAGCTGTATCACATTCCTTTTTGGATTTGCTACACCCTGTTTTGGTATTTTCTTTTTGCCCGGGTTGATTTCTGGGATGCCCTGCCCACCAATCTGGTGTATATGTCTGCTTACATCTTGAGTGGATACACCGTTTTGTACCTGCTGATGCCTCGGCTGCTGTTCAAAAGGCGGTATATCTTATTCGTCCTGGCACTGCTGGTATCGTATGCTTTTTGGTCGGTTGCCTTGGGTGTAGGATTGATGTCGTTGTGGAAAGAATCTCTCGTAGGGATATCCGACATGGAGGAAGCCTACCAGAGAGCTGAATTCATTGGGGCAACTTTTGGATCGATTTTACCGACCATGTTGATTGTTTTGGGAATTGGCCTGGTAAAAAAATGGATGTCGATCCAGCAGAAAAATCGACGCCTGGAAACAGATAACCTGGCCACGGAACTCGAGTTGCTAAAGTCTCAACTCAACCCTCACTTCTTGTTTAATGCCATCAATAGCATCTATTTTTTGATACGTAAAGATCCAGACCTGGCTGAGACTTCGCTTACGCGATTTTCGGATATGCTCCGCTATCAGCTCTATGAATGCGAAGGAGATTTGGTCCCTTTAGATCGGGAGATTCAGTACCTGCGCAACTTCATTGAACTTGCTCGACTTCGAAAAGGGGATCGTGTACAGGTAAAGTTTGAGGTGGATGAATCCTTAAATGGAGAGGCTGTGGCACCCTTTTTATTGATGCCCATCGTTGAAAATGCGTTTAAGCATGTTTCCTCTCATGCGACACGAGACAATGTGGTAGAGATTCAATTGAAAAAAATGGAAGCTAATAAGCTCCAGGTCAATATCCATAACACCAGGACCCAAAGGAGTAATCCAATGCCCGATCCGAGACCTTCAGGAGGAATTGGACTCAGCAATTTGCAGCGGCGACTTGAATTGCTTTACCATGGCCGCTACGTATTGGATACCCACCCTGATGGAGCATGGTACCGTGTAGTCCTTGAAATTCCTTTGGAAAAAATAGCCCAATCCCCTTCGATAGCCTTAACGTGAATGGTATGCCTTCTTCCCGAGATCAGTTGAATTGTTTGATTGTTGATGATGAGCCCCTTGCCAGGGAAGGGCTCGCAGGATATGTAGCGAAAATCCCCTTCCTCAAGCTTGTAGGAGTTGCAGAAAATGCATTTGAGGCAATGGAGATGATTCATTCCCATGAGATAGACCTGATGATGTTGGACATCCACATGCCAGAGCTCACCGGCATTGAATTCCTCAAAAGCTTGACCGATCCTCCGATTGTGGTTTTTACCACGGCCTATCCTTCCTATGCGCTTGAGGGGTACCAGCTTGATGTGCTGGATTATCTGGTTAAACCCATATCATTTGACCGGTTTATGCGGGCGGCTACAAAAGCCCGGGATTTTCATGCCTTGCGGCTAAAAGCGCAAGCTGTTACTCCCTCTGGGAATGAAAAGAAGGTGGAGGCGTATTTCTTTGTTAAGTGCGACCACAAGCTCGAAAAAATTCAGTTAAAAGAACTGCTATTCATCGAGTCCATGCAAAACTATGTAGGTCTTTACACGCCCAAGGGACGGCTGGTGACACTGGCCACCCTGAAGAGCATGGCCGAACAATTGCCTGATGATCGTTTCATCCAGGTGCATAAATCTTATCTAGTGGCCATGGAGAAGGTTGATGGGATGGAAGGAAACCAGTTGCTTATCGGGGAGTTCAAAGTACCGGTAGGCAGGAGCTACAAAGAAATGGTGATGAGCCGATTGATTAATGGTCGACTTTTGGGGAAATAGTTCCAATAATACCCATAACCTAACCCCATGATAGATTTCCCGTAGGCAAAGGGTCGGGATTGAGTCTGACAAATTACCTATATTCGCATCCCGTAACCTTTCATGTCACACATCTTCAGGTCAATCGGATGTAGATCCAGAAAATCAAGTGACATTGAGACCTCAATCATTTATTTTTCAACCTTATGAAAAAAATCACCCTGTTGCTATTTCCGCTACTGTGCATCGTAGCATCTTCCTGTATCACCATAGAAGAGAATTACACCTTTAAGAAAAATGGTGCGGGTTCACTTGAATACCGAATCGACATGAGTGAGATGTCCTCCCTCTTGAATATGGCCGGGGAAAACAGTGAAAACCCAATGGGAGAAGAGATGTCACTTGATGACCTTCAAGAAAAGGTAGAAGGCATAAAAGGCATCACGAATGTAGAAGCAATAGAAAATAAGAAAGACTTCATTTTTGGTGTTCGTTTTGATTTTGCCGACCTAAATGCCCTGAATGCTGGCCTAAATGCCCTGTTGCTGGAAAACGCTGAGCTGGAGGAGCCATTCACCTTCTTCGAAATGGATGGAAAGACCCTGGTGCGTCATCACCGTTTGACCAAGAACATGAATACAGACGATATCCTGGGGGATGATGAAAACGCAGAATATGCCATGACCCTTATGGAGTCGATGAAGTATAACATCAACTACAAGTTCAAGAAGCCTATTAGAGTGGTATACTCTCCGGGGAATGCTTCATTTGAAGACAAAAAGCAAAAAAGTCTTGCGCTTAGTGCAAGTTTCAAGGAGTTGATCGATAACCCAGAAATGCTGAGCTCTACGATCACCACCAAATAAGATACGTTTTCTCGATTTACAAGGGGTGCTTCAGGCACCCTTTTTTATTGAGCTGGATTTTTTACCGAAGCAGGGTAACGAAGCCTTTGAGAACGTTTTGTTCTTGCTCAACCCCATTTTGTGCCTGGTAGTCCAGTACCCAATAGTATACCCCTTCCGGGCTCAACCCGTTCAGGGTATTTCCATCCCAGCCTACATCTGGATTTCTGCTGTGAAAGAGCAAGCCACCGTAGCGGTCATAAATGGAAAGGCGGAACCTTGACAGGAAGCAGGGATGAGATACTTTAAATTCATCATTTACCCCATCATTATTGGGGCTGAAAAGATTTGGAACCATCACCAGGCACTGGCAAGCGGCCTCTGAGGTAGATACCAGGATGGTATCTCTGCTGCTACCACATTGTGTGCTGACTTCTACAAAGTATCTTCCTGGCCGAAAGATATCCCGGGTAGGAGTTGAAGATAGGTTGTCCCATGTGTAAGTTATGCCTTCAAGCTCTTGTGTTATATCAAGTTCAATGGGCAGGTCTTCACAAATCAAGGTATCGCTGCCAAGCTCAACTGGAGCTGGTGCACGGGTGTAGGCGACTGAAATAAAGCCAGAGTCCAAGCCACATTCATTTTCGATGGTAACACTGTACCTCCCAGCCTGGCTAACTTCAAATACCGGGGTCGTGCTTCCATCTTGCCAGGTGAAATTCGCATTGGGAAATTCTCCAGGAGAAAGCCAAGTTGAGGTCCCTTCACATAGAAGAAAATCCGTTCCCAGCTTAACCGATGGTACCTCTCGGTTCATGATATGTACAGAATCCCGAATGGTGCATACTCCATTGCTGGCTTCTGCCCAGTACCACCCTGCTTCAGAGATGAGTAAATTGGTGCCCAAAGCTCCGTTTTGCCACCTGAGCACTGGACTTCTGGTACCTCCTGAAAGCTCGAGGGTGGTGCCCGAACATAGGAAGGTATCGAGCCCCAGGTCAAATTCAGGAGGTGCGACAAACGCTACTTCTATGGTATCTCGCCATGAAAAACAGGCGTTGCTCACTTTGAGGGAATAAGTTCCGGGTTGATTTACCCAGATAGAGGGATGTAAATGGCCTGTGTTCCATTGGTACTGAAGCAGGCCTTCGGGCCCTTTCAGTTGAGCAACTTCTCCAGTGCAAAGGGCCGTATCAGACCCCAGCGAAAATATAGGCGGTTTTTCCCAATCAATCCGAATGCTGTCACGCACGGTTCCACACTGATTTGCGGCTTCCACCCAATACCATCCTGTATCCTGGACCATAAAGGTTCGACCAAAACTTCCATCCTGCCAGAAATAATTGACAGCAGCACTCGGAACCTGAAGACGAATCAGGTCATCCTTGCATAAGCTGGTATCATTGCCAAGTGATATACTTGGAGGAGCCGTAATCTGAAGTGAAACTTGAAGCGTATCGCGCCGCTGGCCCCGCGCAAGAACAATTCTCACGGGAAAATCAACAGCCTGTGGAAATGAGACATTGAATGAACTGGGACGATGCCACTTTTTTGCCAGTCCCCCAAAACGAAGGTCCCAACTTACGGAATCTATGCCTCGAAAATGAGAAAGGGAAAGCTCGGTGGAATCTCCCAGGCAGGTGTTTGCGATGGAAGGCTGTGGGATCGGCATGACGGCCTGGGGATCATAATTGGGGAGTCCAAAACGCGATTTTCGACCTCCCAAGAAGAGGCCCTCATCTTGGTAATCAGCTGCCTTTCCCTGACGATTGGGGAACCTTACAGCTCCTAAAAAGCCTTGTTCAGGTCTTGCAAGGTAAATACGCCCATCTGGGCCTAGCTGCATAGCTCCTGGGTTGGGTACCCGAATCGTATCCAGCAAGGTTAGGGAACCATCAATATCAATATCTGATCCCGCAGCAAGGTTTGCTTGGAACAGCAGGCTGGGCTTTTCCGGTTGCCCATCAACAGCGGGACTTGAACTGCTGTGGAGAAATAACTTTTGCCCATCAGGAGAAAATTCAAGCCCGTAGCAATTGTTAAAGCTTTTGCTAAAAGCGAATCGATAAGTAACCGTACCCGTCTGGGGGTTAAATCGGTATAATTCGTATCGTTTGGCGTCCCGAATCGCCAAAGCCAGGTGTTGCCCATCCAGAGAAATTTTCATTTGTCCAGAGGTAGAACTGCTGTCAACTGTTCCGGCAGCAGAAATAATTGGCGGGCCTACACTACCGTTTGAAGCTACCCTGAAGCTGTAAAATCGGTTGGAATTGGCTTTCCGGCATATCAGCCAATGGCTTTGTTGGTCCGGATGGCGGGTAACCACCATCTTCTCTGCCATTTCAGGCTCTACAAGTATATTTCTTTGGAGCACCCTCCCGTTGCCATTGTCCTGGCTCATGTCTATCAGGCTCATTCTGAGCCCTGCTGGACTCCCCCTTTCCCCAAGCGTGAAAATCAGGTATTGATCAGGAATGGACAAAGGTACTACCCCGACTCCCTGGGTAGCGGATACGTGCCCCATGAGCCCAATTCCTTCCGCCATCACCTGGTGGGCGCGATTCCAGACGGTTACCCCATTGGTATAAAACAGCAAATTACCGCTGCTGTCGGCTACAGAAGTACAGCCTTCCAGGGTGTTCATGGCGCCATTTCCAAGGGCCACCGGTTGCAGTTGATTAAAGGAAATCCCCGCATTCCTACCAAAAAACCATATTGTGGCTTCATGTTGAGCCAAACAGATTTGACACATCTGTAGGGTCAGCCAGAAACACAATAGAATTTGCCTCATAATTCGAAAATACGGTTTTGTAGGTTCTACTCCATAAAAATTCGAAAAATGTAGTTGCCATCTACAAATCTGTGGGCGATCGGATAGTTTTTATGTATGAAATCTATGGATTGCTTATCAAAAGTTTTTATTTTGCATCTACCGTGAGATACGTAATCCTTGCTGTATGTTACGGTGCCTTGCTAACCTTAATCTTGTAATTCGTACTTTATGCCCCAACCTGGTAGGGTTCCTGTAAAGGAGCTATTAGGAAACATCCGTGCGCACTCGGATGTGGATAATGCTATTCACAAGCCTATTTTATACAGGCTCTCTTCAAATGATGAAGTAGAGCAGCTTCGATCCCTGCTTTCCTCATCGGATCGTCTGGAAGTAATCGACACCTATTATGACCAGTTGGTGGAGCTTCAGAAGTGCCTGAACCCCCAATTGAAGACGCCTGAAGAATGCGATCTGGCCATTCAAAACTACCTGAACGGGCAAAGTATCGAGGAGGTGGGGACTTGGGTGTATTATCCTTGGAACAGCCGATTGATAAAGGTGTTGCCTGAAGCGGAATTCATTCAGGTCAGAACGAACAGGAACAAATATAAAATCAGCCCTGAAGAGCAAAGCCTTCTTCAGCAGAAGCGAATCGGTCTTATCGGCCTCTCTGTAGGCAAAGAAGTGGCGATGACCCTGGCAATGGAAAGAAGTTTTGGGGAATTGAGGTTGGCAGATTTTGATACCCTCGAACTGAGTAACCTCAATCGAATCCGGACCGGCCTTCACACCTTGGGTAAGCTGAAGGCGGTAACGGTTGCCAGGGAAATTG
>JBCDIQ010000338.1:0-6448 GCA_039024295.1 Bacteroidota bacterium | reverse complement strand
CTCAAACGAGAAAAGGATCCTGCCAAAAAGGTTAAATCTCCAAGGGTCAAAGCTACTGCACTCCCCAATAAGTTGAAACCGCCAATGAAGAGCGGGCGTCCTACAGTTTGTAAAATGATAACTGCGTAGGCAATGTAATATCCAATATCCCCGAGGGTGTTGAACATAAGCCCCCACCCAAACCGTTTCACAGCCAGCTTTTTATTCGCTTGATAATACCGGTCGGCTACTTGGGAGAATTTTTCTTTCAAGAAATCCTCAAGCCCAAAGATTTTGATCTCTTTTGCCGTGTGATCACTTGCCCCCACAAAGCGAAGGTAGTCAAGTTCACGTCGTTCAGGTGTCCAGTTGCGTGCCAGTGAATAGCTTCTTCGGTTGAAGTAGGTCTCGCTTAAAAATGCTGGAATCACTGCCAGGATTAATAGAATGATCAACCAGGGATTGAACCAGACCAAACCTGCTCCCAGAAAAAAGATGGTGATCAAATCTTGGACCTGCATGAAGATCTGCGACATCAATAGCACACGCCCGGTAGATTGGCGTCGTGCCCGTTCTAGCTTATCGTAGAAAAGGCTGTCTTCAAACATGGGCAAGTCCAGTCTGGCTGCTTGCTCAATGATTCGCACAGAGATTTCATTCGAAAAAAGGTCTCCCAGCAGGGAATCAATCAGGGTAATCAGGCGCAGCATCAGGGCAGACAGCACCACCAGCACCAGCTCAGCCGTTACATACATCCCAATATGTGTCAGGGGTGCCTCTGGATGGTCCATGAGGAAAACCACCTCATCGATGATGAGCTTGCCGATGTACAGGGTCGTCACGGGAATGCCTGCTTTGAAAATGCGGAGTAACCCGTTGGTAAGGGTGTACCCACGGTGGGTTTCCCATATCAGCTTAAAAAAGGGGGGGAGAAATTTAAATGCCTTGAGGTTGTCTCGAAAACTCGGGGTTTCTTTTCCTCTTTTCCTGCTAGTTGGTTCGGTAATGCCAAACCATTTTTTCCAATCTGCCATGTGTGGTGCTACGGAGTTTCGTTGTCTTTAAACGGAGGAAGGGGGAAACTGTTGTGGGGAATGTTGTGCGTTGATTGTAGACAGAACGGTTCAAATAATCCCCATGTAAATTGCTTAACAAAGAAATAATAACTAATAATTTGTATTAATACGGATTTTTCATAAATTAATATTATACGAATTTAAATCACTAATTATCTGTTCTGCTACTATCATAGTTCGTACTTAATCTACTTCAGAATCAGTCCTTTTAGCCTTTTATAACTGTAATCCATCCTTTTTTAATCCACAAGATTATATCAACCCATTCCCTCGTTACTACTTCATTTTTTATCACTACTGTAAACTTATCAATATTCATTTATACCCATGCAAAATCCTAGCAACTTAACCGGAAAATGGCTTTATAGAAGCTTTCACAACATCGCAGATTCTAAAGAGCCCCCAAAGATATTTGGTCAGGGTGATTTCAACCTATTACCTGCTGCTTATGGAGAGTTAGTAGCCGAATTTGACTTTGGGAAAAGTTTCCAGATGAAAGTAAATGGGGTCATTAGTTTCGGCAATCCATACGCGTTAAGATTTCAAGCAAAGGGGATCAAAGGAACCCAATCAGAGGATTGGGTTTACGATTATAAAGGATACTTGGTGCCCAACTGGGCTGAGGGAATCAATCAGGTACCAGCGATTGTAGGCAGTGTCATAAGGAGTGAGCCTCATGGGCAGAACCAAGCAGGTTATGTGGCCTCATTTATTATGCTCAAAAAGGATGAGGAATAGAAAGGGTTCAAATAGTCAAATCTAATAATGTAGGTCAACATGAAATTTACACTGAAAATAAACGACAAAGAGCCGTCTGAAGCAGCTTATGTGGGTTGGACCCCTGTGAAGTGTACATTAGCCGTTGAGGGGTATAAGGATGGGGATACACCAGTGTCTGTAAAGATTACTACAGGTCAAGGTGTCGAGGGGGAGTTAAACGATGATGAACATTTAGGTGATACGAAATTCACGGGAGAATTAGCACTTTATGAAAGCAATACGCCAGATGCTTCCCCCAAAGAGATTCTTTCTATCAAATTGCAGGCTGGTAACGAGTTTACCTTCTATGTTGCGGGAGTTTTTGGATCTGCTAGTGAGGCCCAAAAGGATACCTTTATAGATATCAGTTCTGAAGACAATAGTGTACAATCGCTAAAGGAATACATAATGGTCAGGGTCCGTAAGAATGCAAACAAGCTTACTCCCGTAGAAAGAAACCTATTTCTGGAAACCTTTGTAAGGTTGAACAATACACCTTTGAAGGGTTCTTATTCCGGTACATACAGCGCCAACCCTAGTAGCTTATTGCATGAAATTGTCCTTATGCACACATTCGAAACTGCATTTGAAATTCATGGCCGTGAATCCTTTCACCCCTGGCATAGGGCTTACCTGTTACACCTAGAGCGGGAAATGCAAGCGATCGACCCTCGGGTAACTGTTCCATATTGGAAATTTGATGAGGCTGCTGACAATGTTTTCACCAAAGAGTTTGTTGGTGAAACCCAGGAATCAACTCTCGGAAAAGACGCTAATTACATTCAGGTTATTAATGAAAATCAAAGACCTACATTTAACTGTAATAACCCAATGGAAATCTACGCGGGTCACACACTGTGGGGACCTTTAAGAAGAGCTTTTCGGTATAAAGATCCAACCTCTCATAAAGCAAATGATAGAATCCGTGATGAAGACACAGTAATTAATTACTCAGATGAGTTCATAGAATGGTACAACTTTGAAGAAACACAGTCTCATAATCCTGGACACAGCGCATTTACGGGGCATGTGGTTGACATTGGGAAAGATCCTGTTGACCCTTTGTTTTTCATGATGCACAGTAACGTTGATAGGCTATGGGCAAAATGGCAGCATGTGCATAACCGATTTGATGCTGATGATAAGAAAACCTATCCCAGACCATATGGCTATCAGGGACCAAGAGGAAAAGAGTGGGCTGAAGCTAACCCCAAAAAGTTTGACCTTGATGCGGGGTTTTACAATGTGGGTAGTTTTGATTTGGGCAACTACGCTGATGATGTGCTGTGGCCTTGGGATGCTGAGAAAGAACCATTG
The DNA here is from genome assembly GCA_039024295.1 of Bacteroidota bacterium. Classification (GTDB taxonomy): domain Bacteria; phylum Bacteroidota; class Bacteroidia; order J057; family J057; genus JBCDIQ01. Next base: position 3,317 of record JBCDIQ010000338.1, on the reverse strand, counting down.
CTGAGCCGCCCGTGGAGAAAGTGGTACGACAGTGAATATGGAGGTGGAAATGTGCCTCATCTTCGACTAAAATTCCCGCAATCACCGACTTCCAATTTTCCGGGCACAGACTACCCACTTGTCAAGGATACAATAGACTATCAGGGCAGATTGGATCATAAAACAGTACTTGGGTTTGATTTTGATGACATTCCCTACTTTGATGTGGACAAGGAAAAGTCTGATAAAATGCTCACACCAAATGAGTTTACCACAGTTCAGTACAATACCATTTTTCTAAGAGGGGAAACGGTAGGTAATATTGAAGAAAAAATGGCCTGGGCTGAGGAAATAGAGAAAAATGTACTGCTCCATAGTGTGAAAGATCAGCGGAGAGTACTAGAAATAGTACAAAACAAAAATGAAAAGGTTGAATTCAGACAAAAAGTACTTGAACTCTTACTTACTCAAAGCACTGGTATTCGTAACCAACTACATGCTGAACTTTTTGCTTCTCTGCGAAAAGTGTTTGATGAAAGTAACCCCGATGTGAACCTGTTACTTAAGGCCATGCAATTGCTTATTAACTCTCATTCCCTCTTTGGCAATAAAAATCTCAGAAGTAATTACCTGGGGTTTCTTAAAGTATCCCTGATAAAGTTGTTAAAAAAGGAAAACGCCAAGGAACTTCACAAGTTAGCCTACAGGCTCTCCTTAAAAAACATTGTCAATGAAGCTCAACAAAAAGAGTTTCTTTTTGGCGATTTGGCAGATTTTATTGATGAAGTCGCAAAAGAGGAAGCTCAAAAAGAAATAGAGGAAGAAGCTGACGAGAAAGCAGAAAAAAATGCAGATAAAAAATCAGCAGGAAATGGCACGCCCACTGACGAAAAATACTTCATTAACATAAGTGAAAGCGAAGCAGGGTTAGATGCTTGCCTGTCTATAATTGCAAACGAATCCTCAACTGTTCAGGAACGTTTGGATATGGTTCACGAGATGAAAATAGCAAAAAGGGCTAATCGGCATTATGCTTCGCGTAGACCTCGGTTTCATTCTATTCTGAGAGGATTGTTGACCAATGACCATGAAATCCTAAGATATGCATCTATGGAGACGCTAAGTAGCCATGAGGATGGAGAATTGCAGGATAAACTCATAAGGACAATACGGATGGAAGATGGAAACAATCCAACTGAAGAAGACGATAATAAAAAAGTAGATGCCATCTTACTATTAAGGCAAAATACCAAAAATCAACATGTACAATTGTTTGCCGAAACAATCAGGAAGACAAAGAGTGAAAAAGTCTGTAAAGCAGCCATACAGGCGCTAGATACCGATCCTGAATCAGATGATTTCCTAAAGAAAAAAGTAATCGCTGGAAACGATGAAAACCCGGAAATCAGACGCTCTGCATTTCTGGCCTTGCACTTTACAAAACCTGAAAAAGCCAATGATTTGGCAGCTGATCTTATTCGAAATCTACAGAAAACTAATGATAAAATAATTTTCACCAGATTTGAAGCTAGTCTTATGAATTCCCTTCTATACACGGATCACAAGTTAAGAGAGAGAAACCAATTAATTGAATCTCTCAGTAATTTGATCGACTCTATAGAAAATGAGGAGATAGAATACCAAGGTACCGAATGTGATGTAAAAGCCATTGCCTTCAAACTTATCGGAAAGATTGATCCAACTTAAGCGTAAGGTGATGACTAAAGAAATCGGTATTATTAACCAAGAGCAGCTTTCCCGCAACAGCACCGAAGACCAAATCGGCCAGCTTATAAATAAGGTTCGCACTAGGGAACTTCCAATCGGGTTACTGGTTGAACTTTTATCTGAACGCCACCCTGTTTACATGGAGCGGCCAAGCTACCAGATGGATAGAATCAGGGGGTATGCGATGGCATCCTTTTTGGAATTGGGACTTCCCAATACTGCCATGAAATACATCCTGGATGAACTCCAAAATGGCAGAATTGCCTACAGAGTAGCTGCGGCAGCTAGGGCATTGAGAGGTACAAAAAGCCCTAATGTACAATATATTAGTTTTTTATTTCAGGCTTTACGCAACATTCGGTACCATGACGATAGCATGGATCTGAACGAATTTAAGCCATCATGGCCTCTACAAAGACCTTCAAGTGCAAAACGAGAAATACTCCTGACTTTTCAGTGGTTAAGGGGATACGCCAAAGGCGCATTGCCAGAGTTAACCCAATTTCTAACCAATACTTATGATTTTGATCCTGAAACTAGAGAGTTGATCCAGGAAACGATCAATATAATTGAAGCTGATGATCGAAAACTTGACTTGAGTTGCTGTGAGATCGAGGCTGAAAAGTCTGGCTTTTCTTACAACTGGTTGAGACGGGTTAGGAATGTTGAGCGGATTGGCAATATTGAGGTAGAAAATGAAAATGGTGAAATCAAAACCTTAGCCAATATTATTGACAGTAAACCAACGGTTGTGGCATTCTTTTACACCCGTTGTATGAATCCGAAAAAGTGCACCCTCACCATCAATAAAATGGGTCAATTGCAACAGAAATTACAAGATTCTAACTTGCTGGATAAAGTTAATTTATTGGCGTTTACCTATGACCCAAGTTTTGACACTCCCGCAAAAATGCGTGTTTTTGGTAAAAATAGAGGGGTGAAGTTTGGCCCTAACATTCACATGTTGAGAACCAGATCAGAGGATTTTAAGGTCCTCTCTGATTTCTTCCAACTTGGGGTAAACCATGTATCTTCTACGGTGAATCAGCATCGGCTTGAACTTTATGTTTTAAATCAAAATGGATACATCAGTTATTCATATACTCGACTTCAATGGGATGTTGAAAAGGTATTGGGGGATGTAACAAGGATGGTAAAAAGCGGCTCTGGTAGCAGTTGGATTTCTTCAGTAGTAAGTTCCTTACAGCAGGCAGGAGTTCCTTTGCTTCTGGCTTTTTTTCCAAAATGCCCAATCTGCTGGGCTGTATACTTGAGTGCTTTTGGTATTTCAAGCCTACAAAGTATTCCCTATAGTCCCTGGTTGATCCCCGTACTTATGGTTGCGATGTTCATCAACCTTTTCATTTTATTCAAAAAATCAAAAGTGAGGAATGGACTTATTCCCTTCTGGATCAGTTTGGCTGGCGCATTTTTGGTCCTTGGACCTGGATATTTGCTGTCAAATCAAGCTACTTCTATTGCAGGAGTGATCCTGATTTTCTTAGGTGCTTGTCTTAATAGCCTTTCGTTTAAACATTGGACTAAGAGCGTTCATTTCATCTCCTCGTTAGGTAAGGTATCGACAGTATTTACTGGTTCCAAGAATTATT
>JBCDIQ010000337.1:0-6493 GCA_039024295.1 Bacteroidota bacterium | reverse complement strand
TGTAAAAAATGCACCATCTGAGTCCCAGTTTTCTTTTCCCTGGAGAAACCTAGTGGTCGGAAGTTTTACCTCTTTAATTGTAACAGAATCTGATGCTATCGTTCCAATGAACCGTAATCGGTAGGTTCCACATGCCTGGCCGGGCAAAGACAGTATTGCTAGGGATAACAAGACGGAGGCAATGGTCCTTTTCATATCAATTATCTCTTAGAATAGCATTCACAACACTCATCCCAATCATTTTCGGTACACCTCTTCATTCCAGAATCAACTCCACCAGTCGCTCCAATTGTGTATCCCTCTTCCCCAGTACTTGCGCTTCATCCATCGGTAGGACAATATCCGGAATAGTTCCATTTCCATCCAGGGTTTTGCCATTCCGCTGAAAGGATATCATGGTGGAAAGCTTGACCCGTATATGGGAGTGGCGTAGGTAAAACTTTCTGGATCGCCCACTAGAGCCGTTCGTGGTAACGCCAGCGATGGTAACATTGGAAAGACCTTTAAGGGCAGTCGCAAAGACAGATGCTGCGCTGAAAGCCTGCTCATCTGTCAGGAGGAAAACAGGGCAGGAAAGGGGATTTCCATTGCTCTTAAGCACCATATAAAAGGGGCGGCTGAATTTTGCTGAATCCACTGGAGGTTCTGGCGTGAAGCCTTCCATAAATGCATCGACTGCTTCCCGGTCCTGCGCATCGAATGCTTCGGAATCGTAGCTGTACAGGTACCTGCTACTCATGCTTTCGATGTCCTCGTCCAATTGTTGGTCATTACGGATGAAGGCGACATTGGCGACCCAGGGCGACTGCGCTGGTAGCACAAAATAACCGGCTATCTTCTGTAAGATATCTCTTTGCCCGCCACCATTTCCCCGTATGTCAACGATCAATGCATTGGCCTGCCGGAAGGTGTCCAATACCTTCTTCAGGTGGGCCTCCAAATCAGGATAATCCTCATAGGAAAACATCTCGGGCAGCCGCAAGTAGGCGATAGAATCTTCCAACCATGTATGGAGCATGTTGTAGTCAAATTCTTCCTCAAAATAGATGGCTTTGAGCAGGGATCGATCTTGGAGATGACCAATGTTGTTCCACCTGTGCTTTCTTTCACTGAACGGAAGGGTGAGTTTCTTGTCCTGCTTTCCATTGGTCAACACGAGGGTGAGGTCTTCATGAGACAATTCTCCCTGTTTAAAAAATAGCTCCCCAATGTCTCGTAGGTCTTGGGCACCGTCGCTCAGCTTAGCAGCTGCTGGCGCATTTTTTCTTCGGTAGGCATAGCGCTCCAGGAATTCAGGAATTGGAATGCCGTTGATGCTTTTCAGGTAGGGATATTCCGGCAAATAATAGCGGTACCCTTTTGCAGCTTTATCTCTGGTAAGGGCGACAATTTTTCCATCCAGGGGAGCGACTGCAAAAGGCAAGTGAAGGCCAAACCATTTGAATTCGTCTTCCTCAAAGTCTTCCATCTTCACGGATGCATGTCGATCAATGGTTGCTGCAATCACCCGCTCAAGCATGTACGCCAGCTGGTAGACAGGCATCGAATCTGCTGCCGCAACCTCAGCCTCAACTTCGGTGAACAGGTCTTGAAAATTGACCTTAGACAGCTGGAAATAGGAAGATTGGGTGTTCAACAATGCTTTGAACTCGGCCAGATCTTCTAGGGCTTGTTCTTTGGAAATGAACTGAGCCTGGGTTAAATGGACCAGGCTCAGTAGCATTAGGGTTACAATGGCTCTGCTCATCGAAAGAATTCGTTTCGAGGGTTTTCGGCGGGTATAGCCTTGTGCTGAAGTGTATTCAGCAGCGGTTGGCTCCTTTGTACGCTATTACAACCTCCAAGAACCGGCAAATCGTATTTTTTCATGTGTTTAGGAAAAAGAGTACGAGTAATATGTTGAGTGAAATATTCCTTTTCATTAGACTGAGCTGACCGCTGGTTTACTACTCTTGATTGCTTCATATTTGGCCGATGGTCTAATGATTACGTCATGACCAATTCTTCGAATTCCTCAAATGATTTTGTCAACTCCACCCACCTATTATCCTTAAAAGGATCCTTGCCATAGTAAAGCAAAACGACTGTGGGAGCTGATTCATCCTCCTGAAAATCCAACCCAAATGGAGTGTCTTCCCCCAATCCAAAATCAGCGAATAGAATTAGCTTATCCGGATCAACTTCCCCTGGCTTTACAAGCGTATCTTTTTTTCCATGGAGCATAACGCTTTCTCCTGATTCAGCCCATTTTTTGAATGAAATTGATTCTCTTTTCATGGATTCAAGGCCGTATAAGGTGAATCCTTTGACCATCTTTGTTAGAAGCGATTGGTCATCCTCAAAGGGGGACTTCTCAACGATCAGACGTAATAACTTTGAAGTATCAGCAGGTCTAATCCATTTGTCCTCCTGTATTAACTTGAAAATTCGTTTGGGTAATTCATTTCCGTTGATCTTCATCGCACGTATTTTATCGGAAGATGTGGGGGGATGATTATTTTTTTAAGCCAGCAGTTTCTCTTGATTTTTATCTGCTAAAAAGGCCACATACGCTTCATCATCAGAAAAAATTGGGATTTCTAATTCATCCATAATGCTCCGGAAGTACTTTATGTTATTTCCTTCGACAGGTGCATTGGGGAATACCATATAGTTTGAACACTGGAAGCAAATCTTAACAAAGCCTAAAACCCCTCCATCTTTGTCAAAAAATACAATGAGGTGCCTTGGAATAAAACACCAGGTGATATCTGTAGGATAATCTGGGAGCTTTTGTGTCAATATTTGTATTGCAGAATCCACTTGTTCTGGACTTAGTACCCATCCTGTTTGACTGTAAGCAACCTCAGGTAAAATACTCTCATTTTCTAATGTCACTGGTGGATTATATAGATAGACTTTTGCAGCTACTACGTGATCTCTGATTCTCCGCATTTTTAAGATGGGGTTAAAGGGTTGCATATAAGAGCATAACCAAAATACTAGCCATGTTATTTTGGGTGCAGTCACTAATATCGCATATGGACTGGAAAATTGGCTATTCCCTGACTCCTATTTCAATATCCTTTGTTCAAACCTGAAATTTTTCCTTTTTGATCTTGATATCATATTTTTGACCACAGTAGAATCGCATGCACCATATTTTTGGAAATTACTGCGGCCTTGCCTGAGCGTGATATGATTGGGGTCAGAATGCTCATCCAGTTGATCGATATCAATCCCATCATCTTCCCAAAAGCAGACTGGACAGATATCGTATTCTCCACGTTTCCCTAATGTGAAATAATCACAGCAAGGACATTGAAGCTCATCTCCTTTAGGGACTATCTTTTTTCGTTTTCCTGGTTTTCCAGCATTTCCAGTTCTTTTAATTCTGTGCTAAATTGTCTTTCAAATTTCGTTTCCGACGTTTCTCCTTGGTTCTCACAGCTTGTGAATAATGAGGCTAAAGCTATGACAGGTAGTAGAATAGATAAAGTATATGCGATGATTTTGGTCCTGCTGGAATTTGTATGCATCATAGACTTGCCCTATTCTTTTTCAAGAATGCTAAAAAGTCACCTTTATCATTGGTGAAGCCCAATATAGCCTGTGTCTTTTCATCCTCAGAGACAATGGTAAATATAGGATTCGATCCTGCTCGGGTAAGTTCATATTGATATTCCATGTTTATGTCTCCAACTCGTTTAAGGGGAAGGTGCGAATGTCTGCCATACCTCCAGAATTGCTCCTCCGCCATTGTCATGTCATCGACCATTAACATGATAAACATGTAGTCTTGTAGGATCGCGCTTACAACTTCTGGATCAGCGAGAACCGCTTTTTCCATGTAATGACAATTCTCATAGGTTTCGCCGGAAAAATAGATCAAAAGCTTCTTGTCTTTTGTTTTTGCCTGGGCAAGTGAATTTGTAAAATCGAAATTTTGGATGCCCTCAAATGAAATCCTTTTTTCCTCCTGGGGCGAACAGCTTATCAGGAGGGCTATAGAAATGAGGGGGTAGAGAAGCTTTTTCATTTTACCGATTTTTAATTGGGATTCTGCCTAACGAAGCATGGGTGCCATACTATGTTATGGGCATTGTTCTCTTTCAAAATTTTCAATTGCTTCATCGAGTACGACAATTCTGCTTTCATAACCTGGTTGATAGTGCTTATCGTTTATTATGAGGTACTCCAACGGTGCGTTAGGCGTGGTGAAAAGTTCGACTTTATCATCTTTTGAGTCGATTTTAATGTTAATCAGTTTAATGTGGTCGCTGCCAATAATGGTCTCAAAGTCAGCGATGGTCAAGGTGAACGCTTCATTGTACCAAACTCGTTTTCGCAGGCTTCCACAAGTATGTATCTCCTGGTGGAACAAAATCAACTCCGTAGAGTCAATATCGAATTTGGTCAAATATTGAAGATCCTCCTTTAGGTTTTTCAAGTCCTTCTTATGCGTTTCTGACTGAAAAAATATAACCTGATGCTCGTTGCTTAAATTATCAAGCTGGGAGTCGATGAGAATATCCAATCCTGGAAGTTCCATTCTTGGTTCTTGCACTGACCTTTCCACACACGAATTTCCAAGCATGAGAATGATTGCAAAATGGATGTAACACCTCATTTTTTCAGCTTTTTTGTTCAGGAAATAAAATAGCTCCCTATCTTCGGATCCTTTTTCAGAGTTAAGGGGGCTTTTGGTCCCAGTTCGTCGTAGCCTATCCTCAAAATTTCAGCGTCAACTCGAAATCGAATTTATTCCTGCTCCTGAAAGATAGGCACTTTCTGCCTTTTTCACCCCTCAAATCCCGATTCACCCATACAAACATGAACATCACCCTTCACCGAGAAAACGATGCCGTCCACTTTGAAGCGCTCAATGCTGAGGGCCAGGTTGTACACACCGATGGCAGTGAGGCTGCAGGGGGAGAAGGAAAGGGGTTTCGACCGATGGAACTCCTGCTGGTTGGGCTGGGGAGTTGCAGTGCAATCGACGTAGTGTTAATTTTGAAACGTATGCGGCAAGAAATTGATGATATAAAGATAGAAGTGCAGGGAGCGCGTGATTCAGACGAAGTGCCTTCCGTATTCCGCAAAATCCATGTGCATTATACCTTGATTGGCCAGCTGGACCCGGATAAAGTCGAGCGGGCCATCAATCTTTCAATGGAAAAATACTGCTCTGCAACCCGGATGCTGGAGCAGATGGCAGAGATTACGCATAGCTTTAACATAGAAGCAAAATGAGAGACGAAACGAAAGCGATACGGTTACAAGTGGAACGCTCCCAACACCGGGAGCATGCCGTGCCGATGTACAATACTTCGAGTTTTGTATTTGAGAGTGCGGAGCAGATGCGGGCGCTGTTTGCTGATGAGATGGAAGGCAACATTTACAGCCGCTATTCCAATCCGAACGGCCAGGAATTCGAGCAAAAGATGGCGGCAATGGAAGGAATGGAGGATGGCTGTGCAACTGCATCAGGGATGGCGGCTGTCTTTGCGAGTTTGGCGGGTTTACTGCAAAGCGGTGATCACATACTGGCTTCACGTGCTTTATTTGGGGCTTCTTATGGGATTTTGACGCAAATTTTACCCAAGTTCGGCATTACACATACCCTGGCAGATCCGGTGGATACCGATAACTGGGAGGCACTTATTCAGCCCAATACGCGCATGATATTTGTCGAAACGCCTTCCAATCCGGGCCTGGCCCTGGTGGATTTAGAGGCAGTGGGCAAGTTGGCGGCGAAACATAACCTCATCTTCAATGTAGACAACTGCTTTGCAACTCCTTATTTGCAGCAACCTGCCAAGTTTGGGGCACACATGGTGACCCATTCTGCCACTAAATTTATTGACGGGCAGGGCCGGGTCCTTGGGGGAGCCGTGATGGGCTCAAAAGACCTGATCGGCGAGGTGCGAAAATTCTGTCGTAAAACGGGCCCTTCCATTGCGCCTTTCAATGCCTGGATCCTCTCCAAAAGCCTGGAAACCCTGCATGTTCGCATGGACCGGCATTGTGCCAATGCCCTTCATCTGGCGGAGCACTTCCAGGAGCACCCGGAATTGGTACAGGTCAACTACCCTTTTCTCCCTACGCATCCTCAGCATGCGATTGCCCAAAAACAAATGAAAGCAGGTGGGGGAATCGTGACCCTCGAAGTCAAAGGAGGCTTGAAGCGGAGCATGGCGTTTCTGGATCAGTTGAAGATGATATCGCTGTCTTCCAACCTTGGAGATAGCCGGAGCATTGCCACCCTGCCGACCATTTCTACACATGCTAAGCTTAGCGAGGCACAACGGCAGGAAGTAGGTATTCGGCCAGGATTGATTCGCTTATCTGTTGGCCTGGAGCATGTGGAAGATATTATCAGGGATATCGAGCAGGCTTTGGAGGTGCTTTAAAGTTGGAATTTTAGATTGCGCTAAATACTGTCTTTTTGGGTAATATACAATTCTGATTACGCTAACGCGAGGCTCCCACCTCATGTTTGTTATACTATCGC
>JBCDIQ010000336.1:0-6537 GCA_039024295.1 Bacteroidota bacterium | reverse complement strand
TTTTAATCTTACAAATGATCCTTTTTTTATCCCCGAAACTAAGAAAATATTATACGGTGTAAGTTATTTTCCAACAGGATGCTGTGAGTATGGTGTGGCTGATGGATTTATACTTGGTGTCTTCGATACCCAGTCAAAAACAATGGAATACAAGCAAGACAACAGACTTGTTTCGGCTGAAACGTTGATTCCTAATGGAGACGGTTTTGTGTATGCTGTCCCAAGTTATGGTGCTGCAGCTATTGGTCTATACATGGATATCGATACTTCTGTAATATCTACTAAAGCTAATATCTTGCGAATAGACCAAAATGGAAATATTGATCCCAATTTTAGCTTCGATGTACTTAGTGCTTTGCCAACAAATTGGGCCAGACCTATTGAAATAGCTTCTGGCAATCTCGTTCCTTACAGCTTCGCCGATAGTTCAGTCTGGAAGTTGGGTGATACCTGGGATACTCGTTTTGATGGTTTCTCTGCCGATGATTTTAATTCAGTAACATTGAATGTCATAACAGGGGAAGTTACTCCTTTTACCACTTTTGATGAATATCAGTATGCTAGCTTTAATCATACTACAAATGGAGTTGATTTTACTGTAGCGGGAACCTTCGCTCAACCCGATAATGACATACCAGAAGTATCATATGTTTTAAGACGAGAAGGGGGGTTCAATTACACCCAACTTACTAAGCACGTTGGGGGGTCTATGCAACGGATGCATAAACTCTGGTAATCACCGAATATTTATCTTTATTGGTCGCAGCGATTGGTTGCGACCTTTTTCCAACAAAAGGTCGGAGATTATAGCTTTCCTCTTTCATATAGCCAAGAAAGGTTTCGTATAAACTATGACCATCAAAAAACTCATCGGACAACTCCACCTCTGGCTCGGACTCATCTCCGGGCTGGTGGTGTTTATTCTGGGCATCACGGGGTGTATCTGGGCATTTGAGGAGGAGATCAAAGCGTGGGCGTATGCGGATAAGCTTACGGTGGAAGTCCCGGTTGTGGCTGCTGAACCCATCGCCCTAAGCCAACACCTGGAAGCTGCCCAGCAAGCACTAGGTCCTGACATTCCCGTACAGCGCATGACCGTAGAGAATTCGCCCGAAAAGAGCGTAATTTTTAGGAGTTTTGCGCCCAATAAGGACACCTCCGGCATTTGGTACTGGGATGAAATTAAGCACAACCTATGGGTGTATGTAAACCCTCACACCTCGGAGGTGGTCAAAAAGGAAGACCAAACCTTTGAGTTTTTTAATTTTGTGTTGTGGCTGCACTGGAGCCTCTTGCTGAAAAATGACATCGGGCAGCCGATTGTGGGAGCAGCTACCCTTATGTTTGTTTTCCTGCTCATCAGCGGTTTGGTCCTGTGGTGGCCCAAAAACAGGGCGGCCCGTAAGCAGCGGTTCTGGTTTCGCTGGAAGCCCACCACCCGCTGGAAGCGCAAAAACTACGACTTGCACAACATCCTGGGCTTTTACAGCATGTTTTTGGTCATCTTCATCGCCCTCACGGGCTTGATGTGGGCTTTTACCTGGTTTAACGATGGGGTACAATGGATTGCCAATGGAGGTAAAACCATCGAGAAAGAACGGCAGAAAGTGGAATCTACGCTGGCTCCGCTTGTTTCCACACATCCGGTGGATAGGGTGTATCATCACCTGCAGGCCCAACATCCAGAGGCCACCACCTATTACCTTAACCTCCCCAAGGACTCTTCGGGGACCATTGGTTCTTTTGTAAAATATGAGGACCGCACCCAAAGTGTATCTCTACAATTCGACCAGTATTCCGGCAAGCAACTTGCTTCCACCGGCTGGGCAGACAAAACCAATGGAGAAAAGGTCCGCGCCTACAACTATGACATCCATGTAGGGGCCATCGGGGGATTGCCGGGGAAGGTCATCGCCTTTTTCCTGAGTTTGTTTGCGGCTAGTTTGCCCGTTACGGGCTTTATGATTTGGTGGGGCAGGAGGAAGAAGGAACGAAGCCAAAATGCACGCAGGCGAAGCCGTTCGGGCTCACCGATTAGGATGGGGCAGGAGAAGGTGAGGGCAACTAGGAAGAAAACCATTTCCACGCTGGAAGCAAACGAATGATCCCGCCATCGGCTTTTAGCTCGTCTTCCTGATCCATCGTAATGATAAAACCTTCTTTCAGGTTGAAAAAGCGCATCGCTTCGCGGAGTCCATCCACCTCTCTTTTCATATTATCCCGATTAACTTCCCAGCAGACTTGTAGCACTTTACTCACATTGCTTCCTTCCCGTACGACAAAATCGCATTCGCCCTTATCCCTAAAATAATAGAGGTCCTTGTAGGCACGCCTCAATTGGAGATATACGGCATTTTCGAATAGACGCCCCGAATCTTTGCTGAAGCTGAGCGAATTGGCTCGGGCAAAGCCCGTATCTATGGTGTATACTTTGCGGGGGTTGATCGCGATACTTTTTGCTGACCAGCTAAACCTCGGTAGGGAAAATAAAACGTAGCTATCCTCCAGCCATTGAATATACTCACTTACTGTATTGACCGATCCCAGGCCAAACGTCTTCTTAAGTCTATTCAGTGAATATTCCTTCGCTACGTTGGAGATCAAATACAAACCGATATCAATGAGGGCTTTGTGATTACGCACCCCGGGTTGCACAATAATATCCCGATAGATAACATCCTTGAACAATTGTTGTAGGACTTCTTTGTTATCCGTGGATAGATAGTCTGGAAAACCACCCTTCTGGAGATAATCCCGAAACGAAACATCGTTTTGGTTGGCACCTTTGAACTGGCAGTACTCATCAAAAGAAAAAGGGAAAAGTTCTAGCTGAAGATTCCGCCCGGTCAGTCGGGTACTCAACTCGCTACTTAATAGCGAAGCGTTTGATCCAGTTATACAAAGTATTTTCCCCTTGTCGTGAAGGTGCCTAACGAAAACTTCCCACGCGGTCACATTCTGAATTTCATCCAGGAATAAGATCTCAGAAGTATCTAAAACCTCCGTCAGTTTAGGGAAGTCGTCCGTATCGAAGTTGAAAACCCGGTGATCCTCAAAGTTGAAGATTGAAAATTTTTCTTTCTCCCTACGACTCAACTGAAGCATAAGCGTACTTTTTCCACAGTGCCTTACCCCGGTGATAACTAATACATGCGTTTTACCCAGTTCTATCTTAGGCAGTACACCGCGCTCAATACCTTCTTCTTTTTTGGGTATGGAAGTGCTTGCTGAGCGACCGCTTTTTCTATTTCCGATTTGAGGAGCATAAAACTGTTCGTTGGCAATGAGCAAAAGTGTTCGTTTGTAATGAATAAATGTACTCATTAATAACGAAAAGAAGTGGCAGGGTGCACGGAATTCGGAAAGGAATTGCTACATCAGGTTGCGAGCGATGTGGGGTTTGTTTAGGCGGTTGGTTAGCTACTCCGAGCGTCTTGGCGGGGAGGGGCAGCTTGGTCAAAACACCTAAAATATCCGCAACTGTGGAACAGAGGTCGTTCATAAAATCATTAAAACTTGCATAAAAGTAAAGTTTTAATGATTTTATCTAAAAATTTAGTGGATGTCAAAATTCATTAACCGAGTAGCATATGTTGACAAGCTGCTGGCATATAAGGACAAAGATCTCATAAAAGTAGTCACCGGTCTTCGGCGAAGTGGAAAAAGTACCTTGCTAGAAATTTACCGAGAAAGGCTATTAAAGCAGGGCATAGATAAAAAACAGGTTCAGTTTTATAACTTCGAATTGCCTGAGAACTATGTCAATAAATCCTGGCAGGACCTTTACTTCGAAATCAAGTCCAATCTTCAGAAAGATAGGACCAATTATATTTTCTTAGATGAAGTACAAAATATTGCTGCATTTGAGCGTATGGTAGATGGGCTATTTGCCACAGAAAATGTGGATGTGTACATCACAGGGTCCAATGCTTTTTTGTTGAGTAGTGAGTTAGCGACTTTGTTGAGCGGCCGGTACGTGGAAATCTCTATATTGCCTTTTTCATTCTGCGAGTACCTCAGTGCAAGAGGCATTGACAGCTCAAATAAGTATCTCAATTTCGAGGCTTTATTTTTCGACTATGTAAATGAAACCTCCTTACCTAAAGGCGTAGAATTGCGCGAATTGGGGAACGACAAGGTTTATGAATACCTGGAAGCCATCTACACCACGATTATCGAAAAAGACATTACGCAGAGACACCAGATCAACGACAAGCGGGCATTTGGAAACGTTCTGAAATTTGTTGCTTCTAATATTGGCAATCCACTTTCACCGGGAAACATCGCAAAAGCCTTAAAAAATGATCAGCAAAGTATCCACAATACTACTGTAGAGCGGTACCTGGAATACCTGACAGCAAGCTTTGTGTTTTATAAAGTTAACCGTTTTGACCTGAAAGGAAGAAGGCAATTGGCCACACAAGAAAAATACTATCTGGTCGATCCTGGTCTGTTGAATATGTTGATTGGTAAAGAGCGTACTGCCGACAGGGGGCATATTCTGGAAAATGTAGTTTATCTGGAATTGTTACGTAGAGGATATAAAATATGGACAGGTAAAGGGAGAAATAACGAAGTGGATTTTGTCTGTAAAACCCATACAGGAGGCATAGAATATTATCAGGTAGCCTGGCACATCGAGCGCGAAAGCACAAAAGAAAGAGAATTCGGTGCACTGGAAAAAATCAAAGATAACTATCCAAAGATGCTACTTACAGCAGATTCATTTACGCAGAACCGTGGAGGTATTCTTCATGAGAATGTTTTCCACTGGTTGCTAAATGAAGTGGATTAAAAAGAAGGCGGACAAAACCGTTGGGAAAAAATTCTGCACCTATAACTACGATATCCATGTAGGTGCCATCGCCGGATTACCTGGAAAAGTCATCGCCTTTTTCTATGTGCATGTTTGCGGCTGGTTTGCCCATTACGGGCTTTATGATTTGGTGGGTGCGGCCGCAGAAGGAAACCGAGGCGGCTGGTGCAGCCACTGTTGGGGGAGCGTGCCGTTTAACATTTATCACTCTTGCCCTGGGCCCTTCACAAAGGATGTCTTCAAGGGATTAAACGCCTCAAACTTTATGAAATTAGTTAAGATAATCTGCAATTCAACTGCAAACAATCTTTATTAATCCGACTGGATTTAAGGATTTTCTTCGATCTATTTGCCGCCAGTCTACCTGTTACAGGCTTTATGACTTGATGGGGACAAAGGAAGAAGCAACGAATTACCGATCCACGAACCAGAAAGGGAAGTATGCGCATTGAGAATACCTGCCCTACTCTTAAATGGTCAGAATAACCAATATTATCAACATACCGCTTATTCTCTACGCCCAAACATCAGATTCATCCCAAAACGGATATTGGGGTTTTGAGCTTTGAGGGGCATTACGTAATCCAGCAGGTTATCCGTGATCAGGAACCAATGACAGGGGCCCGCCTTGAGTCGAATACTTGCGCCCAGGTTGTCCTCCTGGCGGTTTCTCACAGAGTAGGTAGCCCCCAAGACCAGGGTTTTGCCAAACTCTTTGGTGAGGTTAAACGCAATGCCCGGCATGGTAATGCCCTGAAGCCATTCGCTGTACACCATTCCCTGAAGGTGCAGGTGCTTTACCGGGGTGAACCTTGCACTTAGCAGGAGTTTGGTGGGGGTACCAGACAGGTAATTGGCATCTCTGCTGGCAAGCGATAGGGAATTCTCCAGGCTATCGGTAAACTGTTCTATCGCAGCGCTGTCATTTTCTATCAAGTCTCCAATATCCAGGCCTTCAAACGTGAAATCACCTGTGGCGGATAAACGATTAGAACCCTCGGTCCACCAAATATTTCCCAGGTCCAATACACTTGCCGAAAATTGCATACGATCACTGATTTCATACACAACCCCTATGTCCATGGCAAAACCGTGGTTAGCGGCCATAGGGTCTAGGTCAACTTCAGGGTTCCAATCTCCAACGGTTTCCAGGGAATCGGGAAGGATGATGCCAGTTGCCCTTAGCTGCTGATCAACCTCCACCTGAAGGTGATACATATCCTCCGAGGTACGAAGAGAAAGGGAACCAGCCCCGCTGGAAAGGTTGGCTACGCCCTTTAGGTATTTTGCCCGAATTCCCAGGGTCAGGTTATCACCGGGTAATTTAACTGCAGTTCCTACGGCCATTTCGTGCCAGGCTGAGGCAGAAAGTCGGGGAGAGATGTCCACTTTTTCCCCAACAAATGATGCATTACCCTCCCAGCCCAGAACCGGCAGCTCGGTAGGATAGGCCAGGAAAACATCCGTAAGAAACCGATAAGAGACCCCAAGCTGAAATTTGTTGAACCGCAATCCAATGGCCAAGGGTTCAATTTCAGTTTGGGCACGGACGTAGTGAGCTCCTTGCATCTGTTCCAGGGCCGCTTCCAGGCTAAGTTGGTTTTCCCCTGCGTCATTGGTGCTGAGTAAATCATTCATGGAGAAGCCGGTATGCGTACCATTGATATAGGCACCCGGCAGCGCAACCGCAACCTTCTGCTTCATCATGATGGCAGGGTTTG
>JBCDIQ010000335.1:0-6557 GCA_039024295.1 Bacteroidota bacterium | reverse complement strand
TTTATTGATTAGGTAATGAAAATTAATGAAACGTATATCATTGTTTTCATCTATGATAAATTTAACATATGACTTGTCCTTTTAAACACCTCATTCAAATCAGCATAAATACGTAAGGAATTTTTGGTAATAGGGTGCGTGAATTGCAATTCTATGCCCCTGAGCAGTAGGAAGTTAATATTTAGTATCTCTCTGAAGTAACGATTGTGATGTCTGTCTCCGTGCTTTACATCCCCAATGATAGGATGGCCAATATGTGCCATATGCCGCCTGATTTGATGAAATCTTCCCGTGTGAGGAAAGGCTTCTATTAAGCTGTAGCGTGAATTTTGATAAGGACCTATAGCAAATGGCTGTTCAGTTCGAAAAATTTCTTTGTAGGTTGTGAACGATGGTTGTCGATTGCCTTTATTCTCATCGTTTAAAGGTCTGTTTACCTGGCCTGAGCCTGCAAATCCTCGTGTTATTGCCAAATATTTTTTGTAAACCTCCCGTTCTCTGAAAGAAACGTTTAATTCTCGTGCTACACTGGAAGATTTGGCAAATAACACCAGCCCAGAGGCCGGACGGTCTAGTCTGTGAATGGGGTAGGCTTTTTTACCGATCAACTCCTGAACCTCCTCCAGCAAAGAGCCTGTTGCATTACGTGCCATAGGGGAGGGGTGCACCACAAGCCCGTGAGGCTTGTCGGCGACCAACAAGTATTCATCTTCAAATATGACCTTAACTTCTTGCATGGGGCGGAATCGCATCCCAGATAGGGATCTGAATTAGTTCCGCAATTTTTTCGGTGTCCTTCTGAAGTTGCCGCCAATTGCCGTGGTCAACCACGTTTACGCGTTCCCCTGAGGTCAAAATCAGGTTCAACTCATAGCTATAAAAACTGGATTTACTACCCGAAACACGCTCCGCCAGTAATTGGAGGGCATGTATGTCTTCGAGTGGGATCAGTAGCTTGGGCCCTTCCTCAGGCATACCAAATCTGTTGGGTTCCTTCCAGCCGCGCCAGAAGTACCCCCGTTCCTTGTCAAACACCTGGGGCATAGAGCCAAAGTACAGCATGGCAGCACCTGGGGTCCCAAAAAGCAGTCCAAAAATGGTCAGCATGATGGAGCGGTGAAAGTCTTCGCCGTTGAAGGTGAACCCATTTTGAAACAAATAGTACCCGGTGGCCCCTAACATTGCTCCTACGCCAATGACAAAGAATATCAGGTAAAAAACTGTCGCTCCCCCACTAACCCGGAATTCCAGACGTCCTGGCCCTTTAGAGACCAGCTTATGGGTTTTTAAGTTGGCCCCACCTCCTTTTAGGGGCACCCATTCCACTTCCAGGGCAAGAGGGTCATTGAAAATAGCTGGGTCTACCCCTTGTGGGGTTCTGGCAAGGGTTTTTAGGCTTTCAACAAGTTTTTTTAACATGGCCTACTGGGCTGGTGCCACCTTTTCGGCTCCTTCGATGGGTTTACCTGCCATGAAAGCCGTGATGGCTGCATTTACCGTCTCTGCTTGCTCAAACATGGCAAAGTGCCCGGCTTTGGGAACCATCACCAATTGATGGTTGGGAAGTTGCGAAGCACCGCTTTCAGCGACCGCTCGGGTTCTACCAGGATTGAGAAAACGATTCGGAATTAAGTTATCATTTTCTCCGAAAATTACCAGGACAGGTACTTTGATGGCGGACAATTGGTTATAAACCGGACGATCTACCATTCCCTGAACGCACTTTGGAATGATGTAGCAGTACCAGTCAAACTCTTTAGCACTGCGCATATTGATTCGATCCCACGCCATGAAGTGCGCAGACTTGGGCATGTCGTAAAAGTTGTAAGCGATATTTTCCCAAATGGCGTTGACAGGCGTGAGCTTCACTCCTCTTGCGCTAAGAATTTCCCGGAACCATTGTTTCTGGCCTTCCGTGAAGGTTTCAAATCCGGCAGGATCACATAAAATTAGCCGCTGAACCTTTTGGGGAAAGGCAATTGTAGTTACCATTGAGATTTGCCCTCCCATGGAGTGGCCCACCAATGTAACCCGCCCGAGCTTCATGCTGTCGATGAATTCTGCTACCACTTTACTGAAAAACTCCATGCTGCCTGAGTAGGCACCTTTGCTGGACTTTCCGTATCCAGGAAGGTCAATGGCAATACAGCGATAGCTTGTACGAAGGGTTTTGATGTTCTCTTGCCATGCTGGGAGGTAACTCCCAAGCCCATGGATGAATAGCAAGGTTTCCCCACTGCTTCCCTCCTCAACATAGGCGATTTCAACCTCATTGGATAACATTATTTTTTTGTCAGGAAAGGGGTATGACAAATCTTGCATAGAAGCGAGTGGCGCAAGCTGAGCGTGAACCAATCCTGCCAGAACTCCAATAAAAATTAATCCGATTCGTACGATCTGTGGCATTTAAAAGGGATTTATGAGGTTGATACCTAATATTAAACTTACAATTATTCCTCATCGTCAAAGGCCTAAAGGTGAGATCTTTCTGGGTCGACTATTGAAGTAGGGGTATCGTCTCAAGGCTCTTCATGCCCTGGAAATTCGGCACGGATTCTGGGTAAACTTTTAGGATAATGGGTTCGAAGGAATTCAACCATTTTTTCCCGGATGAAGGTTCGTAGTTCCCAGGCGGTTCCGGCGTCCACCGCACTCACCATAATGCGAATTTCTACGCCCTTTTCGGTGGCATTGGTCACATGAATCACCTTGGTATTTCCATCCCATAGTGAAGTACTTTCCAATAGGCGGTCAAGCTCCGCCCGAAGTGCTTCAAAGGGCACGAAATAATCGGTGTGTAAGAAGACCACGCCGTCAATTGCAGCATTGGTGCGCGTCCAGTTTTGAAATGGCTTTTCCATGAAGTAGGTCGAGGGCACCACCAGCCTTCGTCTGTCCCAAATCTTAATGACCACAAACGTCAGGTTAATTTCCTCAATTCGTCCCCATTCGCCTTCTACGATGACCACATCATCCAACCGAATGGGCTGGGCAATGGCAATCTGAAGCCCCGCTAAAATGGACCCAATCACTTTTTGTGCTGCCAGGCCAATGATAATACCGGCAATGCCAGCTGATGCAAACAGGCTAACCCCAATTCTTCGGACTTCCTCAAATAACATCAGGGCACTTGCAATGGCCGTGACAAAAATGGTGATGACCAGGATTCGCTCCAGGATGTTGAACTGGGTGTAGACTTTTCGGGAGGTGAGGTTGTCCGCGAGGTTGGTGTCGAACCGACTCATCAGAACAAGTTTGATAACCCGCAGCGTTGCAATGGAGGCCCATGCCAGCCCAATGATGATCAGGATAGAAGAGAACTTGGGAAGGGCTATCAGCATACCCTCTAATTCGAAGGAGGATTCGGAGATTAACAGTTTGATGCCTATTCCCGCCAGAAAAAATATGAGGGGGAAAAGGTATTTTTTTAAGGAACTGATAAATGTTGGCCCAGACTTGCTCATAGGCCAACAATATGCAGGAAGTTCCGGAAAACTAGAAACCCGCCCTGCGAAAAACAGGAGCGGGTAAGGATACTACGCAAAAATTTGTGTGAAAACCAGGAATTAAAAGGTTCGGGTGATGTTGAAGCCAAAGTGGATGTCTCCATTGAAGAAATCGCCATTGGTCTCTCGGATAAATCCCTTTTCTACCATGGACCTGCTGTTGGTGAATTGCAGTTGGAACACATGGCCCCCTGTTTCCAGGTCAATCCCAATGGCAATGGGGTCTTGCAAGTCGTTAAAGTCTCTTTCGGTGAACCGGTAGTAGTATTCGGCGTTAAGGGACAGTCGCTTGGTGAGTTTTACCCTGCCGCCGGCCCCAAGGGCATACAGGTCATTTTCCTGGGTGGAAGAAACCGTATTGAAATGCACCACCGACGGTATAAGTTGAAGAGATACCCCTTCACTTAACTTTCTGGCAATTAACCCCTGAAAGGTGTAGGCCAGTCGTTCGGTAAAATCAAGGTCTCGGTCCAGAACTTCATTTCTCAGGGTATTGATGGCAATGCTGCTTAAGACCGTGACAGAAAGCGGAATATTTCGTTTGCCATGCTGCTGGCGAATCACTGCGTATTTGACAAATCCGTCATAGGTCTTTTCAAAGGAATTCCTGCCGAAGCCAACTGTTAGCTGATCCAAAATCCCATACTCAAGCCCGAACCGAACATTTGCATTGTCTAGTCCAAACAGCTCATAGGCACCCGTATTGAGCCTGCCAAAACGGTGGGCGATCAAAAACTCCAGGCTGCCTTTTCTGCGGGTCATGATTGAATGGCCATTGATCAGCCTGCTGCCTTTGAAGGTGGCGGTGGTGATGTTTACTTCAGCCGGCTCATCTGCTTTAAGCATGTCCAGCAGGTCGTCCTGGGCCTTTACATCAGAAAAGCATGCACCTATCAACCCGAATATGAGGGAGAAGATCAGAAATTGTCTCATAGGATTAAGAGCTATCAGTTTGAAATATTAAAAGGGAGAATGGAGGTCACCTTGACTTCTTCCGCAATGTTTTGCACCACGATAGAGGGGATTTTGATGTCAAAGTCTTCTGGGCGTACCATGAATTCTGTTTTAGCTGTTAGCTGGTTTCCAGCTACCACTAATTGGCCTTGGCAGCTAATTTCTTGGGTTACGCCGTGCATGGTCAGCTTTCCGGTAACGGTCACAGGGTAAGTGCCTTCTTTATTGAGGTCGATTGGTGTCTCGCTGGTAAAAACCCCTTTGAAAATAGCTGAAGGATACTTTTCGGACTCCAGGTAGTTTTCATTAAAATGTTCTTGCATGAGGCTCTTCTCAAATTCAAAATGCTTGATGAGCATTTTGACCACCACTTCACGCTTGGCCAAGTCTATAGCCGCTGTGGATTGATGGTTAATCGCCTCAATGTCCTCAATGGGAGAATGAGAAAAGAAGATCGTTGTGCCAGTTCGCGTGATGAGGGGCTTTTGCGCAAACAGCGTGGTAGCAATGGCAAACAGGAATAGGAAAAATGAGGTGCGTTTCATGATTTGATGATTAAAAAGTGAAATAATGGGTTTTCAGGAAGGAAGCTGGGTGATTACGCCTTGCTCGATGATGACATCAAATAAGTAGCCCATGCAGGTTCCTTTGATGGTCACCGTTTCTCCAATTTGAAGTTGAGCAAGCTCGGTAGAAGTAGCGTCTGAGAGTTTGCACACTACTTTGCCCATCGGATCCTGGCTATCAAGGGAGAGGGAATAACTGCCTGCTTCGTCTTGCTCCACTGCCATCAGCTGTCCACTCACTTCGACGACCTTTCCGGTGAAGCGCTCATTTGCATGGGCTTCATCAACACTGAAAGAGGAGTAGATATTAGGTGCATCGGTTGAAACCTCCGTTTGGGTGTTGGCTACTGATGGGGTTTCGGCTGAGCCTAGGAAAAGGTATGCTGGAATAGCCAGCAGGACGAGGGCAGCTGCTGCCACCAAGAATTGCTTTCTCATGTGTCTTAATTTAGGTTAGGAAAAAAATGATGGAGCGGTTCGCCTATTCGGGAGTTCCTGCGTCTACCCAGCATTGAATGTCGCTGATTTTATCTGCAGATAGCCTGCCTCCGGGAGGCATGGTGCCGGCAGAGGTGCGGGCCAGTATTCGGCCTGATCTGGAAATGATCGTTTGCTTATTCCTCAGGTCGGGTGCTACGCTGCCCCCATGGCATCCCGGGGATGCGCAGGAAGAATTGATGATGGCTTCGACTGCTGCATAGGAAGCATCGCTGCTCACTTCGGTTTGGAGGGTAAGCTCACAGCCTGAAGCATCTGTTACAGTTACGGAGTAAGTCCCCGGTGCCAGGTTCGCAAAAAGCGAATCTGATTGTGCGGGAGCGTTATCCAGGGCATATGAAACCTGTCCCTGGACATTTGAAGTGCTTACTCGAATGCTTCCGGTTGGGGTACTGCAATCCGAAGGTTCCGTTTGAAGGGCGGCGTTTAGGCCGTCTTCATTTTGGATGGTCACGGAAATTTCAGCCTCACACGCACCATCTCGTGCAAGGATGGTGTAGGTACCGGCTGCCAACCCTTCAAACAGACCAGCTGACTGAAAGGTACCTTCATTCAGGGAAAATTCAGCGGTTGTACTAGAAGCCGCATTTCCTGTTAGGCCAACTTCCACTTTACCGGTCTCCAAGCCACAAGCCGTATTTTCTTGGGAGGCTATTTCAAGTGAAATGGCTTCTGGGCATTCAGGTGTTGGTTCAAACTTCTCATAGGTACAGGCGGTAAATACCGGCAAAATAAATATCAGGGCTAAAAGGGATCGCTTCATATCGGAGATGGCATTAAGTTTTTGTGGGTGAAAAAACATTTCCGTTGTGGAAGCCAAGGTGGAAATCCGAGAAGCGAATCCCAAGAATTACGGGGCTATGCGAAGTAAACGTAGGGGGAGGAAGGGGGAGATTTTAAGTGAACAGAACAGTAGATTTAGGTGAACATATAGGGGGAATAATATTTTTATTAATTGATTATCAATATATTATTTTCTGTAGATAGGTAAACATGGGAATTAATTAGCTTGAGGCTTGTTCCTGCTCAAGCA
>JBCDIQ010000334.1:0-6610 GCA_039024295.1 Bacteroidota bacterium | reverse complement strand
TGGCAGTGGCCTGACCAAAGCCAGCTAGTAGGTAATCGGTATATAAATCAAATGCGTCGCGACGTTTCATATTCGAAAGCTAATTCCGCTAATAATTTCTCACAAAATTTCCTAAAAAATCGTGAGCGAAAGGTCAGTTAAATATATTCCAGCAGGCCAGTCACTTACTTGAAGGGCTACTTCCTGCTTGCCGCTAACGTCAAACAGTTCCTTCGCCCAAATCGTCTTGCCTGATACATCCGATAGTTTCAATGAAAAGTCCTGCTGTTGGGGACTTAATACACTGATCACCACTTGATCGGATGTAGGGTTAGGGAATGCTCTGAGCTTAAAATTTAATTTGCTCTCCACCCTGAGCTCCACCATGTTAGACAGGCTGCTTTTCCCTTCTTCGTCTATTTCATTCAGGCGGTAGTAAACCCTTCTCAAATTCAGGTCAAGGACAGCTACATCTGTGTAGGTATATCGACTTACTTCTGAAGTTGTTCCTGTTGCCGCCACATTGTCCAGTGGTTCGAACTCAATGCCATCTATAGAGCGCTGCACTTCGAAATAAGCACTTTTGTTCTCCGAAGCTGTGGCCCACTCCAGGACACCGTCGCTCTCCTTTAAATAGGCAGAGAAATTGAGCCACTCTACCGCAAAGGTTACACCATTGTCCCGCCAGTCTGGCTGGTCATTATATGCGCCCTGGTCCAGGTTGGTCGGGAAGATAAAATCGGGCGTAAAATTTGAGCTTGGGATCACCCCATCAACAGTCATGGAGCTGCTGCCATCTCCATCTGCTGGAGGCGTGTAGAATCCAGTGGAACTCATAGCACTGGTTCCAGAAGTGAATGCGTCAAAACAATCGAGCAGTCCATCATGATCAACATCTGTACTGAGGCAAGCTCCTGAAAAATCAGTATCAGCTACATCATCCGCATCTATTCCATCCCAGGCCTCATCATAATCCGAAACGGTGTCATTGTCAGAATCGGTATCCAGGTAATCCGGAGAAGCGTCTCCATCTGTATGGAGATAAGGGGTGATGCCAGTGCCACCAAAACCGGAGACTTCGTCATAGGCCTCATTTACTCCATCATAATCCGTATCGGCATTGGCGGTATTAGGCTTGACAAATCCAGAGGTGTTCTGGGCTTCTACATTGTCCACAATTCCATCGTTGTCGGAGTCAATATCAAGCCAGTTGGGTTGGCCATCACCGTCAAAATCTTCGTTTCCTGCGCCAGTACTGTAATCCGGCAAGGTATTGGAACTTATTTCTGTACCACTATTATCTGCTACTGTAAAGATGTTTCCTGCAGCACCGTCATTCCAGCCATCACCGTTGGTATCATTGCCACCACTTACGGAAAGCATGCCATTGGTTACGCTTCCCGAAAGGCCGCTTTCAACCACATCTACGATACAATCGTTGTCGCTGTCCAGGTCCAGGTAGTTGGGAATACCATCTCCGTCCTGATCCGCATTTTGGCTGCCATTTAGGGAAGGTTGCCCTCCCACATCAGCTAGTGCTGGATGCCCATCTGCCGTGCCACTCCCTGAAGTTGCAGTGGTGATTCTTGGCGCACTGGTCTCGTTCTCATCTGTGGAAGTAGTATTATCATCAGGGTCATAGGCATCATAGAAACCGTCTCCATCATTGTCTTGCCCTGAATTAAATTTCCCTGTCCCATCAATTCCATCTATTTTTCCATTTCCATCTGCATCCACCCCACCTATTTCCACCAGATCGGGAATGCCATCGTTATCGCTGTCCAGGTCCTGGTAGTTAGGTATGCCGTCCCCATCTGTATCACCGGATACGGTAGGCGTACTTCCATTGCCGTCATTATCGAATGTGGGATAACTTTCGGGCTTCCCATCACCATTTGTATCAGCGGAGGAAATCATGAGGGGTAAACCTGTATCACCAGGATCATTGTTATCTCCATCATTGTTCAAATCAGGATCATAACTGTCGGAGAAACCATCTCCATCTATATCAGCCGTTAGGGTACCGTCTGGATTGGCACCATCTACTCGTCCATCTCCGTCTGAATCTACTCCCCCCACTTCTATCAGGTCAGGAATACCGTCATTATCTGAATCCAGATCAGCCATGTCTAATATTCCGTCATTGTCACTATCGCCGCTTGTATAGCCTTCATCTGCCAAGCCATCTCCGTTGGTATCTGCATTTGTGAGGAGCAATGGTGCGTTAGAGGCAGCGGTAAATATGGCGTCATTGGAAGAGGTGGGATCATTATCAGTAGGGTCATGGTGGTCATTTAGCCCATCTGCATCTGAATCTGTGAAATTATCGGCGATGCCGTCTCCGTTAGCGTCTGTACCACCAGCTTCTAATACATCAGAGATGCCATCATTGTCTGAGTCCAAGTCGATATGGTTCATAACCCCATCTCCGTCAGTATCTGTCAAGCTAATTGAAGTTCCGCTGGTATAGCTACTACCAAAACTGTCGTATGTATCACACCACCCGTCCTGGTCACTGTCATTCAGTATTTGTGAGGTGGTGGTATAAGAATGAGAAGGCGCGGCCCCTGTACCAGTGGTGCCATCACCAAAATCCCATTCATAGGATACAATGGTGCCATCTGAATCTGTAGAAGAGGCTCCAGAAAAAACGACCGTATAAGGCCCGCTTCCGCTATTGGAAGTGACAGATATAACAGAAACAGGCCCAACATCACCGCTCTCTGTACAAGGTGTTTCAGCAGGACCGGTACCGCTAGGGGTGGTGTTGGAAGTTGAAAAAACAAATTTGTCTACCAGAAATCCGTCCTCTCTCCTGACAAATTCAATGGTTTTGTCTCCAGCAGTACTTACTGTTATCGTTCCCATGCTCACCCAGGTCCAGTTGGAAAAAGTAGAACCATCATACGTGCTGGAACTGGCTGCTCCGTCAATGCCGAGGTACCCACTGTTGTCATTTCCTGCATCTGCAACCACACGGGCGAATACATAAAAGGTCCCGGTGGAAGTGAACTTTGTTTCGTAGGTCAGCTGTGCGCCTGTACCAAAATCAGCAATTCCGAATGCTGTGCCGTCAGGCACCTCCATATAGCCTGCTCCGGAGTACCCCGATTTAGAAGTAAGGACTTCCCAGTCATTATTATCGGTACGCTGATTATTGCTGTCAAAATTTTCCGCCTCAATGACAATTTGGCCGCTGGATTCCATGAAGGAAATTCCTCTACACTGACTGGGACAATCTAAAGAGGCAGTGCCGGATGGATTAAAATTGGCAGAAGGCACATCTCCTACCATGACGGTACCGGTGTGCACAGCTGTGCACCCGTCGTCGTCTGTGGTAGTAAGGGAAACGGTATAAATGCCACCTGTAACGCTACATCCTGCTGTGCCATCCCCATTGGTACTGGCTCCACCCAATTCTACCAGATCAGGAATCCCATCATTGTCGCTGTCGAGGTCGAGGTGGTTGGGCTGTCCGTCTCCATCGTTGTCAAAATTGGCGCACACACCTTCTGAGATACCCCCACAACCAGGAAAGTCACTGTCTGCATAATTGGGAGAGCCGTCTCCATCCAGATCTCCAGACGGATCAGGTAGCAGCCCGCTGCTGCAATCATAGCCTAAGCCAGCAAAGGTTGCTGCGCAATAATCTGGGTCCCCATAGTCAAGGGTACCGTCTCCATCATGGTCGCCTAGGTAGAATTCGTATGCATCCGGAATTCCATCATTGTCGTCATCCAGGTCTAGGGTATTCCTGATGCCATCCAGGTCCCAGTCTGCACACCTGTCTAGCCCATCAGTATCTGTATCATAGACCACCAACTTCTGGCCTGAAACCTCTGAGGGAGTTACTTCTTTGGTAATAATTTTTCGAGTTCCATTTACGGTTACAAAGCTTACTGTTACATGATACACCTGGGCTGGGCCATCTGGCAAGCCAAAGTGAACCACATCCGGCGCATCCGTTCCGTGACCGGAGCCTGTGGGTACATCCCGAATTCCACTGATTTCGTTTCCATGGCAATCTTCTAGTACAATGTTAGCCCCAATTGCCGCTCGCCAAACCCCACTCCCCAAATCGATTCGAGGCTCTACGTAGAGGTAATTGTTGTCGTTGAGGCTGTTGCGCCAGAGCTGGTTGTCTCCATTTTTGATGTTGACATATAAGTCCAGGTCACCATCATTGTCATAATCTCCAAAAGAACAGCCTTCCCCATTTGCATTCACGTTGATGCTCATGTTGTCCTGGGTAAACGACAGTGTCCCTCCATTGGGGGTGTTGTTGATGAACAGGTAACCTGTACCAGAATTTGCATTGAGAAAGAGGTCTAGTTTTCCATCATTGTTGACATCTGCCACTGCGCAGCCATCAACACCACTGGTGGGGGCAGTTACACCAGCAGAACTCCAAGGCTCTCCGTCAGTTGATACTGCTGTGGGGGTTAGGGTGTCTACTCCGTTGTTAACCCATATTTGATTATCTCCCCCATTGGTCCAAAACAGGTCAAAGTCTCCATCGTTGTCGAAATCGGCAAAAACTACTCCTCCTTTGTCGCTATTATTGGCATTGGCCAGGTCTTGTTTAGCCGTAAAGGTGCCATCTCCATTGTTTATATAGAAGTCGTTCCAATTGGTTTTACGAGCTACCAAATCTATGTCTCCGTCATTGTCAAAGTCTGCACCCGTGCTGTAATCTCCGTCTCCTGTAGTTGAGGCAAATCCAACTGTTGAGGGATCCAAACACGTAAAGTTCGCGGTTCCATCTTTGGGGTTTTCATAAATATCTATTCCCCGGTTATGGTTTTCGATGATTAGGTCTAGCCAGCCATCATTGTCATAATCTGCTGCAATCAACCCTTCACTGTTAACTTGTCCATCATGCATACTTGCCGCATTGATTACCAAGTCAGGATCATGGTTGGCTCCGACACCAAACTGGTAGTTTTCGGCTGGCCCCCGGTTAAGGTATAACAATGCGCCTGAATAAGAGGTATTTCTCAGCATATCGAGGTATCCATCATGGTTGAGATCGACAAGAATCGCACTGCGCTCCATCACGACTTGCTCGCAATGGTTACATAAAGTGGTCGTCTGGTCCTCAAAGAATGGATTATTAGGATCTATGGGGTTTGCAATCAGAATGCGGGTTCCACTACTCGATTCGGTATTTACCACCAAATCCAGATATCCATCTGCATTGATATCCCCCCAGGCAAACCCACCATCTTTGTTACCTGAAATAGCTGCATCAGCTCCAGCATTTCCTACCCCAGCTATTGCCACATTACTGAAAGTTTGAGACTGTGTCTTCTCGACTTTGGTTACTGCCAAGATTCCGGCAATTGCTATGATACCTGCTACTGCAGCACTTACTACTTTGGTTTTAACTTGTTGGCTCGCTTTAACCTTAGGGGCCGGCTTCTGCTTACCTGACATTCGCCTTTTCATGTTTTCAGATTGATGAATTGATGCTAAAATTTTCCTAAAACAAAACTATTGCCTGGAGAAAAATTTTCAAGGGCTAACATTGCCAATGTCCAACTGTAGAATGTGTTGATAATAATGACTTTTCTTCTTTTCAGGATATGCGATCTTACATGCTATTTTCTCGATTAAAAAATTCAGAAAGTCCTATTCTTGGTTCATTTGGGGATATTTACCAGACACCCGGTTATTTCCTAACGCAAAAACACCTGAATTTTACTGGAAGAAACTAACAGCGAAGCACAAGTTCCCGGCTGATTAGCAGGGATTTTATTCATGTATAAATATGGATTGGGCCGTTTACAACCTAAGCATAAGAACCGATAAGCGGAAGTTTTCACCCTGCTTTGCTGAGGTTACGGAAGGGAGTAACATATAAGAATTTAAGGAAATGATATTGGGTAGACACCAGATTAGACTTGCTTGAAAGTTTACTTTTTTAGGTGATAAGTTTGTACCTATCAAAGCTCGCATTAAAAAGATTGTCCTCATGGGGTTACCTCCCTAACAGGTAAAGGAGGTTGTAAACACATCCAGGGGTGATGAGGTTTCACAAGTGCTAATCAGTAGCAGTAAAAAGCTTTCCCCCCTTCAAACAATTGGTTTTCAAGTCGTAATACTTAATTTCTATCTCTTATTCTGAGAGGAGAAAGTATATACTAAAAACCAATAATACATTTAACTGATTAATTAACCCTTCGCTTATATTTTATTATCGAAATAATTTATATTCATATCAATGGCAAGCAGGTGTTAGAACAAAAAGAGAATAGGGAAAAATCAATGAACGTTGGTGGTTGGATTCTTATAAAGATTGCTTCTTTTGGGAAGAAATATTTATTAATTTTAGTAGTTAAATAGTTCGAAATATCGGCGTGCTCAGGTACATTTTCAAACGTATACTTTTCTTTATTCCTACCCTCTTTATTATATCGTTGGTAGCATTTTCGATCAGTGTAAACGCACCGGTGGATCCAGTGGATAATTTTGTTAATAAGCCGGATGACAGAACAGACCTCAGTGTATTATCCGACATTACCAATATCCAACAGACCCGGGAGCGCATCAGGGAGCGATTTAACCTGCATTTACCAGCATTTTACCTGGGGATTGCCAGCATGGCTGAGCCAGACACGCTTTATCGTAT
>JBCDIQ010000333.1:0-6636 GCA_039024295.1 Bacteroidota bacterium | reverse complement strand
CGAAACGTACCTTTCCCAAAAAGGAAGATGAGTGAAAAAACTATTGCTTGCAAGGGGAGGATCAGACACCCATTTTTGCTCTTCGGGTTACAACAGTTCAAATACCTGTGCTATTTTAGGCGATGTATTAAACCCTGCCAGATCGCTTACTATCTGTGAAGAACAATAACTCATCTACATTACCAGCAAAAAGCATATCACAAAGGCTTGACGCATTCTTCGGTGCCATCCCTGGCTCCTATTTAATCACTGGTGTCATCATATTACTGGTTGGATTAGGAATACATAACCGATTCATTCAGGATGATGCATTTATCTCCTTCAGGTACGCTAAAAATTTCGTAGACGGGCATGGGCTTACCTGGAATGTCGGAGATCCTGAACCGGTAGAAGGCTACACCAATTTCCTTTGGACGATGTTAATGGCGTTGGGTATTGCCTTAAAAATAGATCCCGTTTTAGGAAGTATGGTCCTGGGCCTCACGTGTGGTGTGAGCACCCTGATCTTTACCTACTTTACCTCCCTAAAAACTACCCAATCTCAAAGTCTGGCAGTGATTGCTACCTTGCTGCTGGGAACCAATTATACCTTCAGCAGCTACATGACCGGTGGACTTGAAACCCAGCTGCAAGCTTTTTTGACCATTGTCTCTGTCTACCTCACCTTGCGCATATTGGGTCAATCTCGCAGAAACTTGTTGCTTTTGCTATCCCTGACGTTTGCCCTGGCCATTCTGAACAGGTTGGACGCTGTCTTGCTTTGCTGTATCCTATATGTGGTGGTAGCGATTGATGCATTCAAGCAACCTGAAAAAAAGATACGTAACCTCATATGGTTGACCTTCCCTGCTTTCTTAATCCTAATTACATGGTTCTTGATGAAGTATGCCTACTATGGAGATATCCTGCCCAATACCTTTTATGTAAAAGCAGGAAGCAGCTCATCCTTAGAACGAGGGCTGATTTACACATCTCAATTCTTTGTCAGGTATGGGATTATTCTATTTGTCCTAATCGGGTTGATCTATGTTAACAAGATTCGGACTCAGTTCCCTTTTGCTGTAGTCCTTGCAAGCCTGAAAATTACCTGGATTTGTTATGTGATCAAAGTGTCTGGAGGTTTCATGGAGTTCCGGCTCTTTGTCCCCATTATGCCCCTCTTGTTTATTCAAATTGCACTTATTCTATTCTTTTTCAAGGATTGGATGAAGGTTTTTTCGGTAATATGCATGGTGAGTCTTTCACTTTACCATGCCAAAACATTTGAGGGGGGCCATAAAATTGAATCTATCTCCCAACTACATGCCCATATCGTGGATGAAAAGGAGAACTGGCAGGCTGTTGGGCGGGTGCTTGGAGAACTATTTGGGGAAGCAGACAAACCTGTAGTCATTAGCACAACCGCTGCAGGGGCAATCCCTTTTTATTCCCAGTTGCCCACCATTGATATGCTTGGCTTAAATGATAAATGGATTGCCAAAAATGGAATGGTGATTGGTTCGCGCCCCGGCCACACACGCTTTGCCACCATCGAATACCTACTTGAATCAAAGGTAGACTTGGTGATCGGTCACCCGCTGGTGCGAAAACGTTCTTCTCCTCCGACCAATTGGATGACCTCATTTTTCTGGGGAGCGCATGACTTGACACAACTGCCCATCACCTCAAGGATTGTCGAAATACCCATCAATGCAGGGTATAGAATTGATGTCTTGTACATTTCTGATAATGCCTGTGTAGATCAGCTCATCAAAGAACATGGATTTATTACCCAGCCTCTACCAATAGGTCGATGATGGAGGCGTTGTAATTGGAAATACCTCATCATATCCTCTGGGACTGTCCTTAGCCAAGCTAAAATGTCGGGTTTAGAACCCAAATATGGTACTGGCATTGGTCCTTTGGGGTAATGGAAATTTGAGGGACCTCAACCCTATCATCAGGTGTGATGCCTCCCTTGAGGTGATGAAAACAGATCAAAAAGGAGTACTCGAATCCGTTACAGAGAATTATCAAAAGAAGCGATAAAAACTGTTGTCCATGCGGGAATAAGCCTTCTGTGCCATTCATTAGAATAAAGTCAGAATTAATTCCCCTTACCATTTGCATAAATCCCCTCCTACCCCTTAATTTTGCCTAACAATTGGATGCGACCTTAGCTCAGTTGGTTTAGAGCGCCGCCTTGACAGGGCGGAGGTCACTGGTTCGAATCCAGTAGGTCGTACAAAAAAAGCCCAGCTAATGCCGGGCTTTTGTTTTTTGCAACTAGAGAATCCTAGTTCAGTTGCGCGAGGGTCTCCTGAATCGCGGCAAAGTTAGGCTGCTTACCTGCATCTTCGAGTACTTCTGCATAGCGAACAGTACCTTCCTTGTCTACCACAAATGCTGAGCGTTTGGCGACTCCCTTCATGCCGAAAAATTCGTCATAGAGGGAACCATAAGCTGCTGCTGCTTCCTTGTTGAAGTCAGAAAGAAGGGTAAAATTTAGGTTATTGGCAGACTTAAATTGTCCCAGGGTAAAGAAAGAATCCACTGAAACGGCCAGGACTTCTGCTTCTGCACTGTTGTACACCGCGATGCTATCACGGGTGCTACAGAGCTCTTCGGTGCATACAGAGGTAAAAGCTAATGGGAAAAACAAAACCAATACGTTTTTCTTGCCTTTAAACTCGCTGAGGGTAACGTCCTTTTGTTCTGAACTTTTGAGCGTAAAATCAGGTGCGGGTTGACCTACAGTTGCTGACATAGTGTGAGAGTATTTGGGGATTAGTGTTTGTATAGTGTTCAGTTTTCGGTTATCAGTAGAAAGCAGTAGGGCTTTTAGACTGACAACTGTAAACCGATAACTGTAAACTTGTATTCTTATTTGTCCGCTTCACCCATTACCGGGTCGATAGATCCAATGGCGACCACTGTATCCGCGATCATGCCCCCTTCCAACATTTTGGTGAGCAGTTGGAGGTTGGTGAATGAAGGTGAATTGATCTTGGCCCTCCAGGGAGAACCCGTCCCATCTGATTTAAGGTGAAAACCAAGTTCGCCTTTAGGGGCTTCAATGGCATGGTAGACTTCTGCTCCCTCAGGCGGCATTACCCCAACATCGGTCATCATAAAGTCATGAATCATGCCCTCCATAGAGTAATACACCTCTTCTTTTGAGGCATAGGTATGCTTAGCATTGTCCACTCGAATATCGCCTTCAGGCATTTGTGCCAATAACTGATCAACGATCTTCACACTTTCTGCCATTTCATCCAAACGCACGTAATAGCGTGCCAGACAATCTCCTGCTTCACGGATGGGGACATTAAACTCTACTTCGTCATACACCAAATAAGGTTCGAATAAACGAAGGTCGTGTGGAACACCAGAGGCACGCAAGTTGGGGCCGGTAAACCCATATGCAATCGCATCTTCCTTCGAAATGGTGGCAATATCCTTATTCCGGTTCACCCAAATGGCGTTGTTTGCCAACAGCTTACGCCATCCGTCCAATTCCTTTTTAAAATTATTGTTCCACTCCCCGATGGCTTTGAGCACATCCTTATCCACGTCAAACTGAATCCCTCCTATTCGACAATGACTCACCGTGAAACGCACACCGGCAAATTTGTCAAACAAATCATAGAGGAATTCCCGCTCACGGAAGGTCCACATGAACATGGAAACCGCACCAGCATCCATCACCATGGTGCCCATCCACAACAGATGGGAGGAGATCCTGGCAAGTTCACACGCAAGCGTTCGCAAGTATTGCGCCCGGCGTGGGGCCTCGATGCCCACCAATTTTTCTACAGCGAGGCACCAGGCCACATTATTGGAATAAGGTGACAAGTAATCCATGCGATCAGTGTAAGGCATAAATTCCTGGTACGTCTTATTCTCAGCAATTTTCTCAATTCCCCGGTGGAGGTATCCTACATCAGATACCGCCTTAATGATCCGCTCTCCATCAACTTCCAATACTACCCTCAGTACCCCGTGCGTAGCCGGATGCTGAGGCCCCATATTAATCACCATACGAGTACCCAATGGATCATCTTCAACTTCAACTGCCGTATTTTTATCCTCCAGGCGACGATAGATTGCCTTTTGGTGCTCGGGGAAAAATACTGGCGTTACTTTATCCAGGATGCTTTTGGGGGAGGGAAAAATTTCTTTGTTATCCATGAACCGAAAAATATAAGCTAGTGTGGTATGCCTTTGCAGGCCCTTTCAAATTACAGCTATTTTGATGAGATAACCATAAAATGCTGCAAAAGTTGTGGGGGTAGGTCATAACCCTGGCAGGGTTTCGAACCATGTCAAGGTTTTTAGGAAGGTTTACGGGAACCTTTCAGAGTTTCGTAGGGGATTTTCAAGCAAATATCATCCGTGACTTTTTCCCGCAGTGTGTATCTTAACCACAAAATATCCTGATTATACAAATTCACACGCATGTCATCATCATTGGGAATTGCACTTGCAGGGGGCGGAGCACGTGGCATCGCTCACATTGGGGTGCTACAGGCGCTTGAAGAAGCCGGCATTTCACCGGGCTATGTTTCGGGAGCCAGTGCCGGCTCCATCGTGGGAGCTTTGTATGCTGCTGGGAAAACCCCGCTTGAAATTCTGGACATCTTCAAGAATACGCCGCTACTAAAACTGTTCAAAGTAACCCTGCCAACTGTTGGCTTGACCGACCTGGCGAACATCAAAGACATATTGGCGGAGCACATTGAAGCAGATGATTTCAGCGTTCTGAAGAAAAAACTGTTCATCTCGGTGACCAACCTGAGCAAAGGCAGCTTTGAGATTGTCCAGTCTGGGGGGCTTTTTGAAGCCGTGGTTGCTTCCTCCTCTATTCCGCTGTTGTTCAAATCCCGAAAAAGCCAGGAAGAGATATTTGTTGATGGAGGATTGCTCAATAACCTGCCGGTAGAACCACTCACCAATGCCTGTGACCGAGTAATTGGGGTGAATGTTACCCCCATTGCCCAAACCGATAACCTGGGAAACCTCCTCACCATCGGCTACCGCTGCCTGGATTTGGTGATGTGGGCCAACGTAGCCCCTCGTCTGAAACAGTGCGACCTCGTGATCGAACCAGCTGCCTATGAATTTGGTTTTTTTGATGTTCACAAAGCAGATTACATCTACCAGTTGGGGTATGAAACCGCCAAGGACAAAATCCCAGCATTAACCGCCCTATTGAACCAGCAACCTCTACCCATTCCTAAGCCTACGCCTATGACTACTTCGGAAACAGCCAAGCTTGGAAAAAAGGCACCAGCCGTGAATCGGGTGTTCAAAAGAAGCAGATCAGCCATTGCCAACCTTACCCGGATGGGAACCAGCATGAAAGAAGCTGCGAAAACCGCTGACCTGCCCCCAGGAACTATGCTTTATGTGGGCGAACAACGTCAGGGAGCTTCTGAACTAAGCCTGATCAATTACAATGAGCAACGCCTGGAAGAGTCTTCCATCATTCAGCCCGATGACCTAAAACGATTTAAAAATACAGACACGGTTTCTTGGTTGAACCTTGATGGCATCCATGAGGTCGAACTGGTCAATAAAATTGGGGATCAATTTGGGCTACATCCGATTACCAAGGAAGATATCGTGAACAGTACCCAACGCCCTAAACTGGAGATTTTTGACGATTACCTGTATGCGGTCGTGAAGATGATCCGGTTTGATGAGGCAGAAAATATGATTGATGTGGAGCAGGTAAGCCTTGTCATGGGAAAGGGGTATGTGCTTTCCTTCCAGGAAAAAACCGAAGACGTTTTTGAACCACTTCGTGAGCGAATCCGCCAACAAAAGGGACGGGTAAGAAAGGCCAATTCAGATTACTTATTTTACGCATTAATAGATGTCATCTTAAGCAATTATTTTGTGGCGCTGGGACAGATAGAGGACCGAATCGATAAGATTGAAGAAAAAATCACCCGCCATACCGGGTCCGACCTGCTAGAATACATCCAAGAGATGAAGAAAAATCTCATCTTCTTGAAAAAGTCCATTATGCCTTTGAGGGAGGTTATCGCCCAGGTTGAACGGGAAGAACCGGTGCTCATTTCTGCCAAAACGCGTATCTTTTTCCAGGACCTGAAGGATCAGCTTAACCAGGTGGTGGATTCACTTGAAAGCTACCGGGAATTGCTCAACAGCCTCAGCGATCAATACATCGCATTAAGTGGGCATCGCATGAATGAAATCATGAAGGTGCTGACCATCGTCGCGACCATTTTTATCCCGTTAACCTTTATTGCAGGCATCTACGGGATGAATTTTGAGTATATCCCCGAATTGAAATGGAAGTACAGCTATTTTGCTTTGTGGGGCGTAATGCTGACTATGCTGGGCGGAATGGTAATGTATTTTCGAAGGAAGGGATGGATTTAACGACAGCTTTTAAAGGTTTACCGATATTTGTAAACATACTGTAGTTAACCCCTAACCTATTAAACGCCTTTAAAAATAATCTTTAAATTCAAGGTAGTACATTGGCTTCAATAAAATGAAACCTAAAAACCGAGCTACCCCAAAGGCCATTGGGTGAAATTCACCAATCATGCATTCTATAAACTTCAGGAAATGAAATACTTGGCACTCATTATTCTATTCCTAGCCGCAATTACCCTAACCAGG
>JBCDIQ010000332.1:0-6684 GCA_039024295.1 Bacteroidota bacterium | reverse complement strand
GCGTGTATTCCCAAGATACCTAAATCAACATTTCTGATGTAAAAGCCTGATTTACGTTATCAGTAATTTTGTGTGATTGGATTAGGGACAGAGAAAGTTCAGGTAGACAAAAAGCGGAAAAGCATAAGGGCAATCTTTAAAACCTAGTTCTGAAAGCCCTATTTACCCTATCAAAATACAAAGAATAGGGCTTGTTGCCTATTAAGCCGCCTAATCACAATTTTCAGGAAAATCGGGGGAGGGAGGTTCAGACGAATATTTATCAGCAAAATCTTCAAAGTCTTGTTCCGATTCAATCAAATAATCAACGTTCAAATCACTGTTTGATGGATTTGCTAGCTCATAAATAACAATGAACTGCCTGCCTACTAAGTTTTCGTCCAACTGACCTATTCCATAAGCTTTTTCCTTACCATCGTGGTCAACACCACTGACTGTGTAATCATATTTATAAGTCACTTTAAAGGGAGAGGTGGTATATGACTGGATGGTGCCAATGGTGTAGCCTACTTCTTCCTCATACAGGTCGCAGATTTTGATTTTTTCTTTTCTGCAACCCGTAAAAAGCAGGATTCCTGCTACTAACATGAAAGGGAATATTTTTTTCATTTAGAAAGGAATGTTTAAGGGGTAATAGGTCCTAAAAATGGGTTTTTGCCAAGTTCCTTCAATTAAAAACAACTAAAGCTAAGAAAGGAATGGAAAATTATCTAGCCCCGTTTAAATAGGTTTGAGAAATCCTGCAATATATAGGGACAGTGCTATACTTTCTAGCCAGTCAAAATTCGCTCAATTCCTCTCTGGGTCTCCACGCAATCTGCCAACCGTTTGGCCAACCGAACCAACGGCATGCCATCCATGATGCGATGATCCGCCGATAGGGTAATGCACAGCATATGACCCTGAGTAGGAGAGGGAAGTGGAAAGGCAGAACCTATGTAGAGGCTGAGAGGATGAAAGGGAACCCCAATTCCCCAACCTCGGTGATGGCCCATGTTGAGGGCACTCACCGACACGGTGCCAAAGATTCGCTGTGCATAGGGCGGATAGGCCATCCAAATTTGATAGATCAGCCTTCGTAGCCAGGTGGGTAATTTGGTGAAGCTTTGCTGAAGGCTGTCTAAGGGCAGTGAACCCGACTGTTGGACTTGTTCCAACCGGGATTGAATTTCCTTGCAATTCTTTCGATCGGCCTCACGTACTAGATAAGGGACCAATACGCCTTCGCCATTCTGCTTCAGCTCCATTGGGACAAATACATCTACCTGGTCAAAAACTGCTAAGCGTCGATTTCCCCACCTGATTGCGTGTATTTCGGGAGTCTCTGCTGCCAGTAAAGCCATCGCCCGAATAAAAAATACATTGATTGAAATACGTTCTCCAGTGGTTTTTCGGTGTGCTTTCAACTGCTGACGTAGCAGGGTGATGTCAAACTCTGTCAGGCAGTGAATCATCGGGTACTTTCGGCCCAGCCACAGCGCATCATCTACCAGCCCCCGCAACCTACTGCGCCTTACAATGTTAAAAGAAGGAGACATTGAAATATAGTGTACAGTTGACAGTTTTCGGTTAACAGTTAGGGAATTAACTTCCAATTTACCGAGAACCAGAAACTGTTGAACAAGCAAAATCCCGCGAAGCAGGAAAAACCTATCGCCTAATACCCAGAGCCTGTACCCAGCTACCCCTCTTTCCTCAGCTCTCGAATCCGTTTCCGAACTTCAACCGAGTACAGGCTGCCGGGGAAGGAAGAGAGAAACTCCAGGTAGTACTTCATGGCTGATTCGGGATCGTTCAAAGAATAATCATAGATCCGGGCCTTGGTGTACAGGGCGTCATCTGCGAGGATATCGTAGCGGAAATTGTCTAGCACCCGATCGATGTACTCCAGGGCTTTGGGAAGGTTATTTCTTTTGAGGAAAATATTGGCCTTCTCCCAAAGAATCTCATCAGACAAGGCGTGATTAGGATAGGCATAAGCGAGCGAGTCCAGCTTGGTCATGGCCTCGTCAAAGTTACGCTGGTAGACCAATAGTTGAGCCTGGGCGAAAATCTCCAATGGCTTGGTGGTGGTATCAAGTCCAGAATTGTCCATGATGGTAAGGTTCAGCTTGATGGCATCATTGGAAATATCGTTGGAGGTATTGTCTTTGATCGCACCCAGCAAAGCCTGTGAAAGGCTAAATTCTCCCTTGAAGTAGGAAAGCTGGGCCAGTTTGTATTTGGCCAGTGCACCGGTCTGTCGGTCTTTGAATTGCTCAGTAATTTCGGTGTAGGTCAGTTGTGCATCCTTGTATTGCTGTTGCATCAGGAGGATATCCCCAATCAAGAGCTTTGCTTTGGCCCATTCATCTCTGGGGATGCGTGTTTTCACAATATCTTGCAGAGCTTTCA
This sequence comes from Bacteroidota bacterium, assembly GCA_039024295.1. GTDB lineage: Bacteria > Bacteroidota > Bacteroidia > J057 > J057 > JBCDIQ01. The sequence goes on along the minus strand of JBCDIQ010000332.1, from coordinate 4,290 downwards.
GGGCGGGGTCCAGTTCGAACAGGTAGAAAACCCTCAGACGTGCCTGTCGGTAAATGGCATCAAAGGATTCAGCCCCTCTTCCAAATACCTTTAACAACTCATCGTAATTCTCAACGGCCTCGCGAATGGCCTGTTGGTCCACTGGCAGGTTCTCAAAGGCCCGTAACTCACTATTAATGGCTTTTTCCTGGTGGGAAGCGTAATGAAACTGGGAGGCACTTTTCTTTTCCCGAATGAGGTAGTCATAGGCCTGATTCGAGAGTTCATACCTTTTGTTGTTGCGCATGGTCCGGGCAAATTCAAACACCCGGTGTCCGTCTTCCCGAAAGATTCGGTCAATGGCTTTTACCTGAAGGAATGCTTCCCGGAAGTTTTCTGCCAACACATAAAATTCATAGGCAATGATTCTAAGCCCTTCATCTCCGGGCCGTTTGTCCTGGGCGCGCAGGAGTTCTCGTTCAATGGCATTCTGGGAGGGAGGGCCTACCATGTTGAGGATGTCTAGCTTTACCTTGTCAAAGTTGGATTGGGAACCAAAGTATTCATTGAGGTATTCTGATGTGGCCTTTTCATATTCTCCCTGCTGGCGGTAAATGTTGGCAATTTCGTTGGCGAATATTTCTGCTGATTTCAACCGTTTCCTGCCTTGCTCATAGGCTCGGCGAGCCAGATCCAACTTGCCCGCCTGGTACAGGTGAGCCCCCACCTGGATGAAATCTCCTTCAGCCCGGAGCTTCTTGTTCAGGGTTTCTTCGTAGAGTTTATCAGCAGATTTTAGCTCTCCGGTTTTCTCCAACAATTGGGCTTTTACAATCGGGTAAATGACCTTTTCCGGATACTTACGGATGTTTTTATCCAGAAACTTCTTGGCGTCATCGTATTGCTCTAAGATCTCCTGACAGGATACAACCTTCAAGACATAGGATTCCTTTGGGGACTTTCTGTATAGTTTTTGGTAAACTTCCAGGGCCGATTCAAATTCTCCATCTCGAAAATATCGTTCGGCCAGCTCATCCTCTTTGCTTACCTGCGCCTGAAGGGGGGTAAACATTCCCATCAATATCCCAAATGAAAGTAACACCCAAAATATTCTCATATGCATAAACTTATTCTATAAATCTTTTACCTGTTAGCTAACACACCTATTGGCTTACTCCCACCATCTCACGCTCCACAAAGTCAATCCCGTACCCTTTGAGTTCATCCAAAATTGGGGTGTATATCTCTGGTACCACGGGTATATGTACCCCAGTAACAGATATATGGTTGCGTAGCACCTGCCGGGCAGCTATTCCCAATGGCAGACCAACTGTTTGAGACATGGCAGTGTTTACCTGGTCTTGCCCTGTGAGAACCATGTGCGACTGTACCTGATGGTGAACTCCCTTCTGTTTGAAGTCAAATTTATGCCACATCACAATCATGTCTTTGTCCTTGGGGCTGACCGTCCATTTCTTCTTCAAAATATGCTCTAACACCTGAGCAGGCGTACCTGAGGTCAAGCCCACAAGCTCTTCTTCAAACATCCCCAGCCATTTGAGCATGAACATCTCCTGAGCGTCAAGCTCCAGGTTGAGGTAATGTGCAAGTTTGAGTTCCACTGAATTGTGCGGGTCATAGGAAAGGAAGGAATTGATAAACTGCCGATGGGTCATTTGGTCGACTCCTTCCAGCTCATAAGAATCATCCGTGGCCCCTAGTTGCACAAAAATATCCCATGCCCGGCAGAATCCTGGCCGTCTGAGGGTTCCCCGGTATAAGGTGCGAATGCCGTGAAGTTGATACACGTCCAGGTATTTCAGGGAGTCCCGGTTGGCATATCCTTCAAAGTACCCATGTCCAGGAATATGGATGATCTCAATCCGTCTGAACAACCTGTGGTACGGAATGTATTTGTACCTGCCTTCCTGGATAAATTTGACCAGTCCGGTACCTGCCAACACCACATTGCGTGGGTTCCAGGTAAATTTGTATTGCCAGGGGTTGTCCATACAGGATTCCGGGGCAAGCAAGCCTCCGGTAAAGGTTTCGAAGGCTTCCAGTTCACCTCCTTTTTCCTTGATTTTATCCATCACCCGCATGGCAGACATATGGTCTATGCCGGGATCAAGTCCGCATTCCATCAGCATGAGAACACCAGCAGCCTTGGCCTGTTCGTCCAGGACACGAATTTCTTCCGGCAAATAGGAGGCGGTGAGCAGGTGCTTTTTATGGGTCAAACACGCACGAGCCACAACCCCGTGAAAACGTGCCGGCAGCATAGAAATGACCAGATCAGCTGCTGCTACTTCCTGCGAAAGTTGCTCAGGGTTGTGCACATCAAAGGCAATGGCACGAACCCCCTGATGATCACCTAACTTATTCAAGGTCAATTCAATGGACAAATCCCCTACTGTTAGGCCCCAGCCTTCTTCTTGGCAAACTTTTTTTAAATAGTGGATCAGGGAAGTGGCTGAACGTCCGGCACCGATAATGAGGATGTGTTTCATCTTGTAAGGCTAATTATCCATTTCTGCGGCTAAATTAACTTGCAAATGCTGTAAATACTTACGTTGCTGAAAACAAAAAGTCCACTTGGGGTCCATATACATTTGATCAGAAGGAGCAGGTGACAGTTGTGCTAAAAAGGGAACCAATTCATGTTGAGAATAGAAAAGTGCATTTTCTCGAAAATCAGCATAGGTGTTGAAGGCTGATTCCATCAAAAGAGGTTTTTTGAACCCAAAAGCCAGGTTGAAGGCACCGGTTATCTGATGTTGGTATAGGGGAAAGGAGGAATGACCTGGATGGATCAGGGGCATGATGTAATTGGACTTTTGGATGTAGGTGTAGAATACATCGTTGGGCAGCTTTTCGTTAAAAATAACCAACCGATGTTCAATGCCGGCGGCTATGGCCATGCTTCGTAGGGCTTCTCCATCCCCGAATTGATGGGTACTGTTACCCAGAAAAATCACTTTGATGGGAGAATTTTTCGGCAACTGGCCCAATGCTTCAACCATAGAGGAGTAATCCCTTCTTTTCAGTTCGACTTGCCCAGGAACGGAGATCCAAATTTCTTTTTCCCTTTTGGGTAAGGCTACCTGGGGGTATTCAGGGAAAAAAATGGGGTAAAAAGTCGACAGCTTGGGATCATTTTTGTCCCGCAACAAAAAGTCGTTGAGAAAAAAGTAGCGCGTGATTTTTCTAGAGATCAAGGATTGGCCCCAGCTTCCGTTTATCTTCCCGGTATTGTGCAAGATCCCAGCGAAAGTGATGTGGCTGGGGAAAGGGAGCAGCAGCAGGTTTTTTACATTGTTGCCCTGACAGGTATTGAATATGACCAGGTCGTAAGCACGCTGGATAAGGGTTTGTCGAAAGTTGTAGAGATCCTTTACCGTAGGGGAGGAGGGAAGGAAAGATGTTTGGTGTGCCTTATCAAAAAATGCCACGGCATCGGCCAATCGCTCATTTACCCACAGATCAATGGTTTCAAACCCCTGGTTTTCGAGAAATAAAAGCTGAGCGTATAAGCATTCGTCATGTGACCCCCCTAATTCAACAAGCGCAATTTTTTTCATATAAACATGGGGTCTTGCCTTCCAGGCTAGCTGGTAAGCAATAATTAATCAACAATTTCAGGCAACTCAGCTCCACACCATTTGCAGTGATGTGCGTCTGGGTCATGTCCGGCTTGGTTACATTCTTGGCACATGCGCGCAGCATTGGTTTTGGCATATTCACTGGTGGCCTGTGCTATTTCTACCGATACAATTCCGGTAGGAACCGCCAAAACCCCATAGCCGATGATCATGAGAATGGCAGAAAGGAATTGGCCCATGGTGGTTTTAGGAGCAATATCTCCATACCCCACCGTGGTAACTGTCACAATGGCCCAGTACATTCCCCTGGGAATACTGGTAAAGCCACTGTCGGCATCAGCTTCAATGAAGTACATGATGGACCCGATGATGACCACCACCGTAAGCACTGCCCCAAGAAAAACCGTAATCTTACGTCTACTTGCTCGAAGTGCCTGTGCGAGAATACGGGACTCCACCAGGTAGGCCGTGAGCTTAAGGATACGGAATACCCGGAGCAGCCGAACAATCCTGATAACGGTCAAGTATTGAGCTCCGGTGAATACCAGGGCAAAAAATGTGGGCAGAATGGAAAGCAAGTCTACAATGCCGTAGAAGCTCAGGGCATAACGCTTGGCAGATGGTGCGCTGTACAACCGAAGGCCATACTCCACAGAAAATAATATGGTTACTACCCATTCGATGTGCCAAAATGCATCTTTGTATTCCT
>JBCDIQ010000331.1:0-6691 GCA_039024295.1 Bacteroidota bacterium | reverse complement strand
TAAGGCCCAACACTTCCTACAAAACCTCAGACGGACCTTCATACAAGTTAGGTGCAACTATCACAAGCAGCGGCAGCCTAGAAGGATAGCTCAAACCACGTTGCGCACCGCATGAACAGCCACGTTGTTCAGCAGACCCTATTTAGGGGCTATATTAAGCAGAAGGGGTTTAAATATGAGGGCCTGTAGGAATTGATTAATTGGGGTTATACATCCTAACAAACTCAACCCAATTAGACAGTTACTACCTCAAAGGCACAAACATCAAGGTACCGAGTCCCAGATTTTCCAGACCCAAATTCGAAAAGCTGATCCTTTCATTCTAATTCAGAATAAGATGAAAAGCCTGGCCCCACTGATAATTATTGCGGCAGTAATACTAATCAGTGCTTGTTCAACAACGGAGGATTTGAGTAACCCCATTAATCAATCAGGTCAAATGGGAAAAAATGGCTTATGGATTACTCAGGATGACACCACAGGTATGCTCACCGTTCAATACTTCCGGCATGATATCAACCATGGAATTTACACAAGGTATCATACGAATGGTTTCATTGCTGTAAAAGGGAAGTATAAGCATGGAAAGAAAGTTGGTCTCTGGAAATATTACCTGAATAATGGGAGTCCAACAAATGCTGTTAGGTTCCGAAATGGAAAACGAGTATGGGGTAGACATTACAATCCAAGGTGGTGATTTACTTTTCTTCCTCACACAGCGGTTAAATCAGTTTAGCAGAATATTTCCTGAAAAATTGAACCTATTTTAGGGGGAGATAGCAAGCGTATTCGACCCGATTATGGTATGAAAGATACTCCTCCAATGACCAACGCTAGCATAAAAATAGAAAATAACCTCATTGTATACCATTCGAGCCATCCCTCTCATGAAAGAGATTCCTCCTGGATTTTACCAATTGACGAGATAAAGGTAGTCGGTGTCATGAATAGAATGATTGGGGATGATGATTCATTGATTTTTAATTTTATAGATCAAAATCTAGGGTTTCACTTCCTTACTACCACTCATCATATAGAGGGGTATTCTTCCCTTGAGAATTCTTTAAACTCTCACCTTAACCTAGAAATAGGTCACTGGACTTGTCAAACAGTAGAGAATCCAATAGTCATCTATCCAGAAGAACTTTGGCTAAAGAGGCTGTACGGCAAGGATGGTATTTCCCAACTTTTTCAGCGCTTTTTTGGGGAGTACCATGCAGGATGGGGAGAATTATCCTCAGAAGTAAGAAACTATATCTGGGAATCAATTCCTTGAGTCGTTAGTGCATGATGTATCCTTGAAAAGGATTAAGTGAATATTCTTAGAATTGAACAACTCCTGCTATCTTTTCTGGAAGAGCGGGTACGGTCTCGACCATTTTAAATACCTTTGAGAAAACCACAAGAATGGGTGAGGAGAATTCGATACTGCCAAAGGAAAAAGTAATCAGCAAAATAATTGTACTCCGAAAAGAGAAGGTCATGCTGGACGTGCACCTTGCAGAGCTTTATGGGGTGCAAACGCGCGTACTGAAACAGGCCGTAAGAAGGAACATAGAACGCTTTCCAGAAGATTTCATGTTTGAGTTGACCCCAGAGGAAATCGAACAGGTGGTATCACAAAATGTGATACCCTCCAAAAGTCACTTGGGAGGAGCCGTTCCGTTTGGGTTTACAGAAGCAGGCGTTGCAATGCTATCAAGTGTCTTGAAAAGCAAGAAAGCCATAGAAGTGAATGTGGCCATCATGCGAACCTTTGTGAAACTTCGAAAGATGGCCGTGAATTAAAAGGAGATCATGCAGGTGTTGGAAAAAATGGAAGCCGAGTATGATGGAAAGTTCAGGGAGATTTTTGCTGCCCTGGACTACCTGTTGGATACCCCCAATCCCCCTCGTAAGCAAATTGGGTTTCATCCACCTGAAGAGGAAGCATGACCGTCCCAGACCCCTACTTCAACACCTTGGCTAATTCCTTGGCCTTCTGTTGACGCGCTACCTTGGAAGCGGTACGATGGAAGTAATCTTCGATTTCGCGGTCAGCACCGACGCTGAGCAGGTATTCAGCCATGATGCGGTCACTGTTCTCTGCGGCATAATGCAGGGCTGTCATGCCGGACTCCCCGGTGGTATTGACGTCTGCTTTGGCGGCAATCATGGCCTTCACTCGCTGAACGTCTTTTAGTTTAGCTGCGATGTGGATGGCTTTCCAGCCCCGTTTGTCTGGGATAGACAGGTCTGTACCTACCTTGATCAGCAGTTCTGCAATGTCTCCCTGGCCGTTGAGCAGGGCCTGATGAAGTGGGGTATTGCCCCGAATATCCTGCACATTGAGAGGATGCTTTTTCTCCAGGAGTAAGTCCACAATGGAGCGGTTGCCATTGGCAACGGCCAAGTGTAGCGGGCTTTCCTTGTCGTCGGTGTACACATCCATAGAAGCATATTTCTCCCGTAGCAGCTTTTCAGCTACCATTAATTGGTCCAACCTGAGAGCTGTGATCAGGAGAATTTCCCCGTCGATTGGCTGGTTCACCTCCAAGTCTCCAACATCCAACATCAAGTTGGTCATTTCTTGCTCCGCTCGGTCAATGCTTAATCGGAGGAAACTCTGGCTGGAAGAGGGGGTTTGCTGTAAGGGAAGCTGAGGGTTGGCCCTTAGGGCAATTTTTAACTGATCTTTGTCCTTTTTCTCTAATGCATACATCCCCAGGCGATGGCTTAAATACAACCCGCTTTCAGGATCTCTGCGGTTAAGTACTTCCAATGCCTTCTTGGCATCTGCCTTATAGCTGAGCAGATTTTCAATTACTGAAGCTTCCCGCTTTTGAGAAGCGTAGGCCAACGGCGTAAATCCCTGCGGATTGACAAAGTTCACGTCTGCCCCTGCCTGGAGGAGCACCCCGATCAGGTCGCGATGGCCGTACTGGATGGAAAGCATCAGTAGGTTATCCCCTTTGGCGTCTACAGAGTTGGGGTTGGCCCCTGCAGCCAGAAATAATTCGGTGTAGCTCACATTTCCCTTTTCCGCTGAGAACACCACAGAGCTGGTGGCATCGAGTTCCTCCTGGTTTTCTTCCAGGAATAATTCCACCACTTCGCGGGAGTTGTTCTCCGTTGCGATCAACAAGGCACTTTTGCCTTCTTCATCCGGGATGCTCAGGCTTACGCCATGCGTCATCAGGTATTCGGCGGTCGCGGGTTTATTTTCTTTGGCAGCCATCAGCAGAAGTTCCTGGTTCAGGGGATCAGTGGACCGGGCGACCATCGCATTGGCCATGAGCAGGGCGAGCATATCAGGCTGGTCATGGTGAACGGCCCATTGTAAAGGGGTAAATCCTTTGTGGGTATCGAGGGTAGTCATAAGCCCACGGGAAAGGGCCTCCTTGACGTACACCTGATTATTTCTCCGAATATTGTCATACAATTCATCCAGGAAAGGCTCCTGAAGGCTTTCTTTTAATCGGATGGCCTCTTCATACCCGGGCTTGTACTTCAGGGCAAGTTCTGCATCCATCAGTTTGGCCATCAGGGTAGGGGCAAAGTTGGCCCGGAAAAGGTAGGCTTCTGCATTTGCTGGGTCTTTCACGAGGGACTTTTCCAGCAGCCCGAGGCTGCGTTCCATGAACAATTCGTATCGGGTCTGCTCATAGATGTTGAATTTGCGCTTGGCCAGTCCCAGGTATTGTACACTGGTAAATTCCAGGGAATCCGACCGGTCGTCAAAGCGGTTACACAGTGGTTTGATGCATAGATTGGCATGTTCCGATTTGACCCGTGATTGCACATCGTCGTACACAAGGTACCTGGCTTCATCCGGTACAGTCTGGAGCTTCTGCTGGTAATGCTGGGTAAGGCAGGAAAAATATTCGGCATATTCCAGTTGACAAGCCTCCGTCTCTGCATCTAGGGTGACCACCGCATCCTGGATCGCCTGGTTCTGTTTCTTGCTTACCTTCTCCAGTTCTACCCGGTAGCGAGCCTTTAGCTCGATTTGCAGCTGCTCAAATTCTGCTGCTTTGGCCAGTTGCTCCTTTGCCAATGCGATACGTTGTTTGGGAGCTGTTTCATTGGGCAGCAACCGTTCAGCAACTTGGAAGAATTCAATGGCTCCTTCCGGGTCACCTGTCTCCAAGGCGGCATCCCCTTGAGCAAGTGCTTGAGCGTACTTGGCGCGCTTGATGCGATCGGCTACTTCCAACTGACCGGGATTAAGCTGGTTTGCTTGCTCATAAAAGGCAATTGCCTTTTCATATTGGTTGAATTCCAAGGCTCGGTCTCCGTCTCTCAGTGCCGACTGGTAGGCATTTTCGGATTTGAGTTCACGAATCCTGCGTTCAATGGCGTAGGTGCCGCCAAACGAAATTTCTTGAATGCGAAGAAATTGAAGTTCTACCTGTTGTTCAAAAAAAGCACGTATGCTATCTCCTGGCATCAGGCTGTCAGATTCGGGAAAAGTGAGCATCTTATCCCATTCGTAGAGGTAGCGTACTTCTTGTCCCCAGGTTCCTCCATGAGGGGGTGTTGCACCCATATCTACCTGGAAGTCTGCCACCTTTTGTTCGTTGACTCGAAAATCGGCTTCCAATACGAGGTCTTGTATGCTCAATTGGCGAACGCTTTCGCCTAATTCGCGCAGGTCTACCTTTTCTCCATCCAGCACATAAAAATCTCCCAGGTACCATTGCATGGTATAGGAGCCTTCGGGCTGACCATTGTTATCGTTGAGCCGCCATTTGAGGGTTATGGCGCGAATCTCAGGGCCATTTGTACCGCGAGGAGGCGTCCAATTTTCCAGGTTGATGGTGCCCTGATAGGAATAAGCAGAAGAATGGATCGGAATGCTGAAAATAAGTGCGCAAGCAAGCAACAGATGTTTCATGATCGTCGGCTAGATGTGAAGATTTTGCAAGCAGAAACAGAATATAGCAAATGAGTGCCACATTTTTGTTGTCTCCTTTTGACAAAACGATCAGACCCAGGTCACTTATTTTGGCGCAAGCCGCAATAATAGGAGTGCAATGGGAAAAAAGATGAAATTTGGGGTCCAAACCGCCATGCCTGGCGTGTAGAGGTCTCCCGTAAGGGCTTGCCCTGCAAACAGCAAGGTGATATAAATAAAGCAGATCAGCAGGCCAAGCCCAATTTGTAAGGCAATCCCTCCTCTCGACTTTTTGGAAGACATGGCAAAACCTATCATGGTCAGGATAATGATGGCTACTGGGTCGGCATACCTGCGGTTTTTCTCCACGTACAATTCCGTCAGGAAATCAGATCCGCGCAACTCTTCCTCCTCTATGTAGGAAAGCAACTCCGGCAAGGTGAGACTGGCCTGTTTTCCTTCCCGGATGAATATATCTCCCGGCCTAAGCAAAAAGGTAGTATCAAGCTCCTGGTAAAAAGAGAGGACTTCCTTGGAATCTTTTATGTCTCGGCGTCGCACCTTTTTGAGGACCCAATTCTGAGTGGAATCCACCCATTTCATTCGGTCCGCTTGAATTTTGGTTACGATGTCTCCGTTTTCAATTCGTTCCAGGGAGAAGGTATGACCCTCCTGCTTCTTTTCATTGTAATAGGAGATAAAAACAAAGGTATCGTGAGCAACTTTTTTATGGATATTCTTATTGGAAGAGATGCGGCGTTTTTTGAAGTATTTGTGCTCAAAATCCAATTGCCGCTCCGTGGTTACCGGCACAACATAGGCTTTCAGCAGGAAGGCAAGTCCTGCCAGAAAAAATGCTGTCACGATGTAAGGTGCCAACACCCGGTAAAAACTCACCCCCGAACTGAGAACAGGGATCAGTTCTGTACGCTGGGCCATTTGAGAGGTAAAGAAAATGACCGCAAGGAAAATGCATATAGGTGCCAGCAGGTTCCCATAAAATGGAATAAAATTGAGGTAATAATCGAAAATAACCTCCTCTACCGGTGGCTTCTTGTCGATGAAGTCATCGATTTTTTCATTGAAGTCCACCACGACACATATCAGCAGCACAATACCTAGGATAAAGAAAAAGGACCCCAGATATCGTTTGATGATATAGGCATCAAGCAAATTCATGCAGCAAAGGTAGGATTTTCTCGGAAGAGATTAACCCTCGGTGAGGAGTTGGGTATAATCCACTGCTTCCCAACTCTCTATCGTCCGAGTTGAGGAAGAGAAGTTGATGCCTAAGGCTACTACCTTTTTTCCCGCACCCAAAAATGATGTCCCATACCTTTTCTCTCTTATTTGGTCTAGGGCATCCTTGGCAGAGGCATCCAACTTAAATTCAATTACATACACATGATCCTGAAGCTGAACCACACAATCTACCCTTCCCTTGGAAGTAGAAACTTCAGATTGAACGAATAGACCTATCCCTTTAAACGTAAGGTGCAGTATTGCATGGAAAAATCCTTCCCTCTTTTGGTCAAATAACTGATAAGGAATACTGGCAAACAGGGCATTAATTAATGTGATAAACTCGGGAATTTGTGCCGACTGTAGCGCATTTTTCAGGTTCTGAAAGAACGGTACAGAGTCATCAGGTAGGCCGTTTCGGAATGTAGCCAGCAAATAGCTGTTCATGGAAAGTTCAACCTCTCGGTTTGGGTAAGCCAAGGTAACCAGTTGTTGTTCGAAGTATTCTTTCTTTAAGGTGAGGTAGCCTGTTTGAAAAAGCAAACTCTGCCAGTTAATAGGGTCCGTTGCCAG
>JBCDIQ010000330.1:0-6718 GCA_039024295.1 Bacteroidota bacterium | reverse complement strand
ATCGATGAAAAAACGGTCAAAACGCAGAATACCATGACTGCCATGTTTAATTCTGGTGCTGGTGGAACACGTGGAACTCAGTCCATTGCTTCTCCCAGTTTTCTGGAAGGAGATTACCTGTACACCTCTACTTTCAAACTAGGACCGCGGCTTTATGCAAATGACGGGAGTAGCAAAGCCATGGTCCAAAAGTACGACATCAAGACGGGTAAACAACTGTGGCAATCAGACAAACTCAGTAAAGGCACGGACCTAAGCTTTGCATCCAGCGATTTTGTGTTCGTCCGAAAGGGAAAAGCCTTTGGGAAATCTGCCCTGTTTGTGCTGGATGCCAAGACCGGAAAACTGCTGACCGAAACGGAAACCATCGATGGCTTTGTGTACCGGGAAGGTGCTGGCGATGTCCTTACCCCTTCATTTCTCTACCGAGGTGGCAAGAAAAACGTGTACGCCTTTTCTACCCAGAGTTGGAAAATGGTCAAAACCTACAACACCAAATCTGAGAAAGCAGGAAAACTTCAGGTAATGATCCCTGCCAGCAGTCAACTGCTCACGGTGGGCGATAAAGGATTGATCTTTTTCGATGGACAAGGAAAATCTGAAAATGCCGTAAATACCCCTCGCGTCACTGGAACCTACTGGAATGATACATACTGCTTCTTATTTACTACTAAAAAGACCGTTGCAGTAAACCTGGATACACAGGAGATGGCCGGAGAACTCAGTCTATTTCCAACTGAGAATACCTTCTTCCTTTTTTCTGCAGATGGTTCAAAGATGGTGACCATCCAAAACGGAAACTCACTGGTCTTATTCAATAATTAACACCTGTCATGAAAATACGATTCATCCTTTGTCTATTGGTCGCAAGTCCTATGTGGCTGATCGGACAAATCACCTACCTGGACTTACTCCCACGACATCCTGATTCTCTGGGTAAAGCCAATGTACAACAGCTAGACCTGTTTCTGCAAATCAAAAATGGCGGTCCTTTATTTGAAGACTCTGCCCTGCACCTGGGGAGTTTTTCCTGGGACGAAAAGAAGCGATTTGAACAAGCTGCCATCCTGATGATAAATCGTGAGGAGATAGATACCAAAGATTCGGTTTCATTCGAGTTTTTCCAGGATACGGTGGTGAAATCTGAATTCAGGAGTTATCCGATGCGAGAAGACGAACTGGAATACGGCATGTACGATCCTGATGGCATTCCCCCTTTTGATCCTCCTTATCTAAATGGCAAGCTAACCATGGTGTATGAAGATGGAATTTTGGTGAAACAATACACCAAGCGCGACACCACTTATTTCACCTACAATGAGCACGGACACTTGGTTCAACAGAAAACCTTTAATACGGAGCGTGATGCGATGGACCTTGGCGGATACACCTGGAAAACCTATTCCTACGATGGAGATGGCAATATCCTGACCAAATACAGGGTGGATGAAGGGCCAAGAAAAACACGTGACACGATGGGGATTCATGTGTACAATTACATGAATGGACAACTGAACTATGTAGTGGAACCTTCTGGAATTGTGCCAGGGGTTTCCAATATAACCATGTATCGCTGGGAGAACGGGGAACTTTACCATAAGGAAAAGCGCATGACGATGATGGTATCCACAGGGCCACCTACCTATGATCGCCGGGAAAAGAACATCCTGTTTGAGTGGGAATTTGAATACAAAGACGGCAAACTAACCGATGAAAAGCTGTTCCGGGACGGAGAACTGGAAGAATGGACTCAGTTTGAATATGGCCAGGAAGGATTACTGTCCGTCAAGCGTGAAATGGATGTCTACGCCAAGGAACCCTACAAGACCTGGAAGTACAGGTATACATTTCAGGCGAACTGAATCATCCAGATGGAATAAATAATCAATGCAATTATGAAAAATTTTATAAAGACTTTTTGTCTTGTAACAGCCTGTTGTTTCAGCCAGATCCTATCGGCTCAGACACAGATCGGCACTGACATTGATGGAGAGGTAGCAGGCGATCAAGCCGGGGTCTCCGTAAGCATGCCTGATGCCCAGACTGTGGCCATTGGGTCTAATACCCATGACGGGAATGGCACAAACGCTGGCCATGTGCGTATTTTTGAGTGGACTGGGAGCCTCTGGCAGCAAAAAGGCGCAAACATAGCAGGAGAAGCAGCAGGTGACTTTTCTGGAACTGCCGTCAGTATGCCTGATCCTCAAACCGTGGCGATTGGGGCGTTTGGGAACGATGCTGGCGGCAGTGATGCTGGTCATGTAAGGGTCTATGAATGGATCAACAATGCCTGGCAGCAAAAGGGAGCGGATATAGACGGAGATGACCGACGCAGTTGGTTTGGTTTTGCCGTTAGCATGCCCGATGCCCAAACCGTTGGTGTTGGTGCTTTGCTAAGTAACGTAAACGGAAATGAATCCGGTAAGGTACAGGTCTATGAATGGACGGGTAGCGTCTGGCAGCAAAAAGGGACAGATATTATCGGAGAAGCGGCAGGTGACCAAGCTGGTATATCTGTGAGTATGCCTGATGCGCAAACCATAGCCGTCGGGGCCCATCGAAATGGAGGCAATGGATTCCAGGCAGGCCATGTACGAATCTATGAATGGGACGGAACAGCTTGGCAGCAAAAAGGAGCTGATATTGGTGGAGAAGCCGTTAGAGACGAGTTTGGTACTTCCGTAAGTATGCCTGACGCCCAGACCGTGGCCATTGGGGCTCCCGTAAGTAATGGAGGAGGAACTGCTTCCGGCCAGGTTCAAGTCTATGAGTGGGATGGAACCTTCTGGCAGCAAAAAGGTGCTGACATATTTGGAGATGTATTGACTAGCTCAGGTGTCTCTGTTAGCATGCCTGATGCTCAGACCGTAGCAATAGGAGCTGACAGTGATGATACCAACGGTATGAACGCTGGTCATGTGCGCATCTATCAATGGACTGGGAGTGCGTGGCAGCAAAAGGGCATAGACATAGATGGAGAAGCCCTTCGCGACCAATCAGGAAGATCGATAAGCATGCCTGATGCCCAGACGGTAGCCATTGGTGCAGCAAACAACGACGGCAATGGAGATGTATCCGGTCATGTGCGAGTCTATTCCTTGGCGGGTATCAGCTCCATCTCTTCCTCAGCAATTGGCCATTCAACTGCGTATCCAAACCCTACAAACGGACAGCTTTCTATAGACATGGGTTCCACCTATCCTGAGGTATCTGTTGTGGTCAGAAACGTGATGGGGCAGGAAGTGCTGAATCAAGATTACAGGGCTACCCAGCAAATTGACTTGATCCTTGAACATGCACCTGGAATTTACTTTGTGGAGGTTTCTACGGGGGATGAAAGAAAAGTATTCGAAATTCTGAAGAAGGAATAAGCTTCTGCATAAGGAGGTTAAGTTCTTTTTTATCAATTAATTAAAACCCTATAAAATTACAGTGAACACAAGCCAAAATTAATATAACCATGAAAAATTTCATACAAACCGTTGTCATCATTAGTGCCTTGGGCTTCAGTCAAGCTCTGAATGCTCAAACCCAAATCGGCGGCGACATCGATGGAGAAGCAGCAGATGATCGTTCGGGAGAATCCCTGAGCATGCCTGATGCCCAAACCGTAGCCATTGGTTCCTTTCAAAATGATGGCGGCGGAGAAGATGCAGGCCACGTCCGAATTTTTGAATGGACCGGAAGTGCCTGGCAGCAAAAAGGTGCGGACATAGATGGAGAAGCAGCGGATGACCGTTCGGGTGTTTCCGCGAGTATGCCTGATGCTTCGACTATAGCCATCGGTGCCTTTGGGAACAGTGACAATGGAACTGAGGCCGGCCATGTCCGCGTATTTGAATGGACAGGTGGTGTCTGGCAGCAGAAAGGGGCGAATATTGATGGCGAAGCTGCTGTCGACTGGTCTGGGATTGCCGTTGATATGCCCGATGCCCAAACGGTGGCCATCGGTGCCCATCGAAATGATGACGGAGGAACCCAATCTGGCCATGTTCGGGTGTATGAATGGACAGGCAGTGCCTGGCAGCAAAAAGGTTCAGACATAGATGGCGAGAACTCTGGGGACGAATCTGGCCGAGCGATTAGTATGCCTGATGCTTCTACTATAGCCATTGGTGCACGATATAACGCAGGTAATGGCAGGGATGCGGGCCATGTGCGCATCTACGAGTGGGATGGAACAGATTGGAAAAAAAAGGGGGCTGACATTGATGGAGAAGCAGCCGGAGACGAGTCAGGTAGATCAGTAAGCATGCCGGATGCCCTGACGGTTGCTATTGGTGCTCCCGCTAATGATGGCAATGGAAGCAGTGCGGGCCATGTTCGAATCTACCAGTGGGACGGAAGTGCCTGGCAACAAAAAGGGGCTGACATAGATGGGGAAGCATTAGGAGACTTTTCGGGGATATCTGTTAGTATGCCTGATGCACAAACCATCGCAATTGGCGCTGGCGGTAATGATGGTAGTGGAGATTTATCCGGCCATACCCGCATTTATCGGTGGACAGGAAGTGCCTGGCAACAAATAGGGCGAGACATTGACGGAGCGGGTGCAAGCAACATCTCCGGTGATAAAGTGTATATGCCAGACGCGCAAACAGTCGCCATCAGCGCGCCCGGTAACAATGACAATGGCATGAGTGCAGGCCATGTGCGGGTGTATTCTTTGGCTGGACTTAGTTCCATTGAGCTATCCACAATTGAGAACGCGACTGTTTACCCAAACCCTACGAATGGACAGCTATCCATTGACCTGGATGTTGCTTACCCAGATGTTTCTATCACCATCAGAAATGTGCTTGGGCAAGAAGTCCTGAGCCAACATTATGGGATCGCTGAGGAAGTAGACCTGACGATTGAAGCTGTACCCGGCATTTATTATGTCGAGGTATTAACCGGTGATAAAAGAAAGGTTTTTGAAGTCTTGAAGACAAAATAAATGGAAGCGGTCGGTTTTCTCGCCGGCCACCTTATATCATTTCTACCTAAGCAATACCTTTTCCATACGTACCTCTCCCTTGGAATTTTCCAAACGGTAGAAGTACAGGCCTTTGGGTAAATGTTTGACATTTACCCATTTTCCATTTTGTTCAAGGTTTTCTTGTAATACCTCTCGACCGTTTTGGTCCATCAAGGTAAATTGGATGGCACCTACTGCGTCTGGAGCGTACAACTTGATCAGGCCACTTGCAGGATTAGGGACCATGCTCAACATAGAAGACCTCGTTTCCGCGACCGAAGTGGGAGGCCCCGTTTGCACACCCGCGGTGTCCTCCAGGTAAAAGAACAGCAACACCATCATCTCGTCGTCTGAAGTATCTCCCCAACGGACAGGCGCAGCACCTTTATTTATCCAGGAGGCTTCATAAATGACCCCTCTGTCCAACCGTACGGGCAGAAAATCGTGAAAGTACCGGATGGGGGGATGCTGGTAATCATATCCACGGAACAACCCATTCGGATCGCCGTCCTTGTATTCAGCATCGAAAATATGGTCATCACGCGTCCCATCTGTGTTTCTGGTGAACACATCAAAATCCACTCCCCACTGATGGGTGTGACTGGTCAGCCCCCATAGGTAAATATTTACTGGCAATCGACTATCGAAAAAGCTTGCCTGGAAGGTGTGCTTCACGCTATCGTTTGGAATATAGATGGAGGTGTTGGGAATCAGCTCTGACTTCATTTCTTGTCTCGCCGTTCCCTTCGGTTGGGTGTAAATATTGAGGTACACCTCACATCCAGCTACTTTGTCCCGGGAGTAATTGATGTAATGCGTATTGAAATCCAAATAAGTATTTGCTTCCCAGAAAAAAGCACTGCCTTTAGGCAGGGTGATGGTATCTGCAAATTGTTGGGCACTTACCAGGCTGGTATACTCATGAGCAGGGTCCAGCCTTAACCCTTCATTTTTTATCTGTTGGGTATTGGGGCGATACTTGTACAAGATATGGTGGTGAGAATAATTGCCAAACAGCACCTCAATTTTATTCACCTCGATGTCCTGCTTCAATTGTGTGGCATACTTCCAAAAGTATTCAATTTCCCCTTCTGGTGCTAGAAAGAATGGGCCTAGCTGGACCTGGAATCCCTCCGCAGGATCTGGAGCGGGTGGAGGCGTGGTGAAACTTGGGACAGCATTCCCAGCGTAATACTGTTGGAGAAGGGGGATGTCCACTACATTGCCGGTTTGGGGAGCCGCCTGAAAAATCCACTGACGGATGGCCTCCTTTTCCAGGTCCGTGATTGTATGCAGCTGACTGTTATCATGAGGGTCTCCCTCGGCAGCATCAAGCACCATGTTGGGTTGGAGTCCAGCATTTATTTTCCGGAAAATATAGCTCCTCCAGGCATTTCCCGGATCAATTAATTTATAATTCTGCCCACTTGCGTATGCGTTTCCTGGGCTTTGGCTGAATATTTTGGCGTAAACATCTGCCTGCTTGGCCGCCACAGTAGCTCCCGATCCTTCCAGGTCAAGCCCTCCGACTGGAGAGGCTGTGCTATGGCAACTGTTGCACTTGCGCTCAAAAATGTTGTAGACAAAATCGTAAGTGCTGGATTGGGCATATGTGGGTATTGGTAACCAAAGCATTAAAACCAGCACCAGAGATGCGAGTGGTAGTCGTTTGTTCATCAGATGTGAAATTAAGGGCTGTAAACAGTCAAGGAGCTGATCCAATTTAGCGAAAAAATGTTTCAGCAAAAAACAGTGGGT
>JBCDIQ010000329.1:0-6730 GCA_039024295.1 Bacteroidota bacterium | reverse complement strand
GTCTTCCTTGGTACCGTATAGTCCTGTTATTTCAAGGTCCACCTTGGGGTTTGCTTGCATGAAGCTTACCATTTTGCGAAGTTTTTCCTCTACCTGAGCCGGAACGAGGCCCTTCATGCTCATTTTGGGAAACTTCAGGGTAGCATCTGCTTCATCAAAAAAGGAATCTTGGTAGGTGATGGTGAATGGAAATTTGGGAACAGTTACTTCAGGTTCTACAGGTGCAGCGGCAGGGGCAGTGATAGCAGCCATTTCCTGCTCCGCTTCATCGCACAAGAGTTTAACCTTACAGACCCAAAACCAAGTACCACCCCCCATCCAAGCGATAAGTGTTACAAAAAGGATGGGAACAAGTGATTTCATAGGATTGTGTTGATTGAGAGGTTTTTTAGGGTAAAATACTGAATACAGTATTAAATATAGCCATCAAAAGATACCAAATAAACTCATTCAATTTAAGATGAACGATTTAATCCAATATCCAACATCTGCTTTGAAAACAATATACTAGCATTTTCCACAATTTAGAATGAACAGATGAAAGAAAGTCACACCAATTGGATAAAATTTTGAATTACTAACACAATATTCTATGTTAATCACATGGTAACATTTTCACTAGATTTCAGCTTGGCGCAATCTCACCTGGTTAAAGTGCAACTACAGTTCGTGACCTCCAAAGATGCTCCTGTCCTTCACCTACCCAGGTGGAGACCCGGACGATATGAATACCAAAACTTCGAACGTACCCTGAACGACCTAATCGTAAAAGATCAGACTGGAACCCCTATCCCATTAATGCCCGTATCTCCCCATAGTTGGCAGTTGGATGCAAAAGCAGGAACCCCCATCAAGGTAAGTTACAGCTTCTTTGCCAAGGTCCAGGATGCAGGTGGGAGTTTTGTTGATGATCGTCATGTTTACCTCAATGGCATTAATTTCTCTCTGTTCACCCAAGACACCCTGAATCAGCCCCATAAAATTATCTTAAAGGGACTCCCCAAGACTTACCAGGTTGCTTGCGGGCTTCCATGTGCTGAGCACACCCTTGAAGCTGCCTCTTTTGACGAATGGGTTGATTCTCCGTTGTTGGCTGGTGCAGACCTTCAGCACCATAAATTTCAGGTCCGAGGCATTCCCTTCCATTTGTGGTTCCAGGGTAATTGCACCCCAGATCTACCAAGGATGGAAAAAGATTTCACCCGGTATACTGAGGCCCAACTGGAAGTTTTTGGGGAATTTCCGGTTTCTGAATACCATTACTTGTTTGTAATGCCACCCTATGAGATGCGCCACGGGGTTGAGCACATTAATTCCACAGTAATAGCGATGGGTCCAGGAACGCGTCTCATGCAACCTGACTTTTATCGGTCTTTTCTGGAAATCAGTTCGCATGAACTCTTCCATACCTGGAATGTGAAGGCACTCCGCCCAGCAGATATGAAACCCTATGATTATGCCAAGGCCCAGGTCTCAGCCTTGCACTATATCACAGAAGGGGTGACCACCTATTATGGAGACCTGATGATCTGGAAGGGAGGAGGTTGGAACCTGAGTGAATGGCTGCAAAGCATCAACAATGAAACCAAGCGTTTCATGTCCATGACGGGAAAAGACGTGACTTCTTTGGAACAGGCAAGCATCCAGAGCTGGGCCAATGCTTACCAACGAGAAGTATTTCCCAACCGCCGGATTTCCTTTTACACCAAAGGCTATCTGGTGGCTTTTTTGCTGGATACCCATATTCGAAAATTGACCAGCCACCAGAGTTCTTTAGATACAGTCATGCGAAGGATGTATCACGAGATTGCCAAAGCAAACCGGGGGTATACTTCTGCTGATTATCAGCGAATTGCTGAGGAGGAATGTGGCAACTCTCTGGAAGAATTCTTTTACAAATACATCCAAGGAGTTGAATCGCTGGTCCCAGCCCTGGAATCAGCAGCGGACTTTTATGGTTTTGATGTTCGCAAGGAGCCTATTGGCACCTTAGCTGTGCACACATTTGGCATTGTCCGTCAGGCTGACCTAAAAATACATCAACTGACCAATGTGCTGCCCGGCAGCCCGGCAGAAATGTCAGGCCTCGCAATTGGAGATGAGTTGGTGGCCATCAATGGGATGCAAATTGGCCCTAGCCTTGATGAAGCCCTTGCTTATCACGGAAATGGCATCATGGAAATTCATTTTTTCCGCCAGGGCACCCTAAGAACTACTCAATTGGTTGCTTTGCATCAATGGAAATTGGAAACGCTCGTTTTTACCCTACAAGACCTGCCATCCGAAACCCAGGCCCGAAACCTTGAGAGGTGGCAGCGCATCCATACGGAACCCATATATGCCCGCTAAACGAAAAGGAAAAAAGGCCAAATCACCTGTCGGAACGGAGTCAACTGGCATCGTTGTTCGCTCCACCGGATCTCGGATTTGGGTAAAGCAAACAGATGGAAAGTTATTGGAAGCAGTTATAAGGGGTAAGTTCCGAATCAAAGGAATCAGGTCAACCAATCCTGTAGCGGTTGGCGATCGTGTTGTGGTAGCACAAGACGAAGCCCAAGAGCTGGCGATGATTACCAACATCTTACCTCGGGATAATTACCTGCTTCGAAAATCAGTCAATAAGAGCCACGAAGTTCATATTCTGGCCTCCAATATAGATCAGGCCGTTCTGGTATATACCCTGGAGCAGCCTCATACCACAACTGGATTTGCCAATCGGTTTATGGTCATTGCCGAGGCATACCACATACCAGTGGTTATGGTGGTAAATAAAATCGACTTGCTTACTTCTGAGGGGCAATTGGCAAAGCTAGAAGAAGTGGTGAATCTGTACCGGGACATCGGATATGAAGTGCTTCCCATTAGTTCATTGGATGAATCTGCCAAACCTAAGCTGGTTGAATTATTCAAAGATAAAACGAGCTTTATCGGAGGACATTCAGGTGCGGGCAAGTCTACCTTGGTTAACCTGGTGGACCCTGATCTCGATCTGCGAACGGGTGATATTTCTGATAATACCTTAAAAGGTCGGCACACCACTACCTATGCGGAGATGTTTGAGTTGGCACCTGGCGGATTTCTGATTGACTCTCCAGGCATCAAAGAAATGGGGCTTTCAGCTTTTGAAGCGGAAGAGCTTAGTCATTATTTTCCTGAAATGTATCGCCTATTGGGAGCATGTAAGTTTAACAATTGCCTGCATGTCCATGAACCGGGCTGTGCAATAAAAAAAGCTTTGGAAGCGGGTGAGATTCACCCTTCTCGCTACAACAGCTATTTGAGTATGCTAGAGGAGATTCAGGGGGGGTAATCGTATCACACAAACAGGTATTTTTCTTCATGAGGAACTTCAAATTTATGAAGTAATTCCTGATACTCTTCTCGAAAGGTTCGCTTTCAATGGTGGTGCCTGCAATGTATGTGTGGAGTTCATCTTTCCATTCGTTTTGAATGAGATTTTGTCCTCCTTTGACCGCAAAAATTACCTAAATGTAGATTTGTGAGAAAGTTCCTGGCATGTGGATATTGTTTGTATGCTGAATTTAGCGAATTCCACTCAATAGATACGACCCTCTTCGGGGTCGAGAAACTCAGAAACGGTTATCTATACATATCGCACCGCCTTCGGGGTGCAGTTTGCAGGTGCAAAAAGCCCTCCATCTTCTGATTAACCTAAGCGACGGGAATCCATTCCAGTATCACTCCGAAGGAGTGACATATGTATAGCACGAACGACCATAAAAGATCGACCCCAAAGTGGGTCGAACCTCAACCATTCCCCAAAAAATAAGCCCCCGATATACGAGGGCTTCTTCCATTCTTCAATATGCAAAGACTAAACTTATCCGTGGAATTGGTCGGTCTCAGTGGACCCACCCATCGCGGTGGTTGAAGCAGTACCGCCAGTAACGGTGTTCTGTACCGCGTCAAAGTATCCAGTACCAACAAAAGACTGGTGCTTATCAGCGCGGTAGCCGCTATTCGCATTGGCAAACTCACGCTCCTGAAGCTGAGAGTAGGCATACATTCCTTCTTGGGCATAAGCAGAAGCCAACTCAAACATGCTGTTGTTGAGGGCGTGCCATCCTGCGAGGGTAATGAACTGGAATTTGTAGCCCATGGCGTTCAATTCCTCGCGGAATTTCTTCATGGTGCTGTCATCCAAATTCGCTTTCCAGTTGAAGGAAGGAGAACAGTTGTAAGCGAGCAACTGATCAGGATATTCTTTTTTGATCGCTTCAGCGAATTTCTTGGCTTGTTCCAGATTTGGCTTAGAAGTTTCCATCCAGATCAGGTCAGCATATGGGGCATAAGCCAGGCCACGATCAATCCCTTGCTCAAGGCCATTGCGTACATAGTAGAAACCTTCAGACGAACGCTCACCGGTACAGAAAGACTTGTCACGATCATCTACGTCAGAGGTAAGCAGGTTAGCTGCATCTGCATCTGTACGAGCAATAACCAGCGTAGAAGTCCCTAACACATCAGCGGCCAGACGAGCGGCAATCAATTTATTGATGGCCTCTTGTGTGGGAACCAATACCTTACCACCTAAGTGACCACATTTCTTAGCAGAAGAAAGCTGGTCTTCAAAGTGTACACCAGAAGCACCCGCCATGATCATGTGCTTCATCAGTTCGAAGGCATTCAGGTTGCCACCAAATCCAGCTTCAGCATCGGCTACGATGGGCACCATCCAATCAATGTCAGTATCACCGTTCATCCAGTGGATTTGGTCGGTACGCTGAAGCGCATTGTTGATGCGACGCACCAGGCGGGGCACAGCATCCACAGGGTACAATGACTGATCAGGGTACATGGTTTCAGCTGTATTCGCATCACCTGCTACCTGCCAACCTGAGCAGTAAATGGCTTTTAACCCTGACTGTACCTCTTGAATTGCTTGATTACCCGTCATCGCGCCTAATCCACAAATCGGATCTTCACCATGAATGCCTTTCCACAATTTCTCAGCACCTAATTTGGCTAAGGTGTATTCGACTTCGATGGATCCGCGGAGGTTCACTACCTCTTCAGCGGTATAGGTACGCTTAACATTCTTCCAGCGAGGGTTACTTGCCCAGTCAGCTACTAGGGCGCTGATCTGTTCTTGTTTTGTTCTGCTCATTATCTTAACAGGTTAAATTATAGTTGGGGGAATAGCTGATGGGGAATAGGTATAAGCTAAGAGGTGATGAGTGCTAGTCTATTTTGCTAACAACTGAATCACATTTTGTCATTACCTTTCCAATCAGGATTATATATGCTCGTATGCACTTAATGTCAGGAATTCGTCGAGGGTATCGCTAGTGACGAGTTTGTCAAACAGCTCTGCAGCCAGTTCATACTTACCATTTTTATAAGCTTCCTCTCCTACCAGTGATTTGATATGTGCAAGTTGTCCTGGCAAATACTCACGATAAAGATCCACAGTAATTTCTCGACCGTCGTCTAACTTGGCGTTAGGATTATGAATCCACTGCCATACCTGGGAACGGGAGATTTCAGCGGTCGCAGCATCCTCCATCAGGTTGTAAATAGGTACACATCCATTACCGCGAAGCCATGCTTCAATATACTGGATGCCTACATCAATATTTATCTTAAGTCCTTCTTCAGAGATGGTTCCTTCGGGTACTTCGATCAGATCGGCTGCTGAGACAGACACATCTTCTCGGAGACGGTGAATTTGATTAGGAGAAGGCATATGCTCATCAAATACCTCCATGGCAATAGGCACCAGCCCAGGGTGAGCGACCCAGGTTCCGTCGTGTCCATCCTTTGCTTCACGCAATTTGTCGTTACGCACTTTTTCAAGTGCAGCGTTATTCGCTGCTTCATCTCCTTTAATGGGGATTTGTGCAGCCATTCCGCCAATCGCATGAACGCCACGTTTATGGCAGGTTTTGATCACCAAATGAGAATACGCCTTCATGAAAGGGACAGTCATTCCTACCTGAGCTCGGTTAGGAGTCAAAAAGTTAGAATTGCTGCTGAACCGTTTGATATACGAAAAAATGTAATCCCATCGGCCACAGTTAAACCCGGCTGAATGGTCTCTTAGTTCATACAAAATTTCATCAAGTTCAAATGAGGCCATGATGGTCTCAATCAGTACGGTAGCTTTAATGGTACCAAGTGGCAATCCCAGTTTGCTCTGTGCTAACACAAATATGTCATTCCACAAACGAGCTTCCAGGTGACTTTCCATTTTGGGCAGGTAGTAGTACGGCCCAGACCCACGCGCCAGCAACATGATGGCATTGTGAAAGAAATATAGCCCAAAGTCCAACATAGAGCCGCTCATGGGTTCTCCATCAACCGTGATGTGCTTTTCCTCCAGGTGCCATCCTCTGGGACGCACCAACAAGGTGGCCACTTCATCCTTTAGCTGATAAAACTTTCCCTTCTTCTTATCCTCAAAAGTGATGGTACGCTTAACAGCATCCCTAAGGTTGATCTGCCCTTGAATATTGTTTTCCCAAGTAGGGGAATTTGAATCTTCCAAATCAGCCATGAACATCTTTGCACCGGAGTTCAAGGCATTGATAATCATTTTTCTTTCTACCGGACCGGTAATTTCAACCCGACGGTCCTGAAGATCATCAGGTAAGGGGGCTGCTTTCCAAGATCCTTCCCGGATAGATTTAGTTTCTGGGAGAAAATCGGGCATAATGCCACGATCTAATTCCTCTTGTCGGCTTTCTCGCCTTTTGAGCAGCTCTTTACG